>NZ_JBANSP010000007.1:0-343644 GCF_037167145.1 Paenibacillus sp. YIM B09110 | reverse complement strand
GCGGAGGTTGGAGCGGCCGTGGCGGTAAATAGCGCAACGTTCTTGCGCTATTTGGGGTGGTTTGGGGTTTGTGTGCGAAATAGCGTAAGGTTTTTGCGCTATTTCGGTTGTGGCGGCGCTCAGCGCCAGCAAAACAGAAAGGGATACCCCAAAGCGCTCTCAAGCGCTTTGGGGTATCCCTTGGTTCGTTACAGACTCTTAGCGGCCTCGAGCACTTCGGCTGCGTGGCCTTCTACGTTCACGCTGCGCCACTCCTTGGCGATCTTGCCTTGCTCATCCAGCAGGAATGTCGAGCGTTCAATGCCCATGAACTCCTTGCCTTCCCAACTGCGTAGCTTCCATACACCGAACAGCTCCGACACGGTGTGCTCCGTATCCGACAGCAGCAGGAACGGCAGCTCATGCTTCTCGATGAATTGCTCATGCGACATCAGATCGTCTGGGCTAATGCCGATAACAGCCGTATTATGCGCAGCGAACTGTCCGTTGAAGTCGCGGAAGTCGCAAGATTCGGTCGTACAGCCCGGCGTCATATCCTTCGGGTAGAAATAAATAACAAGCTTCTTGCCTGCATAATCAGCAAGTGCCGCTTCCTTGCCGTTAGATGCCTGTAGCTTAAAATTAGGCACCTGATCTCCTACCTGCAAAACCGTTTGTCCCATCGCATATTCTCCTCTACTCTACTTATTATTAATTTTGCTCGATGACGAGCTGCTGACCGCTCTCATACAAATGTAACTCACCGAGCCCTCGTATGTCAGCACGTATAGGGAAGCTCTCCGCCGTCTTATTCGTGAAGTGCCACCTGCCCCCTACCGTTCGAATAATGAACAGACCTTCATCATCGCCGATCGGATTGAAGCTGTCATCTCTCGTCTTATACGTCGGTATGCCAAGCGCCTCGAGTGCATCCACTGTTGACCGCACATGGCGCGCCGGCAACCCAATTTCGCTAATGTTCAGCACATCCTGCTTTGCATCGAAAGGTCGGTCCACCTCATTATCCATCGTATGACGCGCAATCAACTCCAATATATTACCCGCTGGATCGGCAAAATAGACCGAATGCGAATTCCACAAGGCACTATACGAGACATCCTCACCTGCCTCAACGCCCAGCTGCACATGCCGGCTTATCCAAGCCTTCGCTTCATCCAGCTTATTCGATGGAATATTGAACGCAAAATGGTAATAAGGATTGTTCTCTGCACTCTCAACGGATACAAAAGCCAATCGGGAGCTGCCCGCCTGAAACGTAACGCGTCCGCTCAAGCCTTCGTCTACGATCGGAAACTGAAGCGTTTCGTTGTAAAAAGATATCAGCCGAGCCAGCGGCTCTGCCGTTAGAAATTCCGCCCTATCAATGAACATCGCACGCTTCATTCCTCTCGTAAAAGATAGACGCGCCCGTCACGAACGACTTAACGCTTTCGCGAGCATCGTCATCCGATCCCCCATATAAGCCCCATCCCAACATGAGCTTCGTAAGCGCCGCTTCTACCGATAGCTTCTCGATCACAATCGCTCCCGCCTCAATCAGCTTCAGCGATGAGGAATACATAGAATCCGAATTGTCTTTGATCGGACAAAGGTAGACGTCAATCTGCTGTGCCTGGCAAGCTTCAATAAATCGAGTAAGGGAATACGGTTCTTCATCTACCGCACAAGCCGTTCCCGAATGATGAAGATCATGCAGAATCGCCTTCGGCCGCCGCTCTCCGCCCTCGCCAAACCGATAATAGCTATAATTCAATCCCGGATAAGGCTTCACGTATACGATGCTTGAATCTATAGCAAGCGATTCACTTTGCCATTCCGCCAAGCCGGAATCCTTGCGGCCGCGAAGCTGCTCCGGTGTCGGATTATGGTCATGCGCAAGCCGTACAAACTTACGATTGACCACTTTGCCATAAGGCAAGTCATACGGACAACGAAACTGATCGGTGAACGATTCGCATTGCGTAATCCGAGTACCGAGATAGACAATGGGTTCGGACTTGTCGTTCGCATAGACGACAAAAACGCCCGGCAGCTCGCCGTCCAATATGAAATCTATTGAATGGCTGAAGTTAGCGAGACCGTTGCTCCGCTCGTCTTCTAAAGGATAATTGCTCGCCGTGAACACGAGCGGTATTGTAATGTCAGCGAACAAGTAGCTGAACATCGCCGCTGAATAAGCGAGCGTATCGGAGCCATGTGTCACAATAATGCCCGCATAGGACCGCCAGTCCGCTCCCTTGAGCGTGGCGGCTAAAGTGCTCCAATGATTCGGCGTCATATTTTCGCTCAAAATATTAAGAGGCTGAATCGTATCCAATACGACTTCGTCGCGCTTCAAGCCGCTAGCCTGATAAGCGTCAAGCAAGGCATACGAGCCTGACTCATTCACCTGAATCTCGCGGCCTGCGCTTCTGCTGCCAATGGTCCCGCCTGTAAATACAATTAATAAGCGTTTCATAGACTTTACTCTTCCTTTCACCTAATCGACTATCCCTCTTATCGTATCGGCGATGCAGGAGAAGGTCAAACTGCATATAGAGATAGTGTAAGCGAATGAAGCAACGTCCATTCATCGTTACGCTTGTATGTTCCTACTCAGGCGATCGTTTCCACATCTCGTCAAGCTGTTCTAACAGATGCTCTCCCGTCCAATCTCCACGTAAATACTTTCTTAGCATGTCCGGTCCATTTTGCGTGTAATCCCCATTTTGAGCAAAGCCGCCTAATGTTCTCGTTCCCGCATAGCGTACAGGATTGTTATTCATAAGAATATACGGAGCGAACGCGCCAGTTTTGAAAAACTCCGAGTCGTCCACATTGTTATAGATCGGTATAACGCCGGTATCTTTGGCAAACTTCATATGGTTGTCTGTCGACGATAAGAAGGTGATCAGCTCCCAAGCCTCATTCTTATGGCCCGACTTGGACGATATTCCCCATCCCGCCCCGCCGACACTGTAATAAGATACGCCGCCCGGTCCAGCTGGAAGCGGAGCAGTAGCCCAGATGCCATACGCAAGCTTCTCCTCAATAAGAGCGATCGCGTCCGAATCTTGAATCAGCATTGCCGTCATGCCGTTCGCGAACGCTTCTACCTGCTCGTTGAACCCCCAATTAATAGATTCCGGAGGCGATGTATCGGCGTAAATATTACGATACAGCTCTATAGCTTGAAGAGCTCCATCATAGGCAAATATGGACCTTCCGTCATGTCTATACATCGGCTCTCCCAGGTTCACATCGTCGCTGTTGTACGCTTGGATGATCTGATTCAACATTCGGGTTGCACCCGTTCCCCCCCGGAAGGCATAGCCGAATTGGTTGCGCGGAGCGCTCGTAAGCTGCTTCCCGACATAATACAACTGTTCCCACGTTTCAGGCACTTGAAGCGCCTTCGCCTCGAACAGATCCTTCCGGTAATACAATTGTGACTGGTATAGACCGCTCGGAATGTAGTAAGGCGTACCGTCTAGATTGGTTGCAGCAGTACGAGCGTTCTCGCTTAACATGCTATATTTGTCCCATTGCGCAACATAGGGTTGAAGATTTTCAATAAGTCCCTCCGAGATAAAGGATTGCATATTGCCGGTTCTCACTTCTACAATATCTATCCCTTGCTCCTCGCCTAGCAGCTTCATTATCGTCTCATCCGCCGTGGCATAGTCGGTTGATACGAGTTCAACCTTAATGTTTGGATGCAGCCGTTCAAAAGCTTGAATAAGCGCCTTCAACGATTTGGTTCGCACATCATTAGGCAAGCTCTGTGCAATCCTAATCGTAATACGATCCGTCACACCAGGCGGACTGCTTTCTTGTCTGGTTATGTTCTCGTTATGAGAGGCGCACCCGCTGAGCAAGATAAACACAAGTACGAGTAGCAGCAAAAGCTTATTCCAGCCGAGCTCGAGCTTCCTCCACTTGTTATCCATTCCATACCCTCCCCGTAGCGCATATTTCGTTGTGTCCTACCTTATTTATCGGTCGGCAACTCCCCATACAATACAGTTACGGCCTTGTTTCTTAGCGGAATATAATAAAATGCCAGCTGCTTTCAAGACATCCTCCGTCCATTCACTGCGACAACGCACCACGTATCCACATTCGCATGTCGAAAATAGTAAGCGCATACAATTTCAGCAACTACTAAGAATACCATCTGAGCAAGGAGAAGATTCTTTCGAGAAAGTGGTCGTTTTTGAAGTTCATGCTTTCGGCACATCCATAGAAGATCAAATGAGTAACCTTGCTCTTATTTTACCACAACGGGCAGTCTAGATCATCACACCAATGGCAGATTAAAATCCGTTTCAAGCATTACTCTAACGTTAATCGCTGTAAGTTACTTAAAAATTTCTGATATTGTAAATAATAATAATAATCATTGTCAATGATGATAAGAGGCACACCATTACGAAGATAGAAAAACGGCTATTGACTTCAATACGATATATCGTTAACTTAATATTACGATATATCGTATTATACAAGCGAGGTGAGACCTACTATGCATCCACATAAAGAACCTGGCTCCGGCAAACGTTACTTCGGCCGCGGCGGCGTGAAGATTGCGCTGCTCAGACTGCTCGCCGAGGAGCCGATGCACGGCTATCAGATTATGAAGACGCTGGAGGAGCAATCCGGCGGTCTCTATATTCCTAGCGCAGGCAGCATTTATCCGACACTGCAAGCGCTTGAGGAGAAAGACTTCGTCTCGGTCAGAGAGGACGACGGCAGCAAAAAGGTTTACTCGATCACCGAACAAGGACGATCCGCGCTCTCCCTGCTTCCCGAGCGGCCCAAACGTGACGAGGACGGGAAACTGCCCCCGGAAGTGGAAGCCTATCGATTCGAGAAGATGAGACGCAAGCTTGGACTATCGAACGAGTCCTTCGACCTGCTTCGTCTTGTGACGCGCGCCGAACAAGAAGCTTCGGCAAGCAAGGAGCTCTCGTCCAAGCTTCAATCGCTGTTATCGCAGCAGCAGCAGCAGATCAATACTTTGCTTGATGCATATGCGCAGCAAGCAACCGGGGCTATCGAGGAAACGGAGTGATGCGAGCATGAACCCGAATCCAGGTTTTATGGGCAATCGAATGCCGCCTTTACCGGCCAAGAAACCAGCTCGCGGCAGTATATGGAGCATGTACAAGCGAATGTTTCTCCATGTGCGAGCGCAATGGATGCTCATGGCAGCCGCCTTCATCTGTATCATCGCCGTGTCGCTGCTAGAGTTCGCCATTCCGCGTCTTACGCAATGGACGATTGACGACATCATTCCGAGTCAGCGTTACGACAGCTTAATTTGGGTAGCGCTGGGCGTTCTAGGTACGGCGCTGCTGCTAGGGCTGTTTAACTATTTAAGCAGCTTACTAATGGCTTCTGTCGGCCAGCGCGCCGTGTACGACATACGCGGCGAGCTGTATCGGCATATCCAGCGGCTTGATATCGGCTTCTTCGACCGCAACCGCACAGGTGATCTAATGTCGCGCGTCACGAACGATGTGAACATGCTTCAGCAGCTCGTCTCGTCAGGCATGATGTCGATCATAACCGACTGGTTCACCTTCATCGCCGTCGCCGCTTATATGATGTGGATCAACTGGCAGTTAACGCTCATCGTGCTCGCAACGTTTCCGCTAATGCTCCTTACGACGCAATTTTTCGGCAAGAGGATGCGAGCGGCATTTAAGAAAGTGCAAGAGACGGTTGCCGAGGTAAGCAACCATCTGCAAGATACGTTATCATCCATTCGACTCATTAAATCATTTTCCAACGAAGACTTCGAGGCGGATCGCTTTGCACTGCGAAGTGAGAGCAATATGAAGGCCAATCTGCATGCCGTGAAGACGCGGGCTGTATTCGAGCCGGTGATCGACATGCTCTTGTTCATTGGACTTGCTGCCGTCTTGCTGTTCGGAGCACGCTTCACGATGGACGGAAGCATGACGATCGGCACCATCGTTGCCTTTATGGCATACCTTCGCCTGCTGCAAAATCCGATACGCCGCTTCAGCCGCACCATTAATACCATTCAACAATCGGCTGCCGCTTACGAGCGAATCGTCGATATATTAGGAACGCAGCCGCAGATTGCCGATGCTCCGGACGCTACTACGCTGACCCATGTGCAAGGGCACGTCGTCTTCGACAACGTCAGCTTCGCCTATCACAATGATGTGCCGGTGCTGACGAACTTTGAATTCGAGATTGCCCCTGGCAAGATTACCGCCATCGTCGGATCTTCCGGTGCCGGCAAGTCGACGATTACGCATTTGATGACGCGGTTCTATGACCCCCAGGAGGGTACGGTATCGCTCGATGGCATTTCGCTTCAGCATTTGAAGCTGGCGTCTTTGCGATCGCATCTTGGCATCGTTTCGCAGGATATTGTGCTGCTGAACGGTACGATACGCGAGAACATCGTCTATGGGAAGCAAGGCGCGTCCGATGAAGAAATCGAGGCTGCCGCGGGGGCTGCAAGCGCACATGAGTTCATTATGTCGTTCCCGCAAGGCTATGACTCCCAGATCGGGGAACGAGGCGTGAAGCTGTCCGGTGGACAGAAGCAGCGCATATCGATCGCCCGCGCCATACTGAAAAATCCAGCCGTTATCATACTGGACGAGGCAACCTCCTCGCTCGATACGGAATCCGAGAAGTCGATTCAAGATGCTCTCGCGCACTTGCTCGAAGGCCGCACTTGCCTCGTCATCGCGCATCGGCTGTCAACGATTCAGCAGGCCGATACGATCTACGTGCTGGATAAAGGCGTCATCCTCGAATCTGGCACGCATGATGAGCTGCTTGCGGCACAAGGCAGGTACAAGCAGCTGTATGAGCTGCAGTTCCCTCAGCAGGAAGCTGCGGCATCCGCCGCCGAACCACAGCTGGAGCTGCAACGGACGAAGAAATTTTAGTTGCATGATCAAGACTCGCGACAAGGACCTCATATTCCACTATTCAGTGGCGTATGGGGTCTTTGAGTTATACGAATCCCAAACCAACACCAAGCCTCATGACGAATAAAGTTAAAAAGTATATCTATTCCACCAATTTCAACTTACTTGCGAGAAATAGATATAGAAACGATCTCTATCTCATATAAAACCTCCACATAAACAACAAGAAACCGTCCCAACAGCATACTGGCTATTGGGACGGCCTCTTTGAATGATCAACAAACCCCTGACTTACTTCGGGTCATGCGAGGCAATGCGAGCTCGCTGACCGTGCGAACCGATGGAAGCGCCTGAGTCGGCATCACGCTCGCGTCCCATGAACGGCCACCAGTTGGCTGGGCCGAACATGCGTACCATGACCGGTATGAACAGCGGCAGCATAACCATCGCATACAAGAACAATCCGCACAGGACGATCGTTGCAATTTGCAGCAGCGACATGACTCCCGATGGAAGCATCGCCGCGAACGTGCCGCCGAGAATGACGGCAGCGGACATAATGACGGTACCCATATTTTTCATCGCTTCAAGGATCGCCTCGGAAGGCGACAGGTGACGATATTCCTTGAATCGATCCATTAAGAAGATGCTGTAGTCGATGCCGAGCGCCACCAGCATGACGAAGCCGAAGAACGGCACGGCCCAGCTGACGCCCGAGTAACCGAGCAAACGTACGAATATAACTTCCGTAATCGCCATCGAAGTGTAGAACGTAACGAGCAGCGAGGCGATCATGTAGAGCGGCATAATGATTGAACGGAAGAGCACGATCAGAATAATCGCTATGCCGATCAGCATGAGCACAACCGTCTTCGAATAATCGGCCGACGATATATTGCTCAGATCGTGGTTAATGCTCGTCACGCCGCCGATTGCAATCTCGGCATCGCTATATGCCGTGCCTTTCAGTGCCCGTTCCACGGCTGCTTCGAGCGAAGGAACTTCAGCCATTGTATCTTGCTCGTAAGGATTTGTACGGAATACGACATCGAACTTAGCCGTGTGGCGATCCTCGGACATATACACATTAAGTGCCGATTGGAACTCCTCGTTCGCAATCGCTTCTTCGGGAATATACCAGCCCGTCATTTGTTTATTCGGCGAATCTGCCAAACCATTCAAGTAACCTCCAGCCGACTGCAGGCCATCCGTCACTTGCGTAAGTCCGCTAACACTATCGTCGAGTCCGCTTGTCAGCTCGCCGAGCTGATCGCCAAGCGCCGCGAAGCCCGACTGCAGCTCCTTCTGCCCTTCTGTCAGTTGACCAAGACCCTGCGTTACGCCCGGCAGCTTGGTGACGATCTGCCCTTGACCTGCCGCTGCTTGCGCAATGCCCTTCTGCAGCTCGGCAATGCCAGCTGCCAATCGTTCAAGTCCGCCTGCAAGCGCGGATTGGCCTTGCGAAGCTTGCGTGAAGCCCGCATTCGCCTGCTTCATGCCGGTATTGATTGCGCCAAGCTGCGCGTTCATCTGCGCAAGCTGGGCGTGAACGCCGGCAGCGCTTTGCTGCAGCTGGCCGAGCGCGCCAAGCGCCTCCTGGAATGCGGCATCTTCCGCCAGTCCAGGATAATTGTCCGTCAGCCCGCTTAAGCCTTGCTGCACGCCAGAGAGCCCTTCCGCCAGCTTCGCCTGCTCAGCAGCGACTGCGCTATAGGCGCCGGTCAACTGATCCAGACCGCCGCCAAGGTGCTCATAGCTGCCCGCAAGCTCCTTGCTCGCAGCAGCCAATTGAACCGCGCTGGCATGCGCCTGCTCAAGCCCGGCGGTCAATTCCTTCGCTCCGGCTGAGCCGTCCAGCAGCCCTTGCTCGATCTTGCTCAGACCGGCGCCAAGCTGCTCGACGCCCG
Organism: Paenibacillus sp. YIM B09110; assembly: GCF_037167145.1. Taxonomy (NCBI): domain Bacteria; kingdom Bacillati; phylum Bacillota; class Bacilli; order Caryophanales; family Paenibacillaceae; genus Paenibacillus; species Paenibacillus sp. YIM B09110. The sequence goes on along the minus strand of NZ_JBANSP010000007.1, from coordinate 334,838 downwards.
TCTTCAGCTCATTCGTGCCGGAGACGAGCTCCCCCGCACCGTCGACCGCTTCGGCCAGCTTCGGCGCATTTTCGTTCAGCGCGTTGCTCGCCTCAGACAAGCCGCTGCCGATCTTGCCGAGCCCTTCTCCGCTCTGTCCAAGGCCATCCTCGAGCGTGCCTACCTGGTCGGCGACGAGGAATTGCTCCATCGCTTCGCCCATCGGCCGCGTGGCGCTGCGAACCGCCTTCACGCCTTCGGCCTTCGCCAGCTCGCGGCTCGCCTGCTCCAGTGCTGCCAGTCCCTCAGGCGTATCCAGCGGCTGATCGGTCTTCACGACGACCGTCGTTGGCAACGATTCGCCTGGTCCGAATCCCTCCGCAATAATATTGAATGCTTTAACGGAATCATATTTGTCGCCAATCTCGTCAAGCGAATTGAACGAGATCGAGCCTTTGTAAGCAGTGAGGAACGGTACGACGATTACCGCCAATATAACAAGCGCCCACACCGGTTTCTTCAGCGAGAAGTTGCCGACAGCGCCCCATAGCTTGCTCGGCTTATGCTCCAGCGAGCCCTTCGCCGGCCAGAACAGCGCCTTGCCCAGCACAGCCATAAAGAACGGTACGATGGTGAACAGTGCAATAAGCAGCACCGCTACGCCAACAGCGACCGCTACGGCTGAACGATACAACATGAATGTCGAGAAGCCGATCGACGCGAATCCGACCAGCACCGCAAGCCCGGAGAACAGTACGGTTCTGCCTGCCGTGCGATACGTATGAACGATCGCTTCCGTAATGTCGCCGCGATGCGCCAGCTCTTCCTTGAAGCGGCTGATCAGCAGTATGCAGTAGTCCGTGCCAATGCCGAACAATACGGCAACGAGGAAAATTTGCGTAAAGTTGGATAGCGGAAAGTCAGCATACTTCACGAGGAATGCGACTATCGATTGTGAGGTGAGGTAAGTAAAGCCAACCGCCAGCAGCGGCACAATCGGCGCAACCGCCGAACGGAAGACGATGAATAAGATGATAAGAATGAATCCGACCGTAATAAGCTCTGTCTTCTTAAGCCCTTCCTGCGAGCTCTGCACAACATCCTCGGAGATAATCCAGTTGCCCGTATAATAATGCTCAATGCCGATGTCGGACAGCGACTCATACAGACCGTCCTTTAGCTCGACCAGCTCCCGGTCGCCAGCCTCTACGCTCAAAAGTGTCAGAACGGTGCTGCCGTCCTCGGACATCATCTGCGGCTTGAGCTCAGGCGTATCGAAGTGGCTTGTAACCGACGTGACGCCGATCGACTCGCCTTCCGCCTTCAGCTTATCAACGCCGCCCTTCACTTCGGCTAGATCGCTTTCCGATAGGCCGCCTTCTTTATGAAAGACGAGCACGGTCGCCATGCCGCTTGCGCCTTCGTCGCCACCTACTTCCTTCACTAGATCGCTGGCGATATGCGAGGAGTAGCCGTCCGGCACGCCAATCTGTCCTTTCGTGCGTACAAGTTCCCCCATTGCCGGCGCTGTAATCATCAGCCCTGCCGCCAACGCAATCCATAACACAAGCACTAACCACTTTAGCTTCAGTATGACTCTCATTCTCTCTCTGCTCTCCCTTCACGATTACGCTTCATAGCCTTACTGTGGTTTGCCCAGTTCATGAGCGAGCTTCTCGAACGTCTGGATAAACGTGATCGCTTCCTGCTCGTCGAACGGGCTAATATACTTTAGCAGCAGCTCATACATCTTCACATCCATCTCGTCAAAAAGCTGCTCTCCCTCCTCAGTCAGCGCTAAATAAGTGACGCGCCGATCCTTCTCATCAGGCAAACGATAAATCAGATTCTTGTAGAAAAGACGATTAATAATGGCCGTAATCGAGCTTTTGCCCACGCAGAAAATATCAGCCAGCTCCGAGGACGTGCTTCTCCCTTGGCTATGCAAATATCGCAGCGTCGAGAACTGGTCGATCGTCAGCTCTTCCGGCATCAGCTCGCGTATCAAGGCGTTTAATCGACGGTTAACCAAGAAGTGGGCAGCCTCGTAGCGATGTATAATTTCTTTGGATAGTCTGAGATCCATTCCTGCATCAGATCCTCCTTCTGTGTCGCAATAGTCCGAACACCTAGTGACCTCAATGCCTCGGACAAACTAATTCTACTGTAGAACTATTTGATAATCGAACTATATCAAAGACGCGATTCAAATGCAACGTATCAATAATGAACTTATCGTGAACGGACTAGAATTGTCCGATTGATTTTTGCCGCGGAACATTTATATAATATTGGCGAAAACAAAAGGAACGAAATAAATTCATATGGAGGTTGGACGCATGTACGATATTGCAATTATCGGAGCTGGGCCCGCAGGAGCAAGCGCAGCGATCTTTAGCGCCAAGGCAGGCAAAAAAACAGTCATGTTCGAAAATAACAAAGGGATGACAAAACGCGCATGGTTCGAGAACCATTACGGCGTGTCCGAAATCGGCGGTCCTGATCTCATCGAGACAGGCAAGAAGCAGGCGCTCAAATTCGGTACCGAGATTAAGGAAGAAACCGTTCAGAACATCACAGTCATCGAAGGCGGTCTCAAGATTGAATCCGATGGCGGAACTTACGAAGCCAAGCATGTCCTGCTCGCTACTGGAGCCGCAACTGACCTTGCGGAGCATATCGGCGTTCAGACGAAGCCAGGTACAGAGCCGCGCATCAAGACGGTTGTCGCAGTCGATCCAAGCGGCAAAACGAGCATTCCCGGGATCTGGGCCGCGGGAACGGTAGCAGGCGTAAGCGTTCATGCGATCATTACAGCCGGCGACGGCGCCAAAGCAGCTATCAACATCATTAGCGAAATGAATGGCGAACGTTATGTCGATCACGACGTACTGAAAGCATAGTTTACTAATTCACGCAAAAAAAGAAGGATTTTAGAATAAATTGTCGAATATTAGGTGAAAAGCCGGATAGGCAAAGGGCAAACTATGCGAAAGCATAGGACGCAAAGCTACGGGTCTACAGCGTAATCACGCCATGATCGCCGGGTTACCCTAATGATTTGTGACTGCAGGAGGGTGCCGTTTGGCATCCTTTTTTTATTGTCAAATCCAACCATAATCGTTCCATTGACATATTACCAGGAGGCCCGAATTGAGTACTGTACAGCAACCGAAGCGTAATCGATGGATCATCGCCATGTCCTTCCTACTATGCACGTTGCTCGCTTTAATCAGCGAGAGACTTGGCTATCCCTTTCTATATGGCATAACATTCACCTTTACAAGCGTATTCCTGTTAGTCGGACTCCGCTTGTTCGGGTTCTGGCCCGGATTACTGGCCGCCGCAGTCGTGCATACGATTGGGACTCAGCTTATGGAACAATCTCTATTCCATTACATCGGATTGCTGGAAATTGCCATTGTCGGTCTGCTCGTTCGCAAGTACCCGAGTCACCTGTTCGTCTGCGACGCCGCCTTCTGGCTGCTCATCGCCGCCCCGCTAACGTATCTTACGCATGTCGGTCAATATAACGCTATGGGGACCGATCTGATACTCGTTACATCGATTGTGGCGATAAACGGACTGCTGAACGCGCTGTGTGCCGATATTGCCCTGCAATATTTGCCGCTCTCAAGGTGGTCCGGCATCGCTCGCGATTGGCGCAGATCCAGTTCCCTCAACCGCGTCATGCTTCATTTCTCGGTCGTGTGCGTTATACTGCCGTTTCTATTGAATATTTACATTAGCAGCACAGGCTCATTCAAGGAAGCCAGCCGCCACGCCGAGCAGCTATCCAGCAGCGTAGCTTCGATGATCGGAAGAGAGTATATGGAGAGCAGGATCCGATATGAAGATAATAAGTCTGAGGCCACGCTTGCATACCTGCAATCGCTGATTGCCAAGCATTCGTCCGCTCTATATACAATTACCATTACAGATGGAAGCGGCACCGTCATCCCTTGGAACGGCAGCATCCGTAATGACACCTCAAGCTACCGGATTAACAAAGCGTTAAGCAACAACCTTCAATTGCTTATTCCTGTACTTAAAGAGCATCCGCTCCATATCTCGACTTGGCATGAAGGAAAGTTCCGTTACGCCTCGTCCATCCATGATACGGGCCTCATGATCCATATCGATATTCCTTTACATAACTATCAATACTATCTTTTTAATAAATACATCACGCATTTCATTTATTTAATTACACTCGCCTTATTCGCTGCGCTTGTTGCGTTCTTCATTAACCGCTGGCTAGGCAGAAGCTTGAAGCGATTAGCCGAAGCGACGAACAATCTGCCGAGCCGCCTGAAGCAGGAAGACTTGATCGAATGGCCGTCCAGCAATATTTTCGAGATTCACGCCTTAATTAGCAACTTCAAGCAAATGGCGGTCAATCTCGTCCATATGTTCGGTGAGACGCAGAAAAACAGCGAGCGCCTGCAAGCTCAAGCGTATATGCTTGGGCAATCGGAGGAGAAACTTCATCGCCTCGCTTATTACGACATGCTGACAGGCTTGCCGAATCGGCTTCACTTTACGAAGCATATTCAAGACATGATTACGATACACGCTGGCAATGAACATAAGATTGCTGTTATGTTCGCCGATATCAATCGCTTCAAGCAAGTAAACGATACGCTTGGCCACGCAACCGGCGATAGACTCCTGAAGCAGGCTGCCAGCCGCTTCGCAGAGACTGCAACGAGCTTCGATGTATTTCGTCTCGGAGGCGATGAATTCGTCTTCGCCGGCTCGTACACCGACGTTGCGGAGGTGCACAACATGGCGGAGCAGATCGGCGAAGCATTCTCGAAGCCTTTCGAAATCGACGGCATGCCGCTTTACTTGACAATCAGCATTGGCATTAGCCTATATCCGCTCGACGGAGAAGATATCGACACCGTTATTAGCAATGCGGATATCGCCATGTACAGCGCCAAGGAGGAGGGCGACGGCTGCTACCGCTTCTACAAGCCGAAACTGGCCTCGGTCATGACAGAGAAGATGCACTTGGAGAACGGACTCTATAATGCGCTGCAAACAAACCAATTCTCCTTACACTATCAGCCGAAAATGAGCGCCTCGACAGGGAAGTTATGCGGCATAGAAGCGCTTATCCGCTGGCAGCATCCAGAACTGGGCCTTATTCCGCCAGATAAGTTCATTCCGCTTGCCGAACAGGCGGGCTTCATATTAGAAATTGACCGATGGGTGTTCCGCGAAGCTTGCCGCCAGAACAAAGCGTGGCAGGATGCGGGTTTACCTCCGATATGCGTATCGGTTAACATCTCCGGGAGACATTTTTTCCAAGGAAACTTAATCGAAATGATCGTAACCGCGTTAGAAGATACACAATTATCGCCGGAATACGTCAGCATTGAAATTACGGAGGGCGTCTTCATGCGCAATATGGAGCAAGTCATTGAAACGATCCAGTATTTGCGCAAGCTCGGCATCTTAATCTCGATGGACGACTTCGGCACCGGCTACTCAACGCTTAATCAGCTGCAAAGGCTGCCGATCTCCGATGTGAAGCTGGACCGCTCTTTCATTCAAGGCATTACAACCGACGAGAAGAAATCCTCGATCGTTCGGGCTATTATCGAGCTTGTGCACAGTATGGATATGAGGGTCGTGGCAGAAGGCGTGGAAACCGATGACGAATCGCAATTTTGCAAAGAGCTGAAGTGCGATGAACTGCAAGGTTACTTGTTCAGCAGGCCTCTTCCGGCGCATCAGTTCGAAGCTCTGCTGGCCGGCAGTGCAGCATAAAGCACTGCACAAACAACGAATGGCAGTACAGGAGTAGCCACCTGTACTGCCATTGTTCGTCTTAAGCGCTTGCTCCGGTTTCGGCTTGAGATGCCGATTCGCTTTCGCTTGCCTGTGCCCCATTCTCCGCTGCTGGCTTGTCACCTTTCTGGGCACCGCGCGCTCCGTTAGGACGCTCCCCCCGCGGACCTTTGCCGCCATCTTGAGCGCGCCCTTGAAGCTCGCCGTTTACCAGCTTCTCGGCATGCTCAGCCAAGGTTGCAAGCTTCTCGTCATACTGCTCCTGCGTCAACTCTCCCGCCGCAAGTTTCTCGGCGAGCTTCGCCTTAACTTCGGCTACATGCGCATCAATAACGTTTTGAACGGCTATGCCTTTCTCAGCAGCAAGTGCCGCAATCGTTTTTCCGCCATCTAGAGCCTCCTTAAGCTCGTCCGCTCCTAGACCCAACGCTGCAGCTACCGCTTCAAGCCCTCCGCCTCCAAAGCCCTTGCCGCCGCGACCGTCATGCTTGCCCAGCCCCTGTCCGCCGCCTTTGGAATCAAGCAGCTTCTCCGCCTGCTCGGCAGCGGTTGGTTTCGTCTTCTCTGCTTGTCCTTCCTTCTGCTTATCGGTGTCCGCAGATGCGTCTGGGGCGCTCGCACGCTCCGCCTCCAGCCATTCGATTAGCTTCGCTTTCAGCTCTTCGCGAGTTTTGCCCTGCGCCACTGCGATTTCGCTGAGCGTGCTCGTCTTAAGCTGCGTCTTCAACGCTGCTTCATCAATACCCAAGTAAACGAGAAGCTGTTCTTGTATGTTTCCAAGGCCATGTCCGCCGAATTGTCCGTCCTTGCCCTTCTTCTCTGCGCCGTCGACAGCTTTGCCGGTTTGGTTTGAATCGGTCTGAGCAACGTCAGCCGAAGCAGCATTCACATATTGGCTGCTCCAAAGCACGCCTCCTCCTAGTGTCAAAGTAAGCGCGATGGCTCCTGCCGTTATCGCTTTTGCTTTCGGTTTCAATTGAAGCATTCGTAATTCCACCTCTCATCGATAATGTTGTTACAGGAACATCCTACCCCGGCTTCCTTAATTGTCCTTTAAAGCCGACTGAAAGTTAGCTGAATTCTGCTCAGAAGCTTATATATTCAACACTTTTCTAACATTGAATCTCGCATTTTTCTAATATCCCATTGCTATGCTTATTGCAGAAAATACAACTAGAATTGTCGATTCCTTAAATTACCACCTACATAATCCGACATAAATCGACGATATTCATCATAATCAATGTTTTGGAGAGTGATAGGATGTTTCGTGCGTTCAACAAAAGTTTAGTAGTGGCAAGTTCAATTGTGTTAGCTTTATTATTAATTATCGTTATCGGAGTTACGGAGACGTTATCCTATAACAGCCAAAAAACCGCCTTTACGCAGGAGATTATTCGTACCGGAGAAACACTCGGTGCCCAGATGGAAGCCAGTTACTTCTTGCTAGGCCGCGGTTACGAGGAAATTAAGGCTGGCGGCGATACGGAGGGCGATGTTTTTCAACAACTTAAGCAGCTGCTGGACACGATGATAAAGAACGAACTAGTTGCGAATGCTTACATATACATGCCCGAGATAGCCGAGCAAGACGGCAAGAAGATTGCGACCGTTATGCAAAGCAACGAAGCGCTTCATGCTGCCGATTTCGGTCCTGGCGACACTTATGAGATTCCGGAGATTGTCGAGCCGACGTTCAAGGAAGCAGCGGAAGACGGATTTGCGATTTCCAAGGTTTATGAGGACGACATAGGGCAATGGGTCACCTTAATGACTGAGCTTGAATCTAAAGATGGTCAAGTAGTAGGAATGTTCGGCGTCGATATCGACTATGCTTTCATTAACGCCAAGCTTAGCGAGCTGTTATGGAAAAGCATTGCCATTTCCGCCATATTCTCAGTCATCGCTATTCTAATAGCTGTCGCGCTTATCCGCTTGGTGCTTAAGCCGCTCAAGAGGCTGGCAGAAGTATCGGCGTTAGCCGCTCAGGGTGATCTTACGCTTGCCGTTGCGGTTAAGGGGCAAAATGAAATTTCTCAAGTAGGAACCTCGTTTAACGCGATGATCGCAAGCCTGCGCGAGCTGGCAGGCAATATTAGCACGACTTCAGGCGAGGTTGCGGGCGCTGCGGCCAACATGCAGCAAAGCGCTGAGCAGACCTCACAAGCAACGCAAGATGTGACGGAAGCGATTCAAGAGGTTGCCGTTGGTTCAGATACGCAGTTGCAAAGCTTCCAAGAATGCCAACGTGCAATGACGGAGATGACCGTGGGTATACAACGTATTGCGGAATCAACCTCTTCCGTATCCGAGCTAGCCGCAGATACAAGCCAGCTTGCTTCCGAAGGCGAGAGTGTCATTGATTCTACGCTACAACAGATGCACGAGATTGAAGAGCATGTATCGACGACCGTCGCTACGCTTCACGAGCTGAAGGAGCAAAGCGATAAGATCGGCGGCATACTCGCAATGATCGGCGACGTCGCGAATCAGACGAATTTGCTGGCGCTTAACGCATCGATCGAAGCAGCGCGTGCCGGCGAGCATGGCAAAGGGTTCGCTGTTGTTGCGCATGAAATTCGCAAGCTGGCCGAACGTTCGAAGGAATCATCGGAGCAGATTGGCGCAATTCTGCACAGCATCGGTAGCGGTACGTCGCATGCGGTGCTGACGATGGAGAAATCGGCAGTCGCAGCCCGAGAAGGATCAATCGTGAGCGCGAAGGCAGGTCAATCGTTCCGCGCCATCGTTACGTCGATCCGCGATGTATCCAGCCAAGTGCAAGAGGTATCCGCCGCTTCCGAGCAGATGTCGGCCGGCAGCGAGCAGATCGCCGCTTCGCTTGACCAGCTCGAAGGCATTGCAGCTACATCGGCAGACAACGCGCAGCGCGTAGCAGCCGCTTCCGAAGAGCAGCTAGCCTCGATGCAAGAGGTCGCAAGCTCGTCCGAGCAGCTTCGCAATCTAGCGACCACGCTGAATGAAACGATCGGACGCTTCAAAACCTAAATTATCAAATTACTCATACTAACCCCTCCCCTTATATATAAAGAAGGCTAGCCTCTCCTAATGGAGAAGCTAGCCTTCTTCGCTTATATGGCCTGCTTTGACGTATAACCTCACTAGATATGAACCCAAACTCACTATTTACGCTGAATGATACCGTTCACCGACAAATAATGAGGCAAAGCTCACTGCCCGTGAAGTTAGCTTCACGGCTAATGAGGTTTGCCTCGCTAATCCCCGCAAACAGCCAACATCACCGCAAAATAGTGAGATTTAACTCACCATTTCATGAGAACCGTCACTATTCCTCGCTCGGCAAGGAGCAGGCAAACCTTAAGCCACCTTAAGCCGGCTGCGTCGCGCCGCCCTGTTGCAGCTGATACATCGCGTAATATTTGCCGCGATGCTCCATCAACTGCTCGTGGTTGCCGCGTTCGACGATTTCGCCGCGGTCCAGCACAAGAATCTGATCGGCTGCGCGAATCGTCGACAGCCGATGCGCAATAACGAACGTCGTGCGCCCCTTCTTGAGCACATCGAGCGCCTCTTGAATGATCGCCTCGGTCTCCGTATCAATGCTCGCCGTCGCCTCGTCCAAGATCAGAATCGCGGGATCGTATGCGAGCGCCCGCGCGAACGAGATCAGTTGCCGCTGGCCAGCCGACAGCGTGCTGCCCTTCTCGATAACCGGCGCGTCAATACCGCCCGGCAGCACGCTGAACATCTCGTACGCGCCGACATCGCGCAGCGACTGCTCGACCTTCTCCCGGCTGATCGCCGGGTTATCCAGGCTGACGTTCGAAGCTATCGTTCCGGTGAACAGGAACGGATCCTGCAGCACGATGCCCATATGCTGGCGGAGCAGCTGCTTCGGTATATCGCGAACTTCCTTGCCGTCCACGACGATACGGCCCTCATTAATATCATAGAAGCGGAACAACAGGTTCAAGATCGAGCTTTTGCCCGAGCCGGTATGACCGACAAGCGCGACCGTCTCGCCCTGCTTCGCATGGAAATCTATGTTCTTCAGCACGTATTCGCCTTTCTTGTAAGCGAATGAGACGCGCTCGAACTGCACATCGCCCTTGTAACGCTCCATGGTGCCAGGCACGACGTCGATACCTTCCTCGTCCATGAGCAGGAACACCCTCTCAGCCGATACGCGAGCCGTTTCCAAGTTGGAAAGTTGGTTCACGATGCCGACAATCGGCGCGAACATCCGGTTCATGTAATCGACGAAGGCGTACAGAACGCCTACCGACACGGCCGTGCCGAACCAATCGCCCCAGAACAGCCAGATCACGATGAGGAACAGAATGTTCCGTACGACGTTAACGAGGTTATGGGATGTAATGGAGTTCAGGCTAAGCAGCTTATTCTGATACTTATAATAATGCTCATTAAGCGCCTCGAATTCCTTGTTCGTCTCCTCTTGGCGACGGAACGCTTGAATGATCGGCATCCCTTGAATCGATTCGTTAAGCATGCCGTTAATCTCGCTCAGCTTGGAGCGGATAATGCGGTTATAACGCGCCGCGAACTTGCGGTAGACGATAATCCATACGATAAGGATCGGCACGAGCGGCAGCGAAATGAGCGCCAGTCTTGCATCGAGCAGGAACAATGCCCCGTAGATGGCCGCCATATAAATAATGCCTGTAAAAAAGTTTGCCAGCACCGCGACGTAAAGTTCGCGAATCGCCTCGGTATCATTCGTGATGCGCGAGACGACTTGGCCCGCCGACAAATTATCGTAATAATTGACCGGCAGCCGCTGCGTATGCGCGAAGATGTCGTTCCGCATCCGGCGGACGATCTTGTTCGCCGACGTCTGCAGCATTAGCCGCTGGCCGTACGTGAACACGGCCACAAGCAGCAGCAAGCCGAAGTACAGCGCCGCCATTGTCAGCAAAGCCGGAAATTCCGGCTTGTAGAAGCTATACAGCTCCGAGGACGATAGCTTGGTCACGGGATAGCTCGCTTGCTCGCCTGTTTCCTTACTCGTTATGGTCATCGTGCCATCGGTGACGACACGCTTGCCGCTTTCGAACTTCAGCGGCTCTTCCAGCCAATAGAACTGGCGTACCGATTGAAGCACGCGAACCTCCGCGCCCTTCTGTTCATTCGCAGCGAAGTGATCCTCGCGCTTATACCATTTATCTTTATAAAGAACCGCATACGGCTGATCCGCCGAAACCTCATGCCACTTCTTCTCGATGCCGAGAATGTTCTGGTCAATCATTCGCTTAGCGATGAACGGTCCTGCAAGCTCCGCGCTGACCGCAAGCACGAGCAGCAGCAGCGCCAGCAGGATCGGTTTCTTATAAAGCATGGCGTATTGAAACAACCTCTTGCCCGTTGTCTGTTTCATTGTCCTTCACGCCCCTAAATTATGAATCTGCACCTATTACTCTTCGATAAAAGCTTCCAGCTGCTGGCGATCGTATTGCTCGCGATACCAGCCGCCGCTCTCCAGCAACTGCTCATGCGTGCCTTCCTGTACGATGCGTCCCTCGTCGAGGACGATAATCCAGTCCGCATGCTGCACGGCCGACAGCCTGTGCGTCGTAATGAGCGTTGTCTTGCCGACGCGCTCCGTACGGATGCCGTCAATGATTTCCGCTTCCGTCTTCGCGTCTACCGCGGACAAAGCGTCGTCCAGCAGCAATATTTCCGGATCGGCGATAAGCGCCCTCGCGATGCTGACCCGCTGCTTCTGGCCGCCGGACAGCGCAACGCCCTTCTCGCCTACCATCGTCTGGAGACCGTCCGGAAGGAACTGAATATCCTTCGCGAACGAAGCGCGTTGCAGAGCACGCTGCATATCTTCATCCGTCGCGTCGCTCTTCCCAAACATAATATTTTCCTTTACCGTTCTCGAGAACAAAATCGGCTGCTGCGGCACATAGCCAACCCAGCGCAGCCACTCCAGCGTGCGCAGTTGACCGATCGATGCGCCCGAAATCGTAATATCGCCTTGTCCAAGCGGGTATTCGCGCAAGAGCTGCTTCAGCAGCGTTGTTTTGCCGCTGCCGGTCCGACCGACAATGCCGAGCGTCTGGCCTTGGCGAAGCGTGAACGACACGTCCGCTAAGTTGTCGACTGTCGAGGACGGGTAACGGAACGTAACATCCCGGAACTGAAGACCTTCCGGCTCCTTCACCGCAACCGGATCGGCAGCTTCGGGAACGTCCGGCTTATAGCCGAGCGTCTCATTGACACGGTCAAGCGAAGCGTTGCCGCGCTGCATAATGTTAATAAGCTCGCCAATCGCGAACATTGGCCAGATGAGCATGCCGAGGAATACGTTAAACGAGACGAGCTCGCCAAGCGTAATTTCATTATGGAATACGAGATAACCGCCGTAACATAAACCGATTAAGTAACTCGTTCCGACAAGCACTTTCATCGTCGGCTCGAACAATGCGTCGATCTTGGCGACTGCGATGTTTTTGCCTAGCACTTCCTTCGTCTTCGCTTTGAATCTCGCTTCACTTGCTTCCTCCTGTACGAAAGCGCGAATAACCCGCACGCCCGCTACAGACTCCAGCACCTGGTCGTTCAGGTCGCCGAAGGCGTCCTGCGCGTCCATGAAGCGCTCGTGAATCTTCTTGCCGAAGTAGCTCATCGCCAGCGCCATAAGAGGCAGCGGCAGAAGCGAAGCAAGCGTCAGCTTCACGCTGATAAGGCCGGCCATGACGATCAGAATCGTAATCATGAACAGCGTCGAGTCGACGAGCGTCAAGATGCCGAAGCCGGCTGTCGTCGCCACTGCGCCAAGGTCATTCGTCGAGCGGGCCATCAGGTCGCCCGTACGGTTGCGCTCGTAGAACGTCGGCGTCATACGCAGGAAATGCCGCATCAGCCTCGACCGAAGCAATCGCTCCAGCACGAACGCGCCGCCGAACAATTGATAATGCCACACATAGGTAATGACATACCCGATAATCGTTAAAGCGATCCAGCTGACTACAATAAGCTGGAAGTCGGCGTCGCCCAGCACGCCTTGGTGAATGCCGTCAATCGTATAACCGATCAGCCACGGCGGAATAACATCAATGAATCCCGTCAGAACGAGGAGCGTGATCGCTAGCGTATACCGCTTCCAGTTCATGCCGAAAAACCATTTTAATTTTTTGAGTACAATAAACATCCTTCTCTACCACACCTTCCGCTATCCATCCTTACGACATTCTTCCCTTAGAAAAAACAAAAGAAGCGCGCCGCCGCAACGACACGCTTCTTCCTTCCGCCGCGGGACGTGAGGGCAGCCTGCGTACAGGCTGCCGCAACCCGATTGCGGCAAACGAAAAGGCGCAAAGTTACGGTAACGTAACCCTGCGCCCCTATTGACGGGTATACTCCCTTGTTACCGGGAAATGACGCGCGGATGGATTACGTTATTCATGTTGAAACGATGGATCATGATTCCAGCTGCAATGGCTCTCATAAATTTCCGCATGTAACGTAACCCTCCTCTCGAATAAAATCTACTTGTCACTTTACCATCCGATGAAAACGATGTCAACCACAAAATTACAGCTCCTGTCCCTTTACAAAACCTTCGCATGCCAATGATTTTAAGTTAACATTCAACTTGTATTCTAGTTGCGTACCAGTTATGTTAACGAAAGAAACGGGTTTAGATGAAGGGAGCTTATACGAACAAATGACGACGACAACGAAGCAAGTTAACGATTCCAATGTAAACGTTCTGCCTTTCCAAGGCGTACTTAACTTCCGCGACATGGGCGGATACGAGACGATTGACGGGCGCAAGGTGAAGCGCGGGCTGCTCTTCCGCTCGGCCGAGCTGACAGGCATGACGGAGAGCGATCGCGAGTTGTTCGCCTCGCTGGGCATTAAAACCGTCTTCGATTACCGCGACGACAAGGAAGCCGAGCTTAAGCCGGACCCTCTCTTCGACAACGTAGCCAACGTTCGCGTTCCCGCGATGAACCAGCCTCATAATACAGGCGATATTCGCGAGATGCTGAAGTCCGATCTGTTCCGCAACATGTCCGTCGAGACGTTCGCCGACATGTATGTGCAGATGGCCATCGACAATGCCTCCTTCAAGAAGCTGATGTCGCTCCTCCAGGAATCGGAGAGTCTCGGACTGCTGCACCACTGCGCAGCCGGACGCGACCGTACCGGCATCGGCAGCGCCTTCATTCTGCTTGCTCTCGGCGTCGACCGCGAGACGATTATTGAAGACTATCTGATCTCGAACGTCACGCTAGTCTCGATGAACGAGAAGATGAAAGAGCAGCTGGCTGGGCTGCTCGACGAGGAGCAAATGGAGCGCTTGTCAGCGATGTTCCAGCTTCGCCGCGAGTTCATGGAAGCCGTATTCGGCGCTATCGATACGAAGTACGGCGACACGAACAGCTTCCTGGAGCAAGAGTTCGGCCTCGATGCCGATAAGCGCTCAGCGCTCCAAGATCGCTGCCTGGAGTAGGCGGTCTCAAATTATAACGTAAAGGACCTTCTGCTTCCACTGTAAAGTGGGGCTGCGGTCCTTTTTCGATTGTCCATTTCCTATTCGGGATATGAATGGATTTTGTGCAGTCAAATGGCCGGAAACGATACGATATCAAAGTTTGATTGGATTTTGTACAGCCTAATGGACGGAGGAACCCTGCTGAGGGGCTAAAATGCCGGTTTTGACTGTATGTTTTCCACTCAGAAGTCGCTTAACAGGCGATTGGAGCAGATTAGACTGTACGAAATACAGGCAAAAACATTATGTCGGCAGGAGAGGCCGGGAAACTTATTCCGCCTACCGAAAGCGAACCAACAACTCCTTTTAAACCATTCTTTATCGGATGAACGTTGCCGGCCTCCTATATACTTTGGGTGATCCCCATCTTCTGCAAGCCGTTAAAGGAGGCGTGAATGTCATGGTAAACGTGTTCGATGTTGCCCAAACGCTCATTCAGCATATACAAACCCGCTTTAAAGACGATGTAGCCTTGGTCGCGTATTACGGCTCATATGCGCAAGGAACGGCTACTTCCCGCTCCGACCTCGACTTCTTCTTCATTCCAGCAACTCCACATGGTTTCGGCGCAGGGCTCTCGTTCCTATGCGGCGGCATCAGCTTCGACTTTTGGCCCATCGGCTGGGAGCGAGCGGAGCGGATGGCCGCTTTCGAAGAATCGAATACGTCCATCATTGCCGACTGCAAGCTGCTGTACGTCCGTTCGGATGCCGATCTTGCCCGCTTCGAGCATCTCCGCAAGCGAATTTCCGAAACCGGCAAGCCATCGCTTGCCCTTCTAGAGAAAACGGAAAATCATTTGCGAGACGCATACATTCATCTATACCAAATGTCTCTGCTCCATACCCATCTAATCCGTGATCTGACGCTGATCCGAACGGAGGCGCACGGTGTTCTGACCCATGTGCTTTATGGCCTCGCTCTGCTTAACGGCACCTACTTCTCGAAAGGCTGGGGCAAAAACGCAGAACAAATCAACCAATTTCAACTGAAACCAGCTAAGCTTAATGAACAAATGCACACTATTAAGCAGGCAAGCGAGTCAACGAAAATAAAAGAGGCATGCGAGCAGCTTGTGCAAGATATGCTGGAACTGTTGAACGCCCAAAAGGCGCTTTATGCAGCCGGACCTGACTACGAAGGCCGTATGAAAGGATTTTACGAGGAAATCAGAGGGCAATTCGACAAGCTGTTAACGGCTTGCGAGGCAAACGATTATACGACAGCTTTTTTCTGGTCCATCGGCGCCCAGGATGAGATCGCGCGTTTCCTCTATTTTACGAAGAATGGCTTTTGGCCAAGCGCCGTGCTCGCCACCGCGGACTACATGCATGAATATATCGCTGCCGGATTGCCTGATCTGCCTAAGCTGCTCGCTCCGGATCGATTAGCCGAGCTGCGGGACATGATTCAGCTCCTTGATGAGCGGCTGCGCTCCCTTCTCCAGTCGCATGCCGTACCTATCACCGAATTTGAGACGCCTCAGCAGCTAAAGCAGTTTCTAGGCCGACGCGTTTAGCTCCAACTCGGCGTTCCGTCACAAATCGTTGCTTTTTGCTGTGTTTTCAATCACATATATAACTTCCTGCGATTGTTTATACTAAGGCTGCATCAACACAACTATTCGTATAAACCTCCAGGAGGGGATATTACATGTTAAGCAACAACACAGTAGCTATTATCAAATCAACCGTTCCGGTTCTCGAAGTGCACGGTCTTGCCATTACGAAGCGTTTCTATGAAATGCTGTTTACAAGCCATCCCGAGCTGCTTCATATTTTCAATCATGCGAACCAGAAGCAAGGAAGACAGCAAACGGCGCTTGCCAATACGGTGTATGCGGCCGCTCTGCATATTGACAGGCTGCCCGACATTCTGCCCGTGGTCAAACAAATCGCGCATAAGCACCGCAGCTTGGGCGTGAAGGCGGAGCATTATCCGATTGTCGGCCATCATTTACTGCAGGCGATCAAGGATGTCCTTGGCGACGCTGCGACGGATGACATTTTGCAGGCTTGGGGTGAAGCTTACGGTGTCATTGCCGATGTCTTCATTAGCGTTGAAGCCGAAATGTACGAGGAGGCAAAGCGTCAGTCCGGAGGCTGGGACGGCTGGAGAGCATTCACCGTTGAGCGAAAAGTAGAGGAAAGCGACGTTATTGACTCCTTTTACCTCGTTCCGCAGGATGGGGGAGCGCTTGCCGCTTACGAAGCTGGGCAATATATAAGCATTAAATTGGAAATTCCCGGCGAGACGTACACGCACATCCGTCAATACACTTTATCCGATGCGCCTGGCAACCCTTATTATCGCATTACCGTCAAACGCGAAAATACGCTGCAAGACCGACCGGCCGGCATCGTATCCGTCTATCTGCACGAACAGCTGCGGCAAGGCGATACGGTATGGCTGTCGGCGCCGGCCGGGGAATTCACGCTGAATAAGGAAGACGAACGGCCGCTTGTCCTGCTCAGCGGAGGTGTCGGCATTACGCCAATGCTTAGCATGCTCCGGACAGCTCTTGAACGACAGCCCGGGCGCGATATTACATTTATCCATGCCGCGCAGAACGGGGATGTGCATGCCATGAGGCAAGAGGTTGAAGCGCTGCATAAGAAACACGATAAACTCAAAGTCTATTATGCGTACAATCAGCCGACCTTGCGCGACAGGGAACAGCACGCTTTCCATAAAGAAGGACATGTGGATCTGGCATGGCTGCAAACGATCGTCGCTTCGCCGGATTCGAGCTTCTACTTCTGCGGTCCCGTCCCTTTCATGAAGACGGTGTACGGCATGTTGAACGAATGGGGAGTCGCTGCGGACGACATCCGCTACGAGTTTTTCGGGCCCTCCGACAGCCTCGCCTCGAAATCGGAGGCTTGAGCGCGAAGCAGCCGGTTGACCGTCTCGCGGCGCAAGCCGATCAATTGACCGATCTCGTCCTGCGTCAGGACGTCCGTTAGCGAAGATGCGCCGATATATTGACGGAACCATTGCTGCAGCTTGATCAGCTTGTCCACCGGCTTCACCTGCGCCAATTGATCAATACGCTGCTGCATCATGCGAAGCTTGCTTTGAAGAAGCAAAGCGACCTCCTGGTATTTCTCCGGACTGCGACCCAGCTCCTCATACCATTCGCGCGGCGCAAGCGTCACCACCTCGCTCGTAACGAGCGCGATCGCCGTGCCGTGGTAGGGCATCGGGCTTATCAAGGAATGGTGGGGGATCGTTTCATTCGGCGTAATAATATTGACGAGAAGCGGACTGCCGTCCTCATGCGTTCGGACGATCTTGAGCATGCCGCTGCGAAGATGGTAGAGCGATCCCGTCTCCCCTTGGCGAAACAATATTTCGCCTTTATGCAGCAGAAGCATTTCGCCACCCCCTTTTTTTTGTTAATGTATACCATATTACGCCGTCCATCTCTATGGCCGGCGTTTTTTTGTGTTATAATACTTGTTGCTGCGCTTTCGTTACGTAAGCGCGGAAGCTATTATTATCAGCAAAAAGAAAGAAGGATCCAATTATAATGACCATCAAGTCCGTAGCTATCTGCGTCTATATTGTTCTGATCTACTGGATCTCGATGCATGTTCCGATTATGCATACCTTGTTTTTCCCTACACTTGGCGCTTTCAGCCTGTTGTTCATATCGAAGCCTTTCAAGAAGGATATCGTCGGAAAAGTCGCCTTAGGCGCCATAACCGCATCGCTGATCGGCTCGCTGTGCATGCACTTCAGCACTGGCGTTCTGTCGATACTGCTGAATACGGTAGCCGTGATGTGGCTGATCCGCAAGTTCAAATGGAACGCTCCGCCTATACTGGCCGTGTCCTTTATTCCCTTCTTCACCCAGCCGTCCACGATATGGATAACACCGTTGTCCGTAGCGGTGTCGCTGCTCGGATTGCTGCTCTTCCTATACACTGCCGTTCGTCTGGAGCGCAAGTTCGGTGAAGCCCCGCTGTTCATCCGCCGCAGTACGGAACAAGAGTCGCCAGAGCGCGCAGCGATGTAACTTTAACGCCTCCACTCCTCCGGCAACAAGCGGTTGTAATGAGGCTGCAAGTAACGGTCGTCAATAAGCATCAGCGTACCGCGATCGGTCTCCGAACGAATGAGGCGTCCGCCTGCTTGCAGCACCTTGTTCATACCGGGAAAGACGTAAGCATAGTCATAGCCGCTCTTGCCCTGCTCATTGAAGTAATCGCGAATCATATTCCGCTCTAAGCCTAACTGCGGCAGACCCACGCCAACCACGACGACGCCGACCAACCGGTCTCCCGCCAAATCAACGCCTTCGGAGAACACGCCTCCCATGACCGCAAAGCCGATCAATGATCGTTCCTTGCCCCCTTGGAAGCTGTTCAGGAACTGATCCCGCTCCTCCTCGGACATATCCTTCTGCTGCAGCAGCACCTCAGCCTTCAACTCATCCTCTTCCCTCATCGGCCAGCTCTCCATAAAGGTCTGATGCACCGCATTCATATACGCGTAAGAGGGAAAGAATATGAAGTAGTTGCCAGGCTTCTCCGCAACCAACAGCGCAAGCTGACGAGCAATCGGCGCATACGAATCATCGCGATCCTGATAACGGGTCGACACCGGCTTCACGATTACTTCCAGCTGTTCCTTATCGAACGGTGAAGCGACGGCCAGCGTATAATCCTTCTCCCCCGCCCCAAGCATGTCCATATAATAAGATACCGGAGACAGCGTTGCCGAAAAATAAATATGAGACCGATACCCTTTGCCCATCAATTGCAGCATTTGCGAAGGATCGAGGCAGAACAGCTTCACGCGAAGCTCGTTCTTCGTGAGTTCCGTCAACGTCACATATTTATCGTCGTAATGCTTAGCGGTACGAATGAAGTTTTGTGCGGCAAAATAGGTGTCGAGCAGCAGCTCGCTTACGCTTTGCCCTCCGGCAAGCAACCGTTCCGCCGCGGCGGCGAACGTTTCTACAAGCGCTACAAGCTCCGACGGAAGCAGCTTCTCTACAAGCTGCGGCGAATCCTCTCTCCCCTTGCGAAGCGCAATGAAATAATCATTTACCGCCTTGGCTGCTTTGTAGCCTGCCTGATCCGTTCCCTTCAACTCTCGCTGCAGCGCAAGGAACGCCGACTTCACCAGCTCGGCTGAGTACATCTCGCGCGCCCGGTCCACTAGATTATGCGCCTCGTCGACAAGCAGCGCCGTCTTGCGCTTCTGCTCATTATATTGCCGCTTGAACGAAATACGCGGATCAAAAATATAATTGTAGTCGCAAATGACCGCATCGGCCGCGTAAGCGACATCCAGCGAGAACTCGAATGGACATACCCGGTGCGTCTGCGCATATCGCTCGATAATCGAACGCGTGATGACCGTCTCATTAGCGAGTATATCAAGCACCGCCCCATTGATCCGGTCATAGTAGCCGTCCGCGAATGGACAATGCTCCTTCTCGCAGCGCACTTCGTCCTGAAAACACACTTTATCCTTTGCCGTTATCGTAACCGTATGCATCCGCAGACCCTGCTCATCCATCAGCAGCAGCGCATCCTCAGCTGCCTTCCTCGTCGTTGTGCGAGCCGTCAGGTAATAGAAGCGCTGAAGCATACCGGCTCCAATCGCCTTGACTGCCGGGAACGTCGTGGAGATCGTCTTGCCGATGCCTGTCGGCGCTCTGGCGAACAGCCGCACACCCTCATCGATAGACTTATAGACCGCACCGGCTAGCTTGCGCTGTCCCGCACGATACGTCCCGAAAGGAAAGGCGAGCGATTCAATGCTCGCATCGCGCTCAGCTGCATGTCGAACACGAAGCAATGCATACGGAATATATTGCTGCACGACTTCCTCTACGAACCGTTCCAGTTCCTCGAAGGCGACCATACGATCGAATTGCTGCAGTCTATCGCTCTGCGTATGCACATAGGTGAGCTGCACCCGCATCTGAGGCAATTGCTCATCCTTGGCATACATATAGGCGTAGAACATCGCTTGCGCCCAGTGCACCGGATAAGAGTGCTCGGTTATAAGGTCCAGGTCACCGGATGTTGACTTAATCTCATCTATCGTGATAGCAGGCTCGGTCGCAAGCAGCCCGTCGCATCGGCCATCCACCGCAATGACGAGGCCTTCCGCCTCGATGTCCGCCTTCAAATATACTTCCTTACGGTCAAGCTCACCGTACTGCTGCTGAATCCGCTGATGCGCTTTCGTTCCTTCATGCATCGCATCCACCGCATTCAGCTTCACATCGATGCTGCCGCTAAGATAGACATATTCGACCAGATGCCTTACCGATATCGCGATCGTACTCGGTTTGTCTGACATGACTTAGCTCCCCGACTCCTCCAAGAACATTTGTTCCTCTATTGTATCATGTTCAGTGGCAGCAGACACAAAGAAAAAGGCGTCCTACACGGACGCCTTCTCCCTTCTACTCCTCCGTCTCTTCCTCGGGATGCAGCCCGACGCCATTCAGCAGATCGGTTCCGTGGAAATCCTGCTCCGGCGAAGCCGGGTCTACCGGGCTGTTCATTGCGATGTCGTCGGCATCCGGCACGGCAGCCATCTCAGCCGAGATCTCCTCGGGCGTGTCTGCCTCTTCATCCCCTTCACCCGAGATGATGGCGCTGGATACACCCGCCTCGCTATCCGGATATCTTCGCAACAGCTCGTCCGTCGCGTCCAGCACGGCGCTCGTCTGCTCCTCGTCCGCAAACAGTCCAAAAGCCGGATCGATATCCCGCTCCGTCACAAGATCGTTGTGCTCACGATCCGTATGCTCCTCATTCCAATACATATCTATCGCCTCCGCTTAAATATCCGTTATCCTTCATAGATTTCCCCGAAGCGGCATTATTCTAACCAAACTTACTTTTGAAGGGAAAACTGTCGAATAATAAAGGAATCGTTGCCTGCTCCGTAGAACATTGCAGGTACGATATTGATAACCGGTCTTTCATTATTTCACCCTTTAGAAATGAGGATGTTATGTCTCTACCCATCTACCGAACAATGCGTACTCCACAAAAATGGAATCGCGGAATATTAAACTTATTTTGGGCCATGTCTACGATTATTCTTGGCTCGATGCTCCTTATCCATTATGTGCTGTCACCGCATGTTCCTTTCTTAATGCCGGTGAACTATTTGTTTAACGGCATGCTCGTACCTAACGCGATTTTTCTGCTGCTTGTGCTTGCGCTGGAAATTGTCTACCGCAGATGGCCGAACGGAATGGAGCTTGCGACGGTCATTTCATCCATATTAACCTCGCACTCGTACTTCTACTTTATCCATGACAGCTACGATACTTTACCTATCATTCTTATATTCCCGTTGCTTATCTCAATGATGTATTTCAAGAAACGTTATTTGTTCATAACATTAGCGATGTGTCTGATGGCCATGGCAACCCTCTACGTTCAACCCGGCCGTTTTGTGAGGGAGGAGGATCTCATCGAGATCATTATAGTCGGGAGTATCCTGTTCTGCGCGGCAATGACAGGCCTTGGCGTTATCCATCGCAGCCACGCGCTCGTCGAAAGGCTTGATCAATCGATTCAGTCCGAACAAGAGCTTCTTATCCAAACGATCGTTATGGAGAGAATGACGAAGATAGACCCCCTAACCGGACTGCATAATCACAAGTCGTTTCATGAGTATTTTGCACAATTGCTCGATCAATATAACCGAAGTCCGTTTCCGCTCCAGCTTGCGATCCTCGACATCGACAATTTTAAGCAGGTCAATGACACCTACGGGCACTGGGTCGGAGATATTGCACTCAAGCAGGTTGCCGCTTGCATCTCCAAGCACATTACCGCCAATGCCTTCGCTGCCAGATATGGCGGCGAGGAATTCGTCGTGCTATTATGCGAGACGAGTGAGGCGGAAGCGTACGCTTCCATTGAACGTCTTCGCAAATCGATTGCGCTTATGTCTGTAGCGGAGATGAACCGTCCCGTCACCGTAAGTGTCGGCATGCATGCCGTTTCGCCGGGCGAGACGAAGGCCTACTGTTTTCAACAAGCTGACCATGCCTTATACGAATCCAAAAATAAAGGCAAAAACCGAACGACCGTACAATAGCGGACTATTCCGGTCCAAGGCTCTCAATGAGAGTCACCGCATCTCCTCTCTCCAGCTTCGTGCCTGCGATCGGGTACTGATCGACTATCATTCCTAACGCAATGGACTCGCTATAGCGGTATTCTACTTGGTAAGTCACGTTCCCGATTCTAAGATCTCGGACAGCAGATTCGCTGCTATGACCAATATAAGCGGGTACGCGAAATCCCCGATTGAGCAAAAGCAGGGAGGACAGGATAACGATCATAAGCAGCAGCCCGCCGCCGCCAGCGAAACGCATCCATTTTGGAACGGCGCGGCGCCGAGCAAGCGAAGCGCGTACCTGCTGCTTCATAGATCGTGATGGCTGGGTGGGCGACCGCGGAGGCTGAAGCAACTTCGTAGGAGGCCGCTTGTTGCGAGGGGACGTGCTTCGTTCTTTTCTGCCCGCTTCAAGCGCAGCTTGAAAGGATTGCAGCGATTGGAAGCGATCGGAGGCGTGTACGGAAAGTGCCTTCATCAGCACCGCTTCCTCATGAGGATGAATGATCGCGTGAAGCCGCAAAGGAGGGACAAGCGATTCCCGGTCCAGCCTATCCAGTGATTCCGGCGGAATCCGACCTGTGATTGCTCGATATAAAGTTGCCGCTACCGCATACAGATCGGTCCACGGACCTTGCTTTCCTTTCGTTCGATACTGCTCCTCTGGCGCGTAACCCGGCTTTAAGACGACCGATAGGCTATGCTCGCCCGCCACCTGCCTTGCAGCCCCGAAATCAAGCAGCTTTACTTGGCCGTTCGTTGTTATATAAATGTTTTCCGGGCTAATATCCCGATGCAGCATGTGATGCGCATGCAGCTCCTGCAACACATCCATGATCGGGCGCATAATGCCAATTGCGATAACAAACGGTACGCGTCCGCCCTGCATTTTCAGAAACTCCTTGAACGTCTGCCCCTCCAAATAATACATGACCAAATACGCCGTTCCATTTTCCTTGAAAAAGTCGCGAACCGTCACTACGCCGGGATGCGGTCCTAACTTGAACACCCGCCTCGCTTCCTCTAGAAACTGATCAAGCCCATACGCATACCGTTGCTGCGCCTCCCCCGAATACACGTTAATAAGAGGCTGATTGAGACTTCTCGTCGCCAGCTCGCGAGGCAAATATTCCTTAACCGCCAGCTTCGCCTCGAGACTGAGATCCCATGCCAAATAGGTAATGCCGAAGCCGCCTTGCCCTAGCACCTTGCCGATCAAATAACGGCCGTTCAGAATCGTACCCGGCATCAAATGCCACGGAGCGCTTGACTGCGTGCCTCCCGCATAACCGCAGGAAGGACATACTGCCGTCCGGTCCATCCGTTCCATGCACCCTAAGCAAATGCGATCATCTCTCATCCCTATGCCCGCCTTTTTAGTGCCAAGTCATGTAGAAGCTCCGAAAGGCTGATATGTATGTACCGATTGTACCGATACCGTATAAGAGTGGAACGATAACATTTCTATATTTTCAAAATAGCGACGGTTGCATTATCTTGATACGGACGCCCCTCTTCAATTACCTTCTGCACCATATATTCTGCTGCCAGCTGCGACGGAAGCCTCGCCGCTTCACTCATCAGCAGCTCCGTCAGCCCGTCATAGAAGCCATCGCTGCATAACAAGATCCAATCCTCCGGCTGCAGGCGAAATGGCGTCCAATTACGATCAAGCTCCCGCAGCTCCGGGATACCGAGATAACTCGTCAGCAGCATCCGCTCCGGATGCGTATCCGCTTCTTCACGGGTCATAAAGCCGGCTTTGACGAGCTCTTCCAGCCGCTTTGCGTAGATATGGTCCTGCGTAAGCGCCCTTAACGTACCTTCACGATACAGGTATATTCGGCTATCGCCGGCCGAAGTCCAATACAGCCGGTCTTCCGACACAACAACCGCAATAAGCGTCGTCCCTACGCCCCATTCAAGTCCATGCTCTATCGCCAGCTCATATACATCGCGGTTAGCCGCGTGAATCGCCCGCTCTAGCGCTTGCGGAATGCTCTCTTCGTCCGCTTTGTTCCTATAAGCTTGAAGCATCGATTGCACAGCCAGCTGCCCCGCCTCGCCTCCCATTGCAAGCCCGCCCATGCCGTCGGCGAGTACGGCCAATACGCCGCGCCTGCGAATCGCTTCTCTGTCGTGAAGCTCGGAGAAGCAGTAGGAATCCTGCTGCTCCTCCCGTTCTCCGATATGCTGGGCGATTCCCGAAGCAACCTTTAATCGCACATCGCTGCGTGCGGACTCGGACTCGGCCTGCGCTTCATCGATGTTCGAACGGCCTCCTGACAGCAGCCCTACAATAAGGATCATAAATATAAGGCTGCATCCAATCATCAACCACATCACAACCATGAAATCACCTTGAACAATAAGGAAATCGCGCCTATGCCAAGTCCGGTAAGCGAAGTGAATATTCCAACTCTCGCTAAGCCTGGTCGCTGTGAATCGATGCCTTTGAAGCCGAGCAACAGTCCAATAATTCCGCACACGATGCTTAGCAGCCACGTCCACCAAAATACGATGCTGCATATGCCGAGTATCATCGATGCAAGGGCATGACCGTTCAATTGGCGGTAACCTCTCGGTTTACCCGGCCGATACGGATTGTAATACGGGTAACGATTGCTCATGCGCTCACCCTCTCCGGCCACTATTATACTCATCCATATGGATAGGACTTTCGTTTTATGCCAACCGCCGGGCAACGCCCAAAAAGGCTTGCCGATGCGGAAGTTGTCCCGTTTCAGCAAACCTTTTGCATCCATTAACATGACTTCATTAGATTGTGTGAAAAAGCGCTAATCGCTAGCTTGCGTTGAAAATATTGCCAATCGCAACTTAGCATGGTAAAGTTAAGTTAATTGGTATTTGAAATAGGTTACCTTAATCAAACACAGTAAGGAGCTTAATCCCTATGCCCGCGAAAAAAATAAAGCTCGGCATTCCCGAGCACGAAGGACAGCTATCGATCATGTTCTCGCAGGGCGGACCCCGTACCGGCGCCGGCCGCAAAGGCATTGGTGAAACAAGAAAAATATCGTTAACACTGCCTTCGTCAGCATGGGAGCAGATCGAATCCCAATGCGAGAAGGACGGACGCTCACGATCAGAAGTGCTACGAAACATGATTGAAGCTTACTTGTCCGATCAGCAAACGGGAGAACAGTGAGCGCGATGCGAGTTGAGATTGCGAGACACGACCTCCATTACGCCTTGCAGCATGTAGCGGCAGCACTGCTTTCAAGGCCCGTTCAGCCTATTCTCACAGGCATCAAGCTGCAAGCCGATATGCGCCAGTTCACATTGACCTGTACCAAACTAACGATGACACTGCAATATCAATTGCTCTCATCCTCCAATTCGCTTGAGGTTACGCAAGCAGGAAGCACCGTCGTTCCCGCACGTTACTTCATCGATATTGTCCGTAGCTTGCCAGAAGGCATAGTCTCGCTCGAGTTAATCGAGAATACCATCTTGCACGTCCAAGCGGGCCAATCTAACTACAGGCTCGCAACGATGAATGCTGATGAATTTCCGGAGTCCAATCATGGCGAAGCGCGATCATCTTTTCTAATCAACAACGGGGAACTGCAAGCGATTGTGAAGCAGGTCGCTTTCGCCGCCTCTGCATCGGAAGTACGCCCTGTTCTGAACGGCGTCTCCATGTCTGTACGCGAGGATGGCAGCAAGCTGAAGCTACTGGCAACAGACGGCGTTCGGCTCGCATCCCGCTCCTCGCGGCTTCACGCGGATGACAGCGACAGCATGCCTTCAGCTGTCGTCGTTGAAGCTAAACATTTGCTCGATTATTCGAAAATGCTAGCCGACAGCGCCGGCGACACCCAGATCAGCTTCAGCGAGCACGGTGTTCGTTTCGCCACAAGCAGCTTCAGCATGCAGACGTCGCTTATTCCCGGCCAATTCCCGCCGACCGACAAACTGCTGCCGTCCGCCTTCTCTACAGCGACAGCGATCATGCTGGATACCACTCCTTTCGCGCAAGCGGTCGGGCGAGTATCGCTGCTGGCAGGCAATATGCACATTATCGGACTCCGTATTGGGGAAGATGATGCAGAATTGTTCGCCGCTTCGCCTGACATCGGCGATGTGACGGAAGCTGTGACGTTTGCGGAGAGATCGGGCGAGGCGATTACGGTATTTTTTAACGGGAAATATATGAAAGAAATCGTTGACGCTATTGATAGCGAGCAAATGTACGTACGCCTCACAGGAAGAGAGAAACCGATCATTATTGAAACTACGCACGGACACGATACGTATTACATTCTTACTCCGATCCGAAGCGCCTATTGAAGCCGCAGTGAAACAAATAGTCATTGCTAGTGGATGAGCATCATAGGATGTGATAGAATCGGTACAAAATGACAATGAGGTGAATTACCCATGTTAGGAAGAAGCGGTAATCCGACATTAAGAGATCATACGTTTGATCGGCACGGAAATTCGTTGAATGACGCGATGACGATCAACGGAACGGTCAATAAAGCGTTCATTACTCTCGCATTAATGCTTGGCGGGGCGTTCTCGACGTGGAACATGTATTTCAACGGCCAGAACGTCATGGGCTACATGATTGGCGGCGTTATTATCGGACTTGTAATGGCGCTTATCATAAGTTTCGTCCCTAGGACAGCACCGTACTTAGTACCGGTCTACGCCATAGCGGAAGGACTTTTCCTCGGCGCCCTGTCGGCTAATTACGAATCGCTATACAACGGCATAACGATGCAGGCAGCACTGCTGACGATGTGTGTATTCGTAGCGTTGCTCCTCGCATACAAGACAAGACTCATTAGAGCGACGGAAAACTTCAAGCTTGGCGTATTCGCCGCTACAGCAGGCGTTGCCCTTCTTTACCTGGTAAGCTTCGTGCTCGGACTCTTCGGCATCAGCGTACCTTTCCTGCACAGCAACGGCCTGATCGGCATCGGCATCTCGCTCGTTATCGTCGTCATCGCAGCGCTTAATCTCGTGCTTGATTTCGACTTCATCGAGAACGGCGCGCAGCGCGGCGCTCCGAAGTACATGGAATGGTACGGCGCGTTCGGCCTGATGGTCACGCTCGTATGGCTGTACATCGAGATGCTCCGCCTGCTCTCCAAAATCTTCAGCCGCGACTAACCTCTGTCGCAGCCGCATAGCAGCAAACAAAGAAGAAGCTATCCCGCGCCGGGATAGCTTCTTCTTTGCTTGGCGTGGTGGCAATGGCAACCTGACTGCCGTGATTTGAGAAATAACTAGAATTCCTCCTGTTAAACTGAACGACATTATGCCATTTCGCTCCATAACGGGAATTACTCCTGTTATTTGTCACATATTCCAACCTCTCTCCCTATGCACGGGAAAGTAACAGGAGGTTTTCCAGTTAATCGTGCGAATTCTCCGTTTAGCAAGAAATTAACGGGACTATTTCCAGCTATTTCGGCATCAGGCATGAACCGACCTGGGTTGGATCAAGCTGGATAATCCCTCTTATTTCCGCTCAAAAGAGCGATATTCAATGAATAGGATGGTTTACACAGCTTATCCTACTCATTCTATGTCAAATGATAACCCCCTCAGATAATTCCAAGATTATAAGATAGGAATTTCATCCTATTCATTCTTTAGCGATTAATTTCTTCAATTAACTATCCCAACGCGCACAAGAAAAGCTCCGACCTTGCAGCCTGAGCCGCGTGATCGGAGCTTTCCGTCTTACTCGCTATTATTTCTTCACGATATCCTGTACCGCTTTGTCAAGCTTCGAGAGCAGCTCGTCGCCCGAGATTTGCTTGCCGAGGTACTCCTGCATCGCCGCGCCCCATTGCTGCGTGATGCCATCCGGGAAGCGGTCCCAGTTCCAAGTTTTCACTTGCGATGGGTTTGCATTCGCGAATACTGCGAAGTCGCCGCCGATGCTTCCGATCGCTTCTGGGTTAGGCTCGATCGAAGATAGTGCAGGTACGAATTTGAAATCTGTCGCGATATACTTTTTGCCTGTTTCCGAAGTAACCATCCAGTTCAAGAATGCTTTCGCTTCTTCTACGTTAGCGGATTTGTTGTTCACGATCCAGTTGTTCGGAACGCCTGTGAACACGTTCGGCGTATCAAGAAGAGGTACAGGCATCATGCCCAGGTTCATACCCGGTGTTACTTCGTCGATCATGCCTTGAATCCAGTTGCCGTGTTGGATCATCGCATATTTGCCAGCCGCGAATTCAGCAACTTGCGTGTTGTAGTCCGTCGTCAGAGCGTTCTTCTGTCCGTTCGCGAACATAATGTCTACGAGGCGTACCCATTGCTTCATCGTGGCGTCGTCTTTCAATGTTTTCGTGCCGGCTTTCACTTCTTCAATGAAGGCAGCAGGGTCAGCTTGGTTAGCCAGCGCGATGTTCAGCGTATGGATACCCATCGACCACCACTCGTTCGTCAAGGCAAAAGGTGTAATGCCTGCGTCTTGGAGCTTCTTCGCAGCAGCTTCCAGCTCGTCAAGCGTCTTAGGAAGCTCCGTGATGCCAGCTTTAGCGAACAAATCTTTGTTGTACGTGAAGCCGTAAGCTTCAAGGTTC
Source organism: Paenibacillus sp. YIM B09110 (assembly GCF_037167145.1). Lineage (NCBI taxonomy): Bacteria > Bacillati > Bacillota > Bacilli > Caryophanales > Paenibacillaceae > Paenibacillus > Paenibacillus sp. YIM B09110. The sequence goes on along the minus strand of NZ_JBANSP010000007.1, from coordinate 305,870 downwards.
ATCGGCATGCCGAGCAGCTTGCCGTCACGCGAAATTTGCGGTTTCGAAGCTTCTACCAGATCCTTCGCCCACGCTTCGTTGCTAAGATCCGTAGCACGATCTACGTAAGGGTCGAAGCCTGCCCAGCCGCTGGAGTTGAAGATTTCCGGCTCTTCGCCAGCCGCCAGCTCAGCTTTCAGCAATGCGCTGTAATCCTCGCCGCCGCCGTGCGTCTCTACGTCAACCTTAACGCCTGTCTCTTTCTCGTATTCCTCAGCCATCTTGTTAAGCGCTTCCGCAATTTCCACTTTGAACTGGAAGATCTTAATGGTGACATCCTTCTTAGGCGCCTCTGTTTGTGCAGCTTCAGTCGGTTTGTCCGTTGCTTTCGTACCGCCGTTATTTGCCCCTTTGTTATTGCCGTTATTGCCGTTGTTGCCCCCGCACGCAGCCAGTACGATCACCATAACCGCGACGAGCATAAGGAAAGATAATTTCTTCATCTTACATGACCTCCCGCAACTTTATTATTTAACAATTAAAGCCTTTTCTTGTTTACATCGTCATTATAGTTGTGCAACAAACTAGCACAACACCGAATTTATTGAACAAATAGGTGTAATATTTTGATTATTTACGCATTACCCTTTAACAGAACCCGCTGTTATGCCTTCGATAATGTGTTTTTGCAGGAAAAGGAAGAATGCAATGACCGGGAGCGTGCTGAGCGTCAGCGCCGCCATCGCCAAATCCCACTTGCGCAAGTATTGGCCAAAAAACTTCTGTACGGCGAGTGGAATCGTCGTCATATTATCGTTAATGACTAGCATCGGCAATAAGTAATCGTTCCAAATCCATAGTACGTTCAAAATAATAACGGTAACCGAGATCGGCTTCAAGAGCGGGAACACGATTCTCCAGAAAACGCCGTACGGGGAGCAGCCGTCCATGACCGCAGCCTCTTCGATCTCCAGCGGCACCGACTTCACGAAGCCGTGATATAGAAACATGGAGAGCGATATACCGAAGCCCATATAGCAAATGACGATCCCGTGAAAATGTCCCCGAAGCTCCAGCCAAGACGTAACCCGCATGAGCGGAAGCATAACCGACTGGAACGGTATGATCATTGCGGCAATCAAAGCTGTAAGCAACAGCTTATTGAATGTCGTCGGCCTGCGTACGAGCCGGTAAGCCATCATCGAGCTGATGACGACCAGCGTCAGCACGCTGACTGAAGTCACCAGGAATGAATTCATGAATACGCGCGGAAATTCAACGGCTTCCCAAGCTCTCTGAAAGTTGATGAAGCTTATGCTCTCGGGCAAGGATGAAGCATTGAGCAGAATATCGCCCAACTTCTTGAACGAATTGACGATCAAGAAGTAGAACGGAGCAATGAACAGTAATGCGAGTAAAATACCGATGATCTCTGTGACGAACAGGAGCGGTGTATACTTTTGTCTCGTTTCCATCAGGCTTCCACCTCCTGCTTCTTCGTAATCCACACTTGCGTAACGGTGATGATCGCGACACCGAGGAAGAAGATCATCGCTTTCGCCGTACCAAGTCCGTATCTGCTATAACCAAGCGCTTCGCGGTAAATATTAAGCGCGATCGATTCTGTTGCATTGCCAGGTCCTCCCGAAGTGAGCGACAAGTTCAGATCGAACATTTTGAACGCATTCGATGTCGTGAGGAACAAGCAGATCGTAATCGCGGGCATAATAAGCGGGATCGTCACCGAACGAAGCATCTGGAACATACCTGCGCCGTCGATCTTCGCAGCTTCGATCAAATCCTTCGGCACGCCGATCATCGCAGCGATATAGATAATCATCATATAACCGGCCGTCTGCCAGACGAACACGATAACGATGCCCCAGAAGGCTGTATTCGGTGTTCCGAGCCATTGCAGATTGAAGAATCCGATGCCCGTCGCCTCGCCGATCGCGGCGAAGCCCCTAACAAAAATGAAATACCAGATGTAACCGAGCAGCAATCCGCCTATTACATTGGGCAGGAAGAAGATCGTCCGCAGCACATTGCGGCTCTTCAGGTTGCGGCTTAGCATAAGCGCCAATAGAAAAGCGGTCAGGTTCGTAATGAGCACACCGGCAATCGTGAACTTGAGCGTGAACAGGAATGCATCCCAGAACCTCTCGTCCTCCGTGAAAATCTTCGTAAGATTACGCATACCGGTCCATTTGGCGTCGCCTATATTAATGCCGTCCCATTCGGTAAACATATAATAAAAACCCATTACAAACGGCGCGAGCACAATCAGAATGAAAGCAATGAGGCCTGGACCGACGAATACGGTCTGCTGCGCCCATTCGCTCCATCTTTTTCGAGTGAATCCTTTGGACATCGCGATCTAGTCCCCTTTCTCTGTCTTCGTGTGTTGCCTTACCCACATCCAAAGTATAAAACCACGCTCCCTATGCGGACTACCGAGGATGATGATAACGTTGGTGGAATATATTGACCATCCTTGGCTCAATCGGTTACTGTGTATCCACAAGGTGAAACGGCAAATGCCGTGAGCGACGAGCGCCTATCAGCGGGAGGAATAGCGACTTGAAACCTGTAAAACCGTTCAATACGATACGAAACAAGCTCATGCTGCTACTGCTGGCGGCTACCATTTTACCTATCGCAACATCCATGATTATTTCCTATAACGCCACGACGGGCTCGATCACAGAAGAAGCGATTTCCAAAAACAAGCAGTTGCTCTCTCTAGGGAAAACGAACATTATGAACTACATGAGCAACATCAACCAGAAGTCGCTGGCCGTATACAACTCCATGAATGTGCCTCGCTCGCTGTATTATATTTTGGAGCGCAGCCTGGAGGATGAGGTATTTCCGAACGACTTGACGGATGTCATCAATAACCGCAACCTGCTTAAGGATCATTTGTACAGCATCTACCAAAGCGTAAGCGAATTCAATAAAGTTCGGCTCTATGTCGTCAAGCAAAACGCGACTTATTTGCTCTGGAACGACGATATCAGAGTCGGCGAAAATGACAAGGACACACTGGCTGACACGGTCAAAAAGGCAACCATTGAGGCCACTCACCAAAGCCATAATTACGGACTTAACGTCAAGTCCGGCGCTAATGACGAGATGGTATTTACGCTGCACCGCCCGATCTTCCGCGCGCCAAGCGAGGAGCTGCTTGCCGAGTTGTCTATCGATGTGCGCCTCACGGTGCTCGAAGACCTGAACCGCCAGCTGTACGACAGCGGCAAAGAGGATTTCTATATCGTGGATATGAAAGGGCAGATCGTTCTCGCCTCCAACCAAGAAGAGATCGGCGGCAAGCTCGACCATGCTTGGATGGACAGCGTCTATAGTTCCAGTGAGGACAGCGGACATTTCGACTGGACGGAGCAATCGTTCGAAGGAATGATTTTCTACGATCGGATCAAGACACCGTACATGGATTGGTACCTCGTCAAGCAGACGCCGTACAGTCATCTATACAGCGCTGCCGACCGCGTCGCACGAATTAACATTTGGGTTGGCGCCGCTTTTCTAGCCATCGTCGTTATTGCCACGCTATTCATTTCGATAACGTTCACGAAGCCGCTCTTGCGGTTGATCGGATATGTGAACAAGATCGAGACCGGCAACCTGAATGTCTCGATCGACATTCAAAGCAATGACGAGATCGGCCTGCTTGCCCGCCGCTTCCGCTCGATGATGCAGACGATCAACAACTTGATTTTGGCGGAATATCGACTGGAGCTCGCCAACAAGACGAACCAGCTCAAGGCGCTGCAGGCGCAGGTTAATCCGCATTTTCTCTATAACGCGCTGCAATCGATTGGAACGGTCTCGCTTCAGCACGGCGATCACAAGGCCTACTCCCTCATTACTTCGCTTGGCAAAATGATGCGTTACCACATGAATACGATGGATTCAATCGTCGAGCTTAACCGCGAGCTGCAATATGCGCAGGCTTATCTCGATCTGCAGAAGCAGCGGTTCGATACAGCGCTTGGCATTCGGTTGCAAGTCGATGACAATACGCGCCGCATTCTTGTGCCGAAGATGATTCTACAGCCGTTGCTCGAGAACTTCTTCAAGCACGGCTTTGCGGGAGCGGATTCACCAAGCGAGCTGACAATCGCAAGCTGGCTGAACGAGGATAGCAGCCAGTTAACCATTCGCGTTCTAGACAACGGCATCGGCATATCGGATGAACGGCTCGCCGAACTCCGATATGAGCTGGATAAGCCGCTGTCTTATGGAATGCTGCAATCGCAAGCTCCAGCATCGCAGGAATCCGCTTCCGCATCGTCCCAAGAGGCTGGCGGCATCGGGCTTCAGAACGTGCTGTCTAGGCTGCGGCTGCACTTCCATCCGTCCGCGGCTATCGAGGTGGAGCAGGTTCGACCGCACGGCTTTTCCGTTACGATTCATATTCCGCTGGGCGAAGGAGAATGAGCCATGAAGGCTTTGATCATCGATGATGAGAAACATGTAAGAGAAGCGATACGGCTCCTTGTCCCTTGGGATACGTTCCAGATCGATACGCTGCTCGAAGCTCAAGACGGGCAAAACGCAATTGAGCTGATCGAGAAAGAGAAGCCGGAGATCATCTTCACCGATATGATGATGCCGAATATGGACGGCACGAAGCTGCTGGAATGGGCCGCCAAGCATGCGCCGTCCAGCAAAATCATCGTCATTAGCGGCCATGACGACTTCAGCTTCGTCCGTACAACGGTGAAATACGGCGGCATCGACTATATCCTGAAGCCGATCGATGCCGAGCAGCTCACGTCCGCGCTCGCGACGGCGATTCAAAGCTGGAAGCGCGAGGAGAAGGAGCTCAGCCGCAGCCTCCATATGAATATGGAGCTGAATCAGCTCAAGCCGATCTTCTTGGAGCAATATTTTTCAACATTAATCAGCGAGCCCGGCAATCACCCGGCATTCGCCGAGACGATGGAGCAGGAGCTTGGCCTTACGTTGCCGATGCCGCATACACGCATCGCGGTTGTCAGTCTTGAACTGTCTCCTCCGGCTGTCAGAGCCAAGTTCGCCGCCGGGCTGGACCTGCTTTTCTTCGCGCTGACGAATATATGCAATGAGTTTCTTCGCGACAAAGGGCTCGGCTACGCGTTCCGTTATCGCGGAAATGAGATGGAGATGGCGCTGCTGCTATGGGGTGAAGCGAAGAATGCGCCTGAGCTGTTGGGCGAGATTAACGAGGCTATCTTCAAAGCGCTTAAGACGCGTTTCGTCTTCGGCATCGGATTGCCAACCGCTTTTCCAAACGACGCAGCTGCGTCCTATCAACAAGCGAAGCTCGCTTTGCAGCGGCGCAACCTGCTCGGCAGCGGCTCGGAGCTTCACTTCTACGAGCCAAGCACTGCCCATGCCGCTAAGAACCCGCTGCTTATGTGGAGCGAGCATGAGGAGCGAATTCGCTTCGCTGTTCAGAGCGGACAGCAGGAGCAGATCCGCCGCGCCATGCAGCCGTGGTTCGATGCGCTTGATCAGAGCGGCTGTATTTCACTGGAGCAGCTAGGCCAGTGGCGTCAACAATTCGAGCTGGCCAAATCCATGTGGGAAACGCATGATGACGGGACGACAGTTGAGAAAAATGCAGGCATGCGTACAAGCAACGCTTACCCATTACCGGTAACCCAGCTTGGCCAATTCGATTATGAACAATGGAAGCACTCTGTATTCGATGAAGCATGCCAGTCTGCGAAGCGCATCGCCGAACGGGACAAGGAAAGCGGCGTTATTTACGACATTGCCAAATATATCGAGCAGCATGTGCATTCGGATATTACGCTGCAAGAGATCGCAAGCCGTTTCTTCTTGAGTAGGGAGTATATTTCGCGGAAGTTTAAGCAGGAGATGAACGAGAACATCTCGGACTTCATCGCCAAATGTCGCATTAAGCGGGCGAAGGAGCTGCTCGCGAACGGACAGCTTCGCATCACGCAGATCGCCGAGCAGGTCGGCTTCCAAGACGAGAAATATTTCAGCAAGGTGTTCAAGAAATGGACAGACTGCTCGCCGAACGATTACCGCAAGCGGCATTACGGCGAGGACGGCGGGAGCGGAGGAAAGTAAACAACGGGGTTCAGGGAATGTTCCCCCTCTCGATGCCCGCCCGACAATGAGGAAATGCTTCTCAATACGGACACCAGCAACACTTCTACATCGAAAACGCAAATTTTCGCAATGTTGCGGACCATAGAGACCTTAATGGCTTTAATCACACCATTATCCAACTAATTCGCATGAACTTGTAGCATTTAGAGCCGCTACAGTCCGCTATTCTCATCAATTAGCTCTACTTGCGCTTTTATCGACTATATGGTCCGTAACCAATAGACGTACAAAATAAAAAAGGAGATCAAAGCAGACGGCGCTGATGCCCGCTACTTGATCTCCAGCCTTTAATTAAATCACGACAATCACTACGTAATTGCCGTTCCTTTTTTCAACGATTTCATGTCGGCATTCGTGTTGACTAGCGTAGGCAGCATCTTCATGCCGCTTACCATCGGTGCGTGGCAGAATGTGCAATTTGGAACGTGGTCAAACGCAAAGTTATCCCGCATCCAACTGTTGCAGCCCTCCGTCTCGCAAGTCCAAACCTTCGTGTTTTCCTCCGGCACTTCTTCGGCCGGTTTTTTACGATTATACATAGTCAGCCTCCTCCGCACAAAAAAGGAAAAACTGCCTCTATCGCGCGCGCTTAGGGGCAGTTATCGTTTATGTACATCTGTAGTATTTGTAATTGGGTTTCATGTCTGACGACTATTCATATCGTACCATATTGACCAAGCAAAGGCAAATGATTACCAGCTCTTCAGCTCATATTATTCGCTTCCATAATATGCAAACAGTGTCTCGATCGGCTTAAAATACAGATGTCCATCCTCCCACGGCTGAAAGTGCAAATCCATTCGCGAATCACCCCAGTTGCTTGGCGTACCTGACGTACCGAGCTTGCCCGGCAGTTCCGGCTGCTCCACTACCGCGGGAAATTCCTGATAACCGAACAATAAGTTCTCGTGCATAGCGATTATTTCATATTTCGGTCCATGGAAAGCTTGTTCCTCTTGCAGCTGGTAGTGGTAATAAATATAGCTGGCAGCCATCTCCGGTTTCAAGTGCGCGACGCGCCCGACGCGGCGTTCAACCGCTTCCTTGCGCAGCCAGTGCTCACGGCTTGCCGGCGCGTTAAAGTGAAACACATCAATCATCGGAACCCACTTTCGCTTGGCCGCTTGTCCCGGCCAATCCTCCAGGAGCTCCGTCGCCTCCGGCATAAGGACATCCGCCTCTAGGGGCTCATTCATACATTCCGCGTATACGAATAAATGATTTCCCCACCTGAATGCCGCACCCGTCATAAGCTGACCGCTGCGTACGAGCTGCTGCATCGTCTCGCCACAGGTTTCTATGATTGCATCCCGCTTCAACTGTGCCCTCGCTATTACTCTATGCATCGTCTGCCCAAGCCCCTTCCGCCTATTCCCATCTATTTATACCAAAAAACCCGCGCCCATAATACTGACTGAATAATGAGCCTGATGGACCAATATGATGCAGTTCTTACGACACGAAATAATAATAAGGGAATGTTTACATCTCGCGCAATTATAATTTATTTTTGGATAAGATAAGCAAGCGGAACGCGCAAGATACCTGTACGAGGCAAATACGAGGAGGTGACGCGGATGGAAAGCACGAAGGAATTTGTAGACAAGGTGCATGATACACAGCGCAAGGCTGAACGAAATAAGCGGCGAAACGGCCAAGGCTCGCCAGCCAACAATCTTGGCAACAAGCAGCACAGCACGAATAAATAACTACAGCAAATAACTAACCGGAACGTTTCTGCGTTCCGGCTTCTTTTTTTCATGCCAACCTATCGCCAATCGGCCGCAAAATGTGACAGAACCAGATCGACCCGCTCTTTTTCCTTCCGAAGCACCGATTGTTGCTTAACCAATTCCAATAAATTTATCAGCAATGCGGCATCAGGCTCTCCGCTCGGAGAAGCTTTCCCCCTGATCATTATCCCTAATCCGGAAACAGCCGTCTGTCGCTGCACATCGTTACCTGCAAGCCATTGCCCAACATCGCTCCATTCGGGCTCACATACCGCGAACAAACTGTCCCAGCCATCGATCGGGAATGAAACATGCTTCTCCATCCAGGGAAGAGCGGCGCGATTGCGAAAAAACCACAACGCTCCGTTTGCCGTAAAGCCGCTTATTTTACGATCCTCATCCGTTCGTTCCAGCTCGCCGCACACCAAATACAGCCCCTCGGCTACCGGCAAACATGCGGCGGTCAAGTAGTGGAGCGGCTCTCCGGCCAATGAATACGAATGCGAGGCATCGCGCCATAAAGACCGCACCCAATCGGCTGCAACCGGGCCTACCGTTCCGGCAAGCAGCACGCACCACTCTTTTTTGCGGTACGATTCGGACTCGCTTTCCAACCTGTGCTGCCATTCGCGAAGCACGATAGCCGAATCATATTCGTCGAATGCTTCCTTGACCCGCTCAGCTTCAAGCCCATGCATGGAAGCATATAAAACAAGCTTATCTAAACTCGATGCAGCATCCGCCAGCGTCGTCGACAGATATTGCTCGATCCACGCTGTCCATCCGAGTGCCGCCTCCCCTTGCAGATCAAGTCCGTGACCGTCGCAGTAAGACTCGTATTCACAGCACTCCGCCCCTATACAGCTGAGCGCGGTTACACGCTCAATGTATTCCTGAAAAGAAGGCGCCAGCAAAACAAATTCGTCCGTCTCATGATCCCAGCCTACAACGGCAGGATTTTCCGGATCCTTCTCCCTGTCGAATAACACGTAATCCCCGTTGTGCGCGCAATAAAAAGCCAAATACCGACCTCCAGCCTCATCCAAATCGCCGCCGAAATCCGGCCATTCCATATCATCTAAGCTCCACCCGAAATCGCCCGAAGACGAGAACCGCACAATCGTCCAGTCCGGCAGCCACCACGTCACGTTAACTTCGCGGGAACCCTCCCGCAATATTTCGCGCACCGCTTGCGGCAGCGCTATTCCGAGTCGTCGCTCCGCTTCGAGTAACTCCTCTTCTTCGGCAGGAGGCTTGATGGCAAGCGGTCGGACGCGGGCTCTTCTCCGCTCCAACCTCTCCAGCAGGATTACCCACTGCTCCGCCCACGTTGCGAATCTTTCCTTCATGCCCCTCACTCCTTTCACTTCAACGTAAATTGTTTGTGCATCGGTAATCGGACGTTCGAAACTTTAGGCCTCTCCAAACTATAGAATGTTTTGTCGATATATGGAAGGTATACATTCAACCATTCGAAGAGGAGGTAGAGTTATGCCAAAAGGTTTTTTCACACAGGGAGTAGCTATCCTACTTTCACGCTCCGTATCCATCCGCAGCATTGAAGCTGCACTGAATCAAAGATTTAGTACCGATCATATAAAAGAAAATGCCGAGCAATGGGCGTTCAGCGGACCAAGCCTGCTTATTCCGCATCGTCCCGAAGTAGACGGCGTCATTACAGTCGATATTGTCGATCGCCGTTGGCCCGATGATATGGGCGATCCTGCAGTAGATGCGACATTGTTCGGCGCATGGACGATGGGCTTCTTCGGCCCTTTTACCTATCCAGGAAATTTAGAGCGTTCCGCTCAGCAAGCATGGGGTTACCCCGAAGGGCGACAAGCCGTCGAAGAACATACCGCATTTATACGCATTCGATCCACCTATATCTATGGGGCGGCAAACGATGAAACCTCTGTCTTGCCCGCCGATTACGACGCTTTTGCGGAGCTAATGGAGTTGACCGCCATTGCGCAAGATTTGCTTCGCTTGCCTGAAGCGCTCTGCTATTTCAACCCGAACGGAGAATGCCTCGCTTCCGGCGCACGGATACAAGAGCTATTCGAGCGCTTTGAGCAGTCTCAGCTTCCTCCGCTTGAGCTATGGTCTAACGTTCGCCTCTTCAACCTGCCGCAGGAAGAAAATTGGCTGTTGATGGATACGGTAGGCATGCTCCAACTGGACGCGGACGATCACGAAGCGGTGTTTGACCGCCGCTCCCATAATCCGAACGAGGTCGCCAACTTTCTTCGGAACGTGTCCGATTACGTGTACAAAAACGGTCCCGTCATCCAAGACGGCGATACGATCAACGGTCCCGGCAGCATGGACTGGCAAGCCTTTTCGCTCGAGGAGGGATTGGGCAATCCGCCTAGAAGCGTAATGCGATGGTTCCCTCTCGATGGGAACGAACTACCGTCCGGACTAGATCCGAGCAACTAACGAATGCCTCTTATTTTAACTAGAGAAAGAGTGGAGAGTTGAATGAAAAACTGTGCGATCTACAGCTCTAATTTCGACCTTAATCAGGTCTTGGACCTCATCAAAGCGCTATATCCGAAAGACAGTATCCAAGTGACCGAAGACGGAACGAGCATTCAAGTGACCCGCAAAAAATGGTTCGCTAAAACCGTTAACCGCTTTACCATCATGACCAGCCGTACCCAGCCTGACGAGTTTGCAAAAATGATTAACGGAATGGGAAATTTCTTCGCGCAGCTGCAGGCTAAAAACAGCCTCGTCCACGAAAAGCTGCTGATCAAAATATCGACACTCAACATGGTCATCGGCATCGAGACAGAGGAGGACATTTCCGATGCGTTCTATAAAGAATTGCTCTCGATTGCGGAGCGGTTGGACGGCCCCGTATTTTGGGGAAGCCGCCAGCTGCTTCATTGGGATGGAAAACTTCTGATGGATCTGGACGGCAACTCGGAGGTGAATGATTTCAAAGTAACAGCCCATACCAGTCTCTTGCACGGCGATCTGAAAGAGACGGAAACGGCGCTTAGCCGCAAAGAGCGGTCAGAGAGGATCTTGACGGAACGCGGCATTCCATTCAACAAGAACTTGCCTGCGGCGCTGCCGGACGAAGGCGCCTGTATTCGGAGCCTAGATGATATAGCAAAACGCGCCGTTGCCTTATGCATCGTGGCGTTGAAGGGCGAGTGTGTCGGAAGCGGCGAGAGCGAGGAGGATACAGATGAGGTTGTCGAACGGGTTACGGCTCTGTATAGCGCATCCGGTTTTTTCTCGCCCCTTGAACAAGCTTTTATTCGTAACCGCAGCCCTAAGATAGACGAAGCCGCACCTTTCTCATGGCGTTACGAGGGCTATCTTGTGATGCTATGGGCGCTAGGCTTTGTCCAGAAGCTGGACGAGCCGACCGGTGTATGCGACGTTGGGGCAGCCGTTTCTATCTTGAAGCGATATGACAGCTTTGAAGCATTCAAATCCAGTGCCCGGTTGCGAAGCGTGAATGAAACATTGGATGCAGCTGACCTCATTTACCGTTATAACTGGGTGTGCGTGGACAGCAGGATTAACGATCGCCAAACGCCCGGGGATTTGGATAACGGCGTCGTGTATGAGAGGCATTACGCGCTGAATTGGCTCATTCGATACAAAGACCAGTCATGGGACGAGATTAAAACCGATACGTAATCCACCATCATTACATTACGGGTACAACGATTATAAGCTCGGCATATTACAATGAAAGCCCGGATATGCATTGCGCATGTCCGGGCTTCTTTCGCTTTCAACAACGGTTAAACGGAATATTCGTGCGGATAATACTCAATGCGGGATTGAGCCTGAATGGTCAAAAGCCCTAGCTCAATACCATATTCAACCGGCGCATTGCCTACGTAATACCAAGTCTTCAATGTCGGCTTGTCATCATACTCGTAGAAAACAAACACGTTAAGCTCTTCTTTAAGCTTCAAAATCTCTTCGATCGTCTCGCTCCAAGACACCTCTATATCGATCCGCCATCCGTCTCCATCTTGGTTCAGCGAGAAGCCTACATCCTGCTTGCCCGAATCGATAAGCATCCGTCCGCTTACCGCATGCTTTACTAGCAGCGTTTGTCTCACCTATTTCCTCTCCCTTCGGGGACGTTATGGAAGATCGACCAGCATGAAGAAAACATCTTCCTCAGCCGTGAGCGTCAGTTCGCTCTCGCGCTCGATCTCCGCCGAATCCATTGCCGTCATAGATTGACCTAGCGCGGCCAGCTTGCCCTCTATGACATATATAAACAGGTTGCGCCCTTCGCCAGCCTCATAATGAATCGATTGATTGCGATCCAGCTTGCTCAGGTAGATCGTCATACGTTGTGCAATCGTCGCCGTTTGCCCAGACAGCTCATCGGAAACAACCGGCAGCAAAGCATTATGCAGCTTGGCCGTATCGAAACTCTTCGCCTCGTAGGATGGCGCCGCTCCGCGTTCGTTAGGCATGAACCACAGCTGGAGCAACCGAAGTTCCTCATCCGGGCTATCGTTGAATTCAGTATGAATAACGCCGCTGCCGGCCGACATGCGCTGCACTTCGCCAAACGAGCTTACGACGCGATTGCCTAAGTTGTCCTCGTGGCGAATGCGGCCGTTCAATACGATCGATACAATCTCCATATCGCTGTGGGGATGCGCGCCGAAGCCTCGTCCTGGAGCTATATAATCGTCGTTGCATACACGCATCACGCTAAAGCCTGTTCGACTCTTGTCTTGATAACCGCCGAATGAATAAGCTGGATAGCTTCGCAGCCAGCCGAGATCCGCAATATGCCGTTCAGATGCAGGAAATAGGTTGATCATCGTTTCTCCTCCAAACTGAATTTATTAACTTACTTATTTATAGCAGGTTTTGCGATCTCGATCAAGCGGCAAAATAACAGCGAAGCCACGGCAGTCTTACTCGCGGACAGAGTTACATAGCGGTTCAAAGCCGTCAATGCGGCATTCGATCCTATCGCCGTCACGAATGACGACCGACCCCGGCGTTCCGGTCATAATAATGTCGCCCGGAAGCAGCGTCATAACCTTAGAGAGAAAGGCTACCGCAAAGTCTGGACGGAATTTCATATGGAATAGCTTGTTGCGATGCACAACCTTGCCGTTCAGAGCCGTCTCGACATAAACTTGCAGCAGCTCGGGCAGCTCTTCCTTCGTTACGAGCGTTGAACCGAGACCAAAGAATGTATCAAAGCTTTTCGCCCGGGCGAGAAAACGTTGATTGCGCGCATGAATATCGGCTGCCGTCACATCAATTGCCGCAACATATCCCGCGATGACGTCGCCGTAGTCCTCCTCCGTTATGTTTTTGCAAGCTTTGCCGATCACGACGGCGAGCTCCGCTTCCGCAGTAATCGCACCTGCTCCCTGCGGAATGCGAATAGCGTCGAAGGGACCAATCAATGTCGTAGCCGGCTTCATGAAGCAAACCGGCTCTTCGCTAGGGTCGGCAGCCGCGAGCTCCACTTCATTTTGCACATAGTTCATGCCGATTCCCCATATTTTGCGAGGATTGCGATAGAGCGGGGCGTATTCCGCTTCCGAATAAGGAAGAGCAGGCAAGTCAGCCAGCATCGCCTTGCCGCCGGCTTCATACCATTCCGTTATCGCATCAAGCTCGCCGCACGAAATAATATCGAACAGCTCCGTATGCCAGGAACGTCCTGCCGCCTTATTAATCGTATCTATCAAGACAAGTCCCGCTTCGCTATTCAGCGCAGCGACCTCATTCTCGCCAAGCTTCAATGTAGTTACCCTCATCTCGCCCTCCTACTCTCTCCTCGTGATTGAATATAGCTATCAGCAGCATTGGCAAGCCATTCCAGCAAGCGGATATCCTGATTTCTCCCCGCCATGAACGACAGTCCAATCGGCAAGCCGTCCTTGCCGGCAATCGGTATCGTCACTTGAGGAAGGCCGCTAAGGCCTGCAACGCAGCACAACTCGAATGTCCGCATGCGGACCCGCTCCACCTCTTTGCCGGACTGTCCAAGCAGCGGCGCCGCAGCAGGAACAGTCGGCATGACGAGTACACCGTCCTCCCCGAGCATTGACTCCATACGCGCTCTCGCGCGCTGCTGAATGAGCGACGCCTTAATGGCATGCTCCTCTCGGAGCGAGCTTGCCCATACGAACCGTTCGGCTATGCCCGGACCGAAAGTTGGCTTCTCGCTCGTTATCCATTCGCGATGAGACTGCCATATTTCCATGCCTTGCAGCGTCCGGAAGGCACTCGTCCATTCCCCGATTCCCTCGGGGGCCGCGACAATCAGTTGCGGTTCGCCTCCTATTATGTCGGCCAAGCCTTGAATGTAGTCCCGAAGCGTTTCCTGCAGCGGCTGCTCAGGAATATCCCACAGATCGGTTGCGACTAGCAGCCGCTTGAAAGGCGCATGATGCTGCTCTCCCTCTCCATTGCCGCTTTCGTTCCACCGATCAAGCAGCACCCGCCCGACATCCAGCAGCGTCTGCGCGTCGCGTGTCATCCAGCCGATCGTGTCGAAGCTCGGCGCAAGCGGAATAAGCCCTGCCACATCGACTGCGCCGTGTGTAGGACGTATGCCATATATACCGCAATACGCGGACGGAACGCGAATCGAACCGCCCGTATCCGTACCGATCCCGAAGTCGGCAAGCCCAGCCGACACCGCAACGGCCGAACCGCTGGATGAGCCGCCGGGAATACGTCCCTTCGCCTTCGGATTCATCGGCGTGCCATAGTGATGGTTCTCACCATTAATGCTGTACATCAGCTCATCGGTTATCGTTGTCCCCTGCATATGTGCCCCTGCGGCAAGAAGCTTGCTTACGGCAGACGCGTAATCCGTTGCAGGCGCATGCGTCCGCAGCCAGTCAGGATTGCCCGCGCCAGACGTATGCCCCTTAATATCGAAAACATCCTTAACCGCGAACGTCTTCCCGGTCAATTCGCCGCTCCCGGAAGGAGGGACGTCGATAGACGCGTTCGCATAGGCGTTCCAACGCTCTATCTGACGCAGACGCTCACCTTCCTGTTCGTGTTGGTTCTGGCTCATTGTCTGTATCCTCCCTCTCGTCTTCTAGTAATCCAAGCCCGCTGCGGCGCCGTCGCAGCGCGGATCCGTGCCGCCTTGCAGATTACCGCTCTCATCACGCTTTATCGCATGGGCATGACCCATAATGCCGTCGAAATCTTTCATTTTGCGCACGATATGACCTGCTTGCGATAAGGAAGAGAACACCGCTTCGGATATACGGCCCTCCATCTTCAGCTCCTGCGTCGGCTCGCCCCATGTCCGTCCCCATACCCAGCGCGGCTCGTTAATCGCCTGCTGCGGATCCATCCCATAATCGACCATTCGCGTGAAAATCGCCGTCTGCGTCTGCGGTTGCCCCTCTCCGCCTTGCGTCCCGTACAGTATGGAGGGCTTTCCGTCCTTGCAAGCCATAGCCGGCATAAGCGTATGGAAAGTTCTTTTGCCCGGCTCAAGCCGGTTCACATGACTGGCGTCGAGCGAGAAGAACGAGCCGCGATTTTGGAGCAGCACGCCTGTTTCGCCCGCAACGACAGCCGAGCCGAATTCGAAATACAGACTCTGAATGAATGATACGGCATTGCCGTCTCCGTCAACGACCGCGGCATATGCCGTATCGCTGCCAATCGACTTCGTCTGCAAGCCGGACGCTTGCTCCATGTCGATAGAATCGGCCAGCTGCGCGGCATACGCCTTGCTAAGCAGCCTATCCAGCGGCACTTCCGTGAAGGCTGGATCGGACAAATACGCATTGCGATCCTGGAAGCTTAGCTTGAGCGCTTCTATACAAAGCTGATAATACTCATGCGAGCCGTGCTCGATCGTCTGCAAATCGAATTGCTCTAGAATATGAAGTGCCATAATCCCAGTGAAGCCTTGTGAATTCGGAGGCATTTGATAGAGGTCATATCCTCTATAAGAGCCCTTCACAGGCTCAACCCAATCACCATGATGCGCTTCAAAATCCTCACGCGTCAGAAGACCGCCATGCCGCTGCATATAATCGGCAATTTCCACCGCCGTCTCGCCTTTATAGAACTCATCGCGTCCGAACGCAGCGAGCCGCTGAAGCGTCTTCGCCATATTCGCCTGCTTGAACGTCTCACCCGGCTGCGGGGCGCTGCCTCCAGGCAAATAAATGTCCGCCGTCTCCAGCGTCTGCGCGAGGATGGCTTCGCATTTTAATGTATTTTCATATTGATCATTAGACATCGGAAACCCGTTCTGCGCATATTCAATCGCCGGAGCAAGCACCTGCGCCCATTCAAGCGCGCCATACTTCTCATGCACCGCGAACCAACCGTCCACCATCCCCGGCACGGTAACGATGCTCTTCATGCCGCGGGTCGGAATGGACTGTTCCCCATCGTAGGCGGCCCTTGTTGCCAGACGTCCCGATCTTCCGCTGGCGTTATATCCCCGAACAACGTCCTCTTCATGATGGTGCATCAGCCAGAAGGAATCCCCTCCAAGGCTCGTCATATGCGGGTACACAACAGCGAGACAAGCGCTGACGGCAACGGCGGCATCGTAGGCATTGCCTCCTTGCTCCAACATGCGAATGCCGGCGGCGGTCGCCAAATAATGAGGACTGACAACCATAGCCTTCGTACCGGTTGCAGATTGATTCATCGCTATCACTCCTATATGTTAGATAACCTAACTCAAATCTATGATTAAAAAATACCACGCCTATCATTGATAGGCAACTAAAATGTAATCATTTTTGCCATAATGTATTGAAAACGAATGAATTCCTGTTTATATTTATACATATGGTAATTATAAATAGATATTACATGACACCTTGAAATCAAATTTCATAAGGAAAGGGGAGTTGGTGACATGCAATCCAAACCATCCGAGGAGCATACCTCCGTCGAAATCGACGAGATTGACCGTAAGATTATATCAGCTCTCAATACGAATGGTAGAATATCTTACACTGACCTCGCAAAAGAAATCGGACTTTCGCGCGTAGCTGTCCAAGCGAGAATTAATGCACTGATGGACGCAGGCGTAATTGAACGCTTCACTGCGGTCATTAATCCGGAGAAAATCGGCATTCATGTGTCTGCATTCTTTAATGTGGAGGTCGAACCGAAGCATCTGCATGCCGCAGCCGATGTGCTTGCCATGGAACCGTTCGTTACGAGTCTTTATCATATGACCGGACCTAGCAAACTGCATATGCACGGCTTGTTCCGTAACAACCAGGAGATGGAGCAGTTCCTGAAGGAAAAGCTGTATACACTTCCCGGCATTATGGGCGTAGATTGCCAAGTGCTTATTAATCGGTATAAAAGCCGGATGGGAATGAGGCTTTAGACGATGGCAAATGCATTCCGTGATAATATGTATACGCAATTGACATGGGCGCTTATGAAGACAGGCATTATCGGCTACGGCGGCGGCCCATCGGTTATCCCGCTCATCCGGTACGAAGCAGTGAACCATTACAAGTGGCTGGAGGACGAGGAGTTCGGAGAAATTCTCGCGATTGCCAATGCGCTGCCCGGTCCGATCGCGACTAAGATCGCCGCTTATCTCGGCTATCGGCAGAAGGGCGTGCTTGGCGCCATTGTCGCCGTGCTGGCGCATATCGTGCCTTCCGGCATCGCGATGATCGCTTTGCTCTCCTTCGTGCAATACTTAAGCAGCGCAGCGTTCGTGCAAGGCATGATCGGCGCGGTGACGCCTGTTATTGCGGTCATGCTTGGCATGATGGCGTATGAATTCGGCGAGCGCGCCGTGAAGGGACTCGGCATTTACGTCGGCATCGGCTTCTTCGCCCTCTCGTTCGGTCTGCTTCAAGGCATTCATCTGCATCCTGCTATCGTCATTGTATTATTCCTAGGCTACGGAGCGTTTCACCTGAAGACGGTTGCTGCTATTAAGCGGAGAAAAGAACGCAAGCTGGATCAGCATAAGCCGCAGCAGAAGGAGGGCGTGACTCGTGGATTGGATTAATTTGATTATCGGCTTTTTTATCGCCAACGTGCTTGGCTACGGAGGAGGACCTGCCTCCATACCGCTTATGTATAGGGAAATCGTTACGAACCATGAATGGACGACGTCAACGGAATTTTCCAACATCCTCGCCCTCGGCAACGCGCTTCCCGGTCCTATCGCGACGAAGATCGCCGCTTTCGTGGGCTATGATGTCGCAGGCTTTGGCGGTTCGTTGCTCGCCCTCGCGGCTACCATCGTTCCGTCGGCGGTTGCGCTCATTCTGCTGCTGAAAGTGCTGCAGAAGCATCGCCAATCGCCGGTCGTGAAAGGGATGACGCTGCTCGTTCAGCCCGTCATCGCGATCATGATGCTGCTGCTCACTTGGCAGATGGCCGAGAGCTCCGTCGAATCGATCGGCGTCATTCAATCGCTGATTATCGCGGCGGTCGCCTTCTGGGCGATGCAATTCCGCAAGATCCATCCAGCAATCGTCATTGTGGCCGCCTTCGTTTATGGCGGATTGGTTATCCCGCACTTAAACGTGCTTTAAACAATGCGAAGAAGGGGATGTCTCCCCGAGCAGACGTTCAGTCTGCTCGAAGGGACATCCCCTTCTTTTTTCTATTTCAGGCGTCAAAGTCAAATAGCGTAAACCTTTTTCGCTATTTGGCTCATGGCGGATGATAAACGAGGAATAACGTAAGATTTTTTCGTTATTTTCAATTAGCAAGCGCCAATTGGTGCATTACGGTAGGTTGGTCAGGGAAATAGCGCAAATTGTATTCGCTATTGGACACCTGTTAACCGCTTTAAGTAGATTAACGAAAGTTTCTTGCGCTATTCTCTTCCACCATGCTCCTTAACACGCTTACACACGCCGGCGGATACCTTCAATGTACGATTTGGAATGCTCCATCTGTTGCTCCTTAGCCTCTTCCATAACAATATGGACATGCGGCTTGTAACGGTTCAACAGCTTCATGTACAACTCATAGTTCATTTCGCCAAAGCCGGCAGGCATTGTACCCAAGCTGCCGTCAGGCAGCAGGATTCGGTCCTTCGCATGGGCGGCGATAATTCGGTCGCCGAGCAGCTCGAACGCCTCCTCGATTACCTCGTTCTGACGCGCGAAGTTGGACTCGTTAAGCAGATTACCGGGATCGATCACGACGCCAACCATAGAGGACGGCACTTCTTCCAGCATACGCGCCAGCTCCGGCGCCGCGCCGATCAGATGCCCGCCTGCAGCTTCCAGCCCGACGTATACGCCCCATCGCTCCGCTTCCTCCGTTAATTCCTCAAGCGTCGACTTCATAACCGCCCAATCCCGATCCGTATAATCGCCGCCTTCATAACGCCCCGTCTCGGCCGCAACCATCGGCGCGCCGAACTGCTTCGCATAACGAAGCAGCTCCTTGAACCGATTCACGTTGGCGCGGCGAACTTCCTCATTGCGGTCGAACAAATGCACGTAGCAGCCTAACACGGAGATGGAAACGCCGTTCCGATCGAACTGCTCGCCAATCGCGCTCGCAAGGCCCGGACTCAGGTTGCCGGGCTTGCTGAAGTCGATATCGCTAATCGCCTTCCATAACGCCAGCTGAACATGCGCAAACCCTTTCTCTGCTACTTTAGGGGCAAGCTCTTTATACGGCAGACTGCCGAACAGGTGGGCTAATACACCAACGGACATTCGTTGCAACTCCCTTGAATTTACGCTTTCTGCCCAGCCGCCTTCACATTCTCGGCTTCGGCCCCAGGCTTAGGCGCGTATATTTTTTTGGCCAAATAAGATTGCGCGATCATAAACAGACCGCCGGTTACCCAGTAGAGCGAGATAGCAGCCGGAGCTGTAAAGGCGAATACCGTCATCATAATCGGCGACAGGTAGCCGATGAACTGCATCTGCTTTTGTTGGCCCGTCATGTCCACGCCGATCTGCGACACTTTGAACTGGACCAAATAAACGAGTCCGGCCAAGATCGGAAGAACGTAATCCGGCGACCCGAGCTGGAACCACAAGAAAGAGTGTTCCGCAAGCTCCGGTGTCAGCTTAATAGCGGAATATAAACCGGTCAGAATCGGCAATTGAATCAGCATCGGCAGACAACCTATCGCTAGCGGGTTCACCTGATGCTTCTGATACAGCTGCATCGTCTCCTGCTGCATCTTCTGCTTCGAATCGGCATCACTCTTGCCTTTGTACTTATCTTGAAGCTGCTTCATCTCCGGCTGGAGCGCAGCCATCTTCTCTTTCATCGTCGCTTGCGAGCGGTATTGTCTCATCATAAGAGGCAATAGCACCAAGCGGATAATAATCGTAATCGCCATCACGGCGATACCGTAATTGCCGTCGAACAACTTGGCCATATACTGAATCGAAGCCGACAGCGGATAAATCACATAATGGTTGAAGAAACCCGGCGTGTCGCCGTCGATTGTGCCGCTAGCCGTACTGCAGCCGCTAACGAGCAGCAGCACAGCGAGCATAAGTCCGATCATAATAAAGCGATTGTTCCTTAGAAAAGAAGTGAATCCATTGTTAATGTTTGTTTGCATGTAAATCCTCCTCGTTTGTTTGAACTAGCGTGTACAAACGAGGCTTTACAGTCGGTTATGTCGTCATCCGGCGATTCCTTTCGCTTCTCTCTCCTAACCAGCCAATGGCGAATTGGAATAGTCCGCCATAACGCTTCGGGATATAGCGGCAGCAGCAAGCTGACCACTATGCTTCCCTCCGTAAAAGCATAAGCGTTCGTGTTCACATGAGATGCATACGCATAGGCGAACGAGCAAAGCAAACTAATCGATAATAAGTACGGAAATATATCATGCCATTCCAGTTCTAACAATGGATTCACCTCCCTTCCGTTTCGTTGTTATACGGCTTAAATGCACGGCCGTTCCCTGCAAATAAATAACACCAAGCCAAATAGTAATTTGGGTTGATGGAAATAGTAACGATAAGCTATAGTACCATAGTTGTAAATTCATAATCCACCTGAGAGAGGCTGCCATGACCAGACATAAGCTCAAACGAATCTATACGGCGCTATCCGCCGTCGCAATTCTCATACTCACCATAAGTTTCATCCAGCAGTCACTTCCTCGGCAGCAAAGCTTACCCAGACTGAATGGGGACGTCGCCCACGCGGCGCCTTCCGAAAGCAAGCCTAAGCTTATCATGGGCACATCGCCTGATTACCCGCCTTACGAGAGCGTGGATGCTCTTCATGGCGGAGAAATCGTCGGACTTGATATCGATATAGCCAAGTATATCACCAGCCGCCTAGGATATGAACTGGAAATCGCGAGTATGGATTTCAACGGGCTTATCGCCGCTTTGCAGACGGGCCGCGTTGACTTCGTCATGTCCGGCATGTCCGTGACGGAGGAACGGAAGCAAAACGTAGATTTCTCCAACACTTACTACATCGCGCGCAATACCATCGTCTCCAAGTCCGACTTGCCTTACGCTTCCCCTGAAGCCTTAAAGGGCAAGCGGGTCGGCGTTCAGCTCGGATCGACACAGGATACATACGCTGAATCCCTTCAGGATGTAGAGCTCAAGAAGCTGAACCGCATTCCCGATCTCGTCCAGGAGCTGAAGACGGGACGCGTCGATGCTCTTATCGTGGAAGACGCAGTAGCGGTTGAATATACGAGCGCCAATCCCGATCTTGTCCAGCACTTCGTTCCGGCAACCGAGAAGGAGAACGGATATGCCGTTGCGTTTCCGAAGCAATCGCCGCTCGTCGGCGAATTCAATCGCGTACTCGCGGAAATTAGCCAGAACGGGAAGCTCGACGAAATGATTAAGCAATGGTTCGCGACAGAGGACGAGGATGAGGAATCCGGTGTCCTGAAGAAGCTGAACTTGGATTTCGGCATGCTCGCTCCGTACGCACCATACATGCTGCGCGGCATTTACGTGACGCTGCTGTTCACGCTCGTCTCGGCCCTGTTCGGTTTCGTCTGGGGTACGATATTGTCGCTGTTCAAAATATCAGGCGTAAAGCCGCTGCAATGGTTCGCGACTGTCTACACGTCGGTGTTCCGCGGTACGCCGTTGCTGCTGCAGCTGTTCCTGATCTATTATGCGACGCCGCAGTTGTTCCACTACGATATTTCGCCGTTGCTTGCCGCAGGTCTCGCATTCGGGCTCAACTCCGCCGCCTATTTGTCGGAGACGATCCGAGGCGGCATCATGTCCGTCGATCGCGGCCAGCGAGAAGCTGCTATGGCGCTTGGCATCCCATACCGGACGATGATGATCAGCATTATTTTGCCGCAGGCGCTGCGCTCCATATTGCCCGCGCTCGTCAACGAATGCGTCGCCTTGTTGAAGGAGTCGTCGCTCGTATCCGTAATCGGTGTGCAAGACTTAATGCGACGGGCTAATGTCGTCCAATCGATTGAATTCCGGGCGCTCGAAGCACTGCTGTTCGTAGGCGTAATCTACTACGTACTCGTGCTCATTCTGACATCACTCGCCCATCTGCTTGAAAGGAGGCTTCGCCGCAGTGATTAATGTAACGGATCTAACCAAAACCTTCGGCAAAAACCAAGTGCTAAAGGGCATCACAACGACCGTCGAACGCGGCGAGGTCGTTGCGCTGATCGGACCTTCCGGCTCAGGAAAATCGACGTTTCTCCGCTGTCTGAACTTGCTCGAGACACCGACCTCGGGCAGCATCGTCATCGACGGTACGGTCATCACCGACAAAAGAACGGATATCACAAAGGCAAGACAGCACATCGGCATGGTATTTCAGCATTTTCATCTATTTCCGCATATGACGGTCATCGACAACATTACATTTGCGCCTTGCAAGGTGAAGAACATGCCGATCGAAGAGGCCCGCTTCAAAGCGAAGGAGCTGCTGAGGCGCGTCGGACTGGCCGACAAAGCGGACAGCTACCCGTCTAAGCTATCCGGCGGCCAGAAGCAGCGCGTCGCGATCGCCCGCAGCCTCGCGATGGAGCCCGATATTATGCTGTTCGACGAGCCTACGTCGGCTCTCGATCCCGAGATGGTGAAGGAAGTGTTGACTGTCATTCGCGGCTTAGCCGACAGCGGCATGACCATGCTCATCGTGACGCATGAGATGCGATTCGCGCGCGATGCGGCAAGCACCGTCTACTTCCTTGACGGAGGCCGATTAGTTGAACGCTCCGAGCCCGCAAGCTTCTTCGACAAGCCGCAAAGCGAACGAGCGATAAAGTTTCTAGAGCAGGTGCTCTAAATAGATAAGAGCTGTCCTATATAAGAGCGGTTAGCCCGCTCTTATGGACAGCTCTTTTTCGCTTACTCGCCGATCAGCGCCTGCATCTCGACACACGCCATGACGAAAGCGCCAACGCCATGCAGATCATTCTCGCTCGTCGGACGAGTGACGTAATTCTCGTAATCGCCGGCCGACGTTCCAATGCAGATGTCCGGCAAAATAAATCGGCCCCGCTCATCAACACGGCATACCATCGCCAGTCCCTCAAAGCCCCGCTTCGCCGCATGCAAGCCATCTTCGCCTATAAGCCCAAGCTTGTATGCCTTAGCCAGCGTATAGACGAACAAGCAAGTGCAGGACGTCTCCAGCCAATTATCGGCCAAATGCCCCTTATCCACGACCTGATACCAAAGACCGCTCTCTGCGTCCTGGTATCGCATCAGTGCCTTCGCGAAATCGGCTAGCGAGGCGGCAAGCTCGTCGCGTCCCTCATGCTCCTCGGGCAGCTCATCCATAAACTGCGCGATTGCAAGTCCGTACCAGCCAAGCGAACGGCCCCAGAACTCGGGTGAACAGCCGGTCTCCTTATTCGCCCACGGCATCATGCGGCTCTCGTCCCACCCATGGTACAACAAGCCCGTCCGCTCATCGTACATATGCCGGTGCATGAGCTGTTCTTGATGCAGCACCATGTCGCGCAATCCATTATTTCCGTATGCCCGTGCGTATTTCAAAGCGAAGACGCCGCCCATGTAGAGACCGTCCAGCCACATATTGTACGGGTACTTATCCTTATGCCAGAAGCCGCCCTCCGAGGTACGGTTAAGCGTTTGGAATAACGAGCATAACTTATCGGCCGCGGCGCGATACTTGCTCCCGCCGTTCCGCTCATCAAGGCGGAACAGCAATAAGCCTGCTTGAATCGCATCAAGTTCATCGCGCGCAAAGTAGAAGCTGCCATGATCGTCGACCAATTGATCAACGTAACGCTTGATATATGCGTCGTATCGCTCGTCGCGATCCGCCTCCCACAGCATTTCCATGCCGCATAGGAAGACGCCCTGATGATAATGCCAGCGGCCCGCCGGAGGAAGCTCTTCCGGCAAGTAAACGCTCATTAACGAATCGCAGGCCGCTCTTGCCCATTCAATCGGTGTTGCAGTCGTCTGGTGTAACATGAATATGCTCTCCTCTCTATCCTTTGATCGAGCCGATCAAAGCGCCCTTGGCAAAATGCTTCTGCAGGAACGGATACACGGCCAGGATCGGCAGCGTAGCCACAACGATAACAGCCATCTTCACCGCTTGGTCCGGCGGCGGCACCGAGGAGTCCAGCTCCGAGCTGTAGTCAAGTCCGCTCGCCAATACAACGATCTGCCGCAGCAGCACTTGAATCGGCCATTTGGCGCTGTCATCAAGATAGAGAATGGCGCTCAAGTACGTGTTCCAATAGGTAACGGCATAGAACAGCGAGATCGTTGCGATGGCCGGCATCGACAAGGGCAGCACAATACGGAACAGGATGCCGAAGTCGTTGCAGCCGTCGATTTTCGCCGATTCTTCAAGCCCTTCGGGAATGTTCTGAAAGAAGTTTTTCAGAATAATGAGGTTGAACGCGCTGATCGCCGATGGAATAATCAAGGCTAAGTAGCTATCGATCATGCCAAGCTCCTTCACAACGAGGAACGTCGGGATGAGGCCGCCGCTGAACAGCATCGTGAAGACGACAAGGAACATGACGGCACGGCGGCCGTCAAGATCACGGCGCGACAGCCCGTAAGCCATTAAAGCAGTCATAAGCATGCTGAATACCGTGCCGACCGCCGTCACCCCTATCGAGACGCCCATCGCTCGGAAGATCGTATCGGTCGAAAAGATAAATTTATACGCGTCCCAACTCCATATCGTCGGGATGAGAATGAACTTCTTCATCGCCATCTCCGCGCTTGTCGTGAAGGAGCCTGCCACCACATGGAGGAACGGCAGCACGGTAACTAGCGCGATGACAGCCAGGAGCGTAAAGTTGACCGCCTGAAAGAGGCGCCCGCTTAATGTTTTGTCTTCTACCACTTGAGATTGCCCCCTTCCATTAGTAAACGCCCTCTTCGCCCATCTTCTTGGACAGCTTGTTGGCAAGCATGACCAGGACAAGCCCGATGAACGATTTGAAGAAGCCGATCGCCGTGGCATAGCTGAACTTGCCCTGCTTCAGAGCGGCCGTATATACGTAGGTATCGATGATTTCCGCGACTTCGCGGTTCATCGAGTTGAGCAGCAGGTACACATGCTCGAAGCCAAGCTCCAGCACGTCGCCGATCTTCAGAATGAGCAGGATGACGATGACGCTGCGGATCGCCGGCAGCGTAATATGCCATACTTGTCTCAGGCGCCCTGCGCCATCCATTCTCGCAGCTTCGTAGAGCTGCGGATCAACCGAGGCGATCGCCGCCAAATATATGATCGTTCCCCAGCCCGCCTCGCGCCAGATGACCTGAATGATATAGGTCGGACGGAACCATTCGGGGCTGAGCAGGAAATCGATTTTTTCGAAGCCGAAGAAAGCAAGTAATTCATTCACGATGCCGCCGTCCGACGTGAGCATGACAAAGCTGATCGAGACGATGATGACCCATGACATGAAATGCGGCAAATAAACAAGCGTTTGGAACGTTTTTTTGAAGAAGGATATCCTTACCTCATTCAGCATCAATGCGAGAATAATCGGAATCGGGAAGAAGAACAGTAGATTCATGCCGAACAATAACAGCGTATTGGTCAAAATATTAAGGAAATCCGGCTCGGTGAACAGTCGCTCGAAGTGCTTCAGTCCCACCCAATCGCTGCCTCCGACACCCTTGAACGGCTTGTAGTCCTGAAAGGCAATTGCAATTCCGAACATCGGAATGTATTTGAAAATAATAAAGTAAAACACGCCAGGCAATAGCATCACGTAGAGCCATTTGTTTTTCCATATACGCTTCTTCAATTCGCTGCTGCTCTTCTGCGGTATTCTGCCCCGCTTAGCCGCCTGGACAACCGTTTCCTGCATGCCATTCCTTCCTTTCCACGGGGAGTGAGAGGCCGCCTCCTGCGAAGGCAGCCTCTCCCTGCTTGAACAGTTGCGAAGCAACCGTTATTTCTGATAGGCTGCGTTAAACTCCTCGATAATTTGATCGCCGCCGCGTTTCTTCCAGTCCTCGACCGCTTTGTCGAAGCCCGCTTTGTCGATCGAGCCGTAGATGTATTTGTACGTTGCATCCTTAATCAGCTCTTGCAGCTCTGTGCCCTTCTCCGTATACGTTGCGGAATCAAGCGCCGCGGCTGGATCCTTGATCGCGATCTTCTCGTTCTCGATCGTCAACTGCTCGGCTTTGATACGCGCCTCTAGATCGTGGAAGCCCTCGTAACTGCCGTTCGTCTCCGGCTCGCCGATCAGACTGTCTTTGAACCCTTTCACTTCGCGCTCCGTCAGTTCCTGATCGTCTCCGGCCTTCGCTTTGCCTTCAACGACGGTGTAATGTACGCCTTCCTTGCCCCAGAACATCATATTAGCTACTTCCGGCGTCATCATCTTGTCGAAGAAAGCGAGTATTTTCTTAAGCTCGGCCTCATCCTTGATCGCCGATTTCGGGAACAGCACAACGTTGTTGTAACCGGGAATCGACCAGCTCGCCAGCGTACCGTCAGGAGCGGCAACCATGCTGTGCGTATCGACGACAGCCGTCGGCACGTTCTTGACCAAATCCTTCATGAGCGTATTAACGTCGCTCATCGCTCCGATGTATGCTCCGGCCTTGCCGCTCGTGAACAGGTTGACCTGATCCGTCTTGCTCGTCGCCGCGAAGTCGACGTTCATCGCTTTCGCGTCGCGAACCCGCTTGATGAAATCCATCGTCTCTGCATACTTCGGCGACATGAACTCCGGCTGCAGCTTGCCGTCAACGTCTGCCCAGTTGTTCGGCGTGCCGAACCAGGAAGCGACCGTCTTGAATGCGCCGTAGACGAGATCATTACGGTCGGCTAGACCGAACGTATCCTGCTGGTTATTGCCGTCCGGATCACCCGTCGTGAATTTCTCCAGCATCGCGAACAGCTCTTCCGTGTTGGCCGGCGGGGCGATTCCAAGTTTATCTGCCCAGTCCTTGCGGTAGATCAAACCTTGACGTGCCAGCGGACGTCCGATATAAAGCGAGTACAGCTTGCCGTCTACCTTCGTATTGTTCAAAATCTCTTCCTTCAGCTTGCTAAGATTCGGGAATTCGCTTAAGTAAGGTCCGATTTCCCAGAACTGGCCGTCGCGGATTGCTCCTTTCATTTGAATAAATGTAGCTTGGTTCTTCAGATACGTGACCTGCGGCAGCGAACCTGTCGCGAAGGAAGTGTTCAGCTTCTCCTCGTACGTATCTGCCGGGAAAAATTGATAAGTCAGCTTCGTGTTCGTCAGCTTCTCGATTTCATTCTTAATGGTGTCGGGCGGAGTCTCTGCGGTGTTAAGAGGAAGCATGATCGTAATCTCTGTCGGCGCCTCTGGCTCTTCCGGCTTCGCGGTCTCTTCTACCTTCGTTCCGCCGCTATCTGCGGTAGGGTCCGGCCGTTCCTCGTTCGCGCCTTTATTGTTGTTGCCCGAGCAAGCCGCCAGCAGCATGGTGAATACGAGCACGACGCATAACAGAATCGAATACGATTTTTTGTTCATCCTTCTTTGACCTCCAGTTATCGTTATGGTTTGGTTGGTACGCTTCCAATCTAGCACCCGCCGCAGAAGTGCCGAAACAATCATTTGGCCATATTAGGCGTTGTCTGGCGCGTATCTGAGAAGATGATTATTGTCGGAGGAGATGATAACTGGCTAGAGCAATAACGACGCAATAAAGCCCGCCGCGTCAATTAAGACGCAGCAGGCTTTGCTTTAGTACTATTATTATTTCATAAAATAAGCATCCATAAATTCCTTGGCAATCTCATTGCCGCCTTCGCGACGCCAACGATTCGCTTCTTCGTCGAAGCCGCTTTCGCTCAGATGCCCCAAAATATAATTGTAAGTCGCATCGGACACGATTTTGTACAGCTCCATGCTCTTCTCGTCGTACGTCTTGGATTCCAGTCCGATCGTAGGGTCTTTCACGAGAAATTTCTCGTTATCTGCGCTAAGACGCTCCGCCAGCTCCCACATCGTCTCCTTCTCCGCCGCCTCCAGCACGTTTGGATTGCTAAGATCTGCAATCATTAGCGTGTAAAGCGCTCCGACATCCGTCACCCGCAGCTGCGACGTTTCCTCCGGCAGTACGACCGACTGCCCGCTCAGCGTATAGTGCTTGTTCAAGATGCCGTACCGCAACAGATTTGCGACATCCTTGTCCATCGAACGGTCGAAAAAGGCGAGAATGTCCAGCAGCTCCTCCTCGGTCCGGATCGCTTTCTTCGAGAACAAATACAATCCGTTATAGTTTGGTATCGACCATACACGGTAGCCTGCCGGGCCTTGAATTCGGTTCACAAGCGCAAACCTTGCTTCGGGATTGATCTGCTTGGCTTCATCCGATAGCCGCTGCACATCTGTCATACTGCCAATGTAGACGCCCGCAGCGCCTCGAATCAACTTATCGCGCTGCACTTCCTTGCTCGTTACGGCAAAGTCGGCGTTAATCAGCTTTTCCTCATACAACCGCTTCATGAAGTTCATCGTATCCTTGTACGGCTTCGTCTCAAATTCTGGAATGAGCTCGTTTCCCGAAGCCGATAGCCCCCAGTTGTTCGGCGTCCCAAAGTAGGAGCTGAGCGTCTTGAACGCGCCGAATACGAGGTCGTTGCGATCGGCTAGCCCCACCGTATCTTGCTTGCCGTTGCCATCCGGATCGTTCACTGTAAACTGCTTGATCACTTCGTACAGCTCGTCAAGCGTA
Source organism: Paenibacillus sp. YIM B09110 (assembly GCF_037167145.1). Taxonomy (NCBI): domain Bacteria; kingdom Bacillati; phylum Bacillota; class Bacilli; order Caryophanales; family Paenibacillaceae; genus Paenibacillus; species Paenibacillus sp. YIM B09110. The sequence goes on along the minus strand of NZ_JBANSP010000007.1, from coordinate 276,895 downwards.
GCGGGCTTGTTCATTCCCAGCCGATCGAGCCAATCCTCGCGTATGATGACGCCCTGCCTGGAGGATGGCCTCTCCGTATAGAGACCGTATATGTTGCCGTCGACCGCAGCCTGCGCTAATATATCGGCATCGAGATGCCGTAAATTCGGAAACTGTTCCAAGTAAGGCCCGATCTCCCAGAAGGAGTCGGAACGAATGGCGTTTTTGATAAAAATATAATCGGTGTGCTTCACGAAGGTCGCCTTCTTCAAGGAGTTCGTCGTAAGCGACGTATTCATCTTATCGGTATAAATACCGTCCGGCACCCAATTGATATCGAGTGTCGTATTCGTCAGCGCCTCGATCTGGGCGATTATTTCGTCGCTGGGCGGATGCGGAAAGTGGAGCGGCGCCATAATCGAAATCGATGTCCGATCGTCCTTGCCTGCGGCCGGGTCGGCTTTCGGTTTGCCGCTGCAGGAAGCGCATACAATTGCAATTATCAGAAAAAATGCCGTCCGTTTCAAGAGACTGCCTGGCCTGTTCGGCTTCTCTTCTATCATCGTAATCCCCCTTGCAATATCGAGTGCAGCATGTGCCAATAGCTGTTTCCTGCTTGCCCCGGCAGGCTTTGCACGTCATAATCTAAGCAAATGATTATCGGGCAATGAGATGATTATTGTCCAGTCCGCCGATGATCACTAAAATAATGACTATATCTAAATTCAGATAGGGTGATGGGTACCGTGCGATCTTTAACTTTTCTAAGCAAGATGACGATGTTCGGGGTTCTGCTCAGCACGCTTCCCGTTATTTTTATCGGCGCATTCTCCTACTTTACTTCTTCCAAGGAAATACAGAAAAATGTAAATGAAGGAAAAATGCAACTGATTATGCAAATTAACTCAAATGTAGAGCAGAAACTGACGACTGTCAACCACACGCTGAATCAAGTCATTAACTCCACCGTGCTGAAAAAAGCGATGAACCGCCCGCTAACCGCCGACGACTTCATGCTGTACGACGACCTTCGCAACGAGATTCGGCATATGCAATCGTTCGATACAAAGCTGGAGGATGTCATTCTCGTTAACGACCGCCACAACTGGATGGTGAAGAACTCCGGGTTGTACCCTTTTAAGTCCTATGCCCAATATGAAGAGCTGGCCAGCCTGATGCAGGTGCCGGAGAGCACCTCTTGGGTGCTTAATCCGTCCGAATGGTTCTACAGCGAAGAAAATGCGAACAATGCGTCATGCAGCTACAGCATCAGTCTCGTCAAGAAGTTCCCGACGACGGGCCTCGAGAAATTCGGGCTCGCGCTTGCCAATATTCCGACCTGCAGCCTGCAGGATCTGCTCGAGAGCGACGGAGACAACGCCTCCAGCATCATGATCGTCGACGATCAATATCGTATTCTGCTTCACCCCGACCAGCAGCTTATTGGCAAACCGATTGATGTAAGCGGTTTATCCATGGGGCAACTGTCGCAAAGCGCCGGCCAATTCACCGCCGTTCTGGAGCAGAAGGACTATGCCATTACGTATTACCGCTCCGATTTGAACGGATGGACTTACTTATCCGTGACATCCATCGCCAGTATGACGAAGGAATCGAAAAAGATTGGCTTTTATACGCTTTATATTTGCCTGTTCATGCTCCTGCTGTCCATGCTGCTGGCATGGATCGGCTCACGGCGCATGTACTCGCCGATTCAGCTGTTGCTGAATCAGATCGGCGAGAGACTCGGCGATATTCAGAAGCGCAAGTCGAACGAGTTCCAAGCAATAGGCGAGCAGGTTCATCGCCTGTTCCAGTCGAAATCGCAGCTCGAGAAGGAAGTCAGCCAGCATATATCGCAGGTGCGCACCTTCTTCCTGATCCGGGCGCTGCAAGGAAGCGTCAAGCAGAGCGAGCTGAACGAGAAGCTGATTCAGTTCGGCTACGGCGCGCAGCTTGGCGAATGGAAGTCGATGGCCGTCATCACTCTGCAGATCGATTTCTTCGAGAATAGCCGCTATTCGAAGCAGGACTTAGAGCTGCTGCTGTTTGCCGTTCACAACATCATTGAGGAGCTTATTCCGTTTGGTCAGCGGCTCTCTCCAGTCATTATGGACCATACGGTCGTAACTGTGATCGGCAGCGTCGAAGACGACCGCGCTGAGTTCCATAGCTCGTTGTATGCAATCACTGAAAATTTACAGCAGCAAATTGTGAGCTACTTAAGCGTGCAAGCCAGCATCGGCATGAGCCTTCCGCTTAGCTCCTTCGCGTCGCTTCCCATCGCCTATCGCGAAGGACTGGAGGCGCTCAAGCATCGCATGAAGCTTGGAGAGGGCATCATCATCCAATACGAGAACATTAACGCGGGCAACCCTTATTTGAAGTTGAACTATCCGTCGCATATCGAGAACGAGCTGATGGACACGATCAAGCTGGCGGAGAAGGACAAATCGAAGGAGCTGGTGAAGCTGTTCCTGCAAGCGGTATTCAGCGTGGAGTCATCGCCGCAGGAATACCAGATTCCGCTCGCGCGGCTGCTGAACAATCTGCTTATTGTCATGCAGGAGTCGGGGGTTAGTTTGAAACAAATTCATCCGATGAAGGGCTCTCTGTTGGAGGAGTTATTGGAGCTGCGGACGGCTGCGGAAATTGAGGATTGGTTCTGGACGAGAGCGGTTCTTCCTATGGTCAATATTTTCAAGGATCGCCAAGAGGCGCAATATCATAACATTTCGGAGAAAATCATTGATCTCGTCCAGCATCATTACGATTCCGATCTGACGCTGGAGGAATGCGCGTCGAGACTGCACTACAATGCCAACTACTTAAGCAGCGTTTTCCGCAAGGAAACCGGTTATTCCTTCAGCGAGTACTTGTCGATGTACCGATTCAATATGGCGAAGCGTTGGCTGGCTGATTCCGAGATGCCGATCAAGGACATCGCCGCCAAGCTGCGGTATAACAACCCGCAGAACTTCATACGCTCCTTCCGCAAGCAGGAAGGCATCACGCCGGGGCAGTACAGGGACAAGAAGCGGACCTAAATGAAGCTCTCCCGCTATTGGCGCCGCATGCACAGAAAATACACGGAAATAGCGAAAAAACCTTTCGCTATTTCCTCTAAACACCTAACCCCCAGCTGAGTAGCGCAATGTTTTTGCGCTATTCTCCGTCGCAGGCGCTCCACACTCCCAGTTGAGCGCCTCATGAACAGAAATAGCGAAAAAACCTTTCGCTATTTCCTCTAAACACCTCAACCTCGACCCAATAGCGCAATGTTTTTGCGCTATTCTCCGTCGCAGGCGCTCCACACTCCCAGTTGAGCGCCTCATGTACAGAAATAGCGAAAAAACCTTTCGCTATTTCCTCTAAACACCTCAACCCCGACCCAATAGCGCAATGTTTTTGCGCTATTTTCCGTCGCAGGCGCTCCGCACTCCCAGTTGAGCGCCTCATGTACAGAAATAGCGAAATAACCTTTCGCTATTTCCTCTAAACACCTAACCCCGACCCAAATAGCGCAATGTTTTTGCGCTATTCTCCGTCGCAGGCGCTCCTAACTCCGCTATGAACGCCGCATCTTAAGTCAATCCGACTATTTAGTGTCCCATACTGCCGCTATTGCCGCTCCAACGTTCAGTAGGTGTATCAAGCATGGTTAATCGGACTATGTATGAGCGGATTGAGCTTGAGTAGAGCCAAAATTGCACTAAGACTGTGCAAGTGCCTTGCGAACATACAAAATATATTTTGACTGATCAAGCGGGTTAACGCCGGTACGCGTTCGCTCAGCTTGCACGTCGGGCGGGGATTCCTGATAACCTGCGAAGAACGTCGACATGACGCCGCGTCCTTTCGTAAGCGACCCGAACCTCGCCGGGAAGTCGAGCGACGTCGCCACGGGCAGTATGCCTTCGATCTCCATCCGTTCGCCCCGCACCTCGGGCGTATCGAATTGTCCTCGCATCTGAACGAGCTCGTTCATGATCTTGCCGCCAGTCTCCTCCGGTACAGACAGCCGGAAACGAACCATCGGCTCCAGCAGCTTGACCCCTGTGCGCGCCAAGCCATCCATAATTCCCATTGGCGTAGCTACTGCGAAATCAAGCGGATGCGTATGCCATACATGATGCTCGCCTTCGAGCAGCGTCACCTTAAGATCGGTCACTTCCCAGCCGAACATCCCTTGCTGAAGCGCTTCAGGCACTCGCCTTGCGACCTCGTTCTGGTAGCTCTCCAGCAGCCGCTCGGGCCGGGCGAGCGAGGCGTAGACAAGCCCGCTGCCGAGTTCGCCGGGCTCGATGCGGAAGCGAAGGATCGCCCAGCACGGCTTCGGCATCGTATAGGCGATGAAGCCTTCGCCTGACTGCGCCGGCGTCTCCTTATAGATGACAGACGGCGCTCCGAAGTCCACGGCAAGGCCGAAGCGGCTGCTGAGCACATGGGTCAGCACCTCAACCTGAATCGGCCCCATTACTTTCAGGTGCAGCTCGCGCTGCTCCTGCAGCCATTGCAGATCGAGCAGCGGATCTTCGTCCGCCAGCTCATGCAAGGCGGCGACGACGGCGGTATACTCCGCCTCGTTCCTCCACCGCACTTGCACTGTCAGCAGCGGAACAGCCATCCGCGTCTCGCCGGGCACATAAGCGGCGCTGCCGATAATATCGCCGATGCGCGCCTGATTCCACCCGCAAACGGCGGCGATATCGCCTGCCGCCAGCATCCCGACGTCCTCCGACCGCTGTCCGTCGATCTTCCTTATTTGCGTTACCTTCTCGTCAATCTCCTGCGTCACGTTTCGAACTGAATCGCGATTGCGGACCGTTCCGCTGTACAGGCGGACATAGGCGACACGCCCCATCGCCGGATCACGCTCGATGCGGAAGACGACGCCGGATACCGGTCCATCCGTTGTCCCATCAGCAGGAGGCGGAGGCAGTAGCTTGGTCATCGCATCCATGAGCGGCTGGGTACCGATTCCTTTGTTCGAAGCTCCGAACAGCACGGGAAACAACTCACCGCGGCAAGCCCGCTCGGCTATAGCAGCGCGCAGCTCTTCCCTCGGCAATTCGCCGCTCTCCATATACTGCAGCAGCAGCGCCTCATCATGCTCCGCTGCCGTCTCCACAAGCAATTGCTCGAATCGCTCGGCATCAGCACTTCCCTCCATTGATGCCTGATCCGTCAGCAGATCCCTGCTGCCGGCGAAGCTATCCTCGGCTCCAACCGGAAGCTGCACAGGCGTGGCCATGCCCGACAGCAGCCGTCTGATCTGCAGCACTGTTCGCCATGCGTCCGCACCTACCCGGTCCATCTTATTCACGTACAGCAGTGTCGGAATACCGCGTTCCCGCAGCGCGTGCCAGATGACTTCCGTCTGTGCCTGCACGCCTTCCACCGCCGATAGAATAAGTACCGCTCCATCCATTACCCGAAGCGAACGCTCTACTTCCGATAGGAAGTCGACATGGCCCGGCGTATCGATCACGTTAACCGTCACATCGCGCCAAGTGTAGCGCGTTGCAGCTGCACGTACCGAAATACCCCTCGCTCGCTCCACTTCCATCCAATCCGTCTGTGCCGTGCCGTCATCCACACTGCCCAAGGCACGTATCCGTCCGCTATGAAAAAGGATTTGCTCCGTAGTTGTTGTCTTCCCCGCATCCACGTGCGCGAAAATACCAATATTCCGTATTCGGCCGCGTTCCCCGCTATTATGCACCATGAACCATATCTCCTCGTCTGCCTGATCATACGCCTATCATAATATAAAAATAAAAAACAGCCTACCGGACAATTGCCCGATAAGCCGTTAATAAACGATTCGATTAAGCTGCAATATTCGCTTCGATCTCGATCGAGATCTTTACTTCGTCGCCGATCAGTACGCCACCCGTTTCAAGCGCTGCATTGTACGTTAAGCCGTAGTCGCTGCGTTTCAAGCTGCCAGTTGCGCTGAAGCCTACTTTCTCATTGCCCCATGGATCTTTGCCCGCGCCTTCGAAGCTCGCTGCGAACGACTCCGAGCGTGTTACACCATGCAGGCTTACGTCGCCTGTAATGTTGTATTCGCCGTCATCTGTTTTCACAATGCTCGTTGCTTTGAATGTCAGAGCCGGGTACTTCTCAGTCTCGAAGAAGTCGCCGGAACGAAGGTGAGCGTCACGGTCGTTATTGCGCGTATCTACGCTCGTTAAGTCGATGCTGAAGTCAATCTCGGCCGAAGTCAGATCCTGCGGATCAGCTACGATGTTAGCCTCGAAGGTGTGGAAAGTGCCTTTTACTTTTGCAATCATCATATGCTTTACGGAAAAGTCCACCGCGCTGTGTGAAGCGTCTACTGTCCAATTTGATTTTGCCATTTTAAATTCCTCCATAACGTCATTTATAATTTACTTACATTTTACTATATACTAACTTAATTAATGTTCATGACTTCATATTAGTTGGTTCTCCTGAATTTGTCAAACGTATTTTAGAAGTTTTTTCAACTTTTTTTCTTAAATAGTCCGTAGCTTGTCTGCCCTGAAAAAAAACTACGACCGACCAATTAGCATACAACAATCTGCTCCTGCTAACGGACAGCCGAGGTCCTTATAAGCCTTATTGACGAGTTTAGCTGTTCTTACGGACATATAAGACTCTAACAGGTGTGTTTGGCAGCGAAATCGCTTCGAATGGTGCAGTTAGGGTCTGTCGTGTCCGTAACGATGCAGCAGCGTCCGAATAATGGCCATTAGTGTCCTGTATGTCCGTTAGCCATGGTGCGCTGCAAAAAAACTACCACTACTCCTAACGGACACCAGAGGTCCTTATAGATTTGATTGACGAGTTTAGCTGGTCTTATGGACACATAAGACTCTAACAGGTGTGTTTGACAGCGAAGTCGCTTCGAATGGTGCAGTTAGGGTCTGTCGTGTCCGTAACGATGCAGCAGCGGCCGAATAATGGCCATTAGTGTCCTATATGTCCGTTAGCCATGCAAACAAACAAACAACTAAGCGTCGTCGCTTCAGAAGAAATCCAGCAAAGTACCTTCAAGAGGCAGAAAACAGATACTGTACGTTAATTGGTCAGTTGTTGAAAAAAAAGACCGTCGCAGCAGCCTGCATCATGCAGTTTGCTTCGACGGCCTAAGCCATGTCTTTTTATACAGTTGTCTCCTTCGCAGGAGCTGTGGTCGGCTTGACGATCGCATGCCGCTCCCATGCCCGGCTCCGCCAGCGGAAGAACATAATAACGGCGCGAAGCCATTCATCCGACGCAATCGCCAGCCAGATGCCCGCCAGTCCCATATCGAGCTTGAAAACGAAGAAGTAGCCGAGCGGCAAGCTCATGCCCACCATCGTGAACATACCGATCCATAGCGGGAACTTCGCGTCCCCCGCGGCACGAAGGGAGTTGACGAGTATAATGTTGATCGTCCGCCCCGTCTCCAGCACGATGCTGAACAGCAGCACGTTCGCTCCTAGCCGGATAATATCCTCGTCGTTCGTGAACATGCTCATGAGCGGCTCACGGAATAGCATCACAAGCACAACCGTAATGAGGGTGAACAGGCTCGCATAACGAACGCTACTGAATACGCGCTTATAAGCATCGTCCTGCCTGCCCGCTCCAACGAGCCGACCTACGATGATCGAGGTTCCCATGCCAATCGCAAAAGCGAACAAATACGTGAACATCGAGATGTTCGACGCATACTGCCTTGCCGCCAGCGACGACGCTCCGAGGAACGTCGCGTAATAGAGAAAAATAATTTGGCAGGTCTGGTACATGACCTGCTCGAAAGCCGATGGAATGCCGATCTTCATAATGTTGCCGATATACGTCTTCGACAGCGAGAAGTAATACCGAATCTGCACCCGGACTTCCATAATACGATAGAGCAGCCAGAAGAAAATAAGTAGCGCAAGAAACCGGCTGACAACCGAAGAGATCGCCGCACCCTGAACTCCCATCTCCGGAAAGCCAAGCTTGCCGAATATGAGCGCGTAGTTGCCAATGATATGAATCACATTCATGCCCAGTGAAACATACATCGCTTCCTTCGTATAACCGTGTACTCGTATAATAGCCGAAACCGAGTTAATGATTGCCTGAAGGAAGATCATGCCGCCTACAATCGATAAGTAGCTGCTTGCGTAATCCAGGATCTCGCCTTGCAAATTAAGCCGCTCCAGGAGGGCATGATTGAACAGCAAGAACAATCCGCTTATGATCAGCCCGACAATCAGGTTTAGCGTGACCGCTAACGCCGATATTTTGGCCGCCTCAATAAACTTCTTCGAACCGATATATTGCGCAACGACAATCGATGCCCCGTTACCGATGACTTCCAATATAAGAATCGCAATATGCAAATACTGATTTGATGCACCGACACCCGATACCGCATTGTCGGATATCGCGCTCAGCATGAACGTATCGGCTATGCCCATCAGCATAAATAGGAAAATCTCCAAAAAAATCGGCCATGTGAGCATAAATAGATTCAGCTCGCCGGACCTCGCCTTTCCTTGTCCATTCTTCGTCTCTGCGTTAGTCAAGATGTCACCTTCTTCCAAAATACGTTGCTTCAAGGTGAAACGGCTAACGCCATCCTTTGGTGGCGAGGCGCGTTTCATTCCGGAGAAACAAAAGCAATCCGTATCGTAGCACACCTGCGCCCTTTATGCACTAAACAATATGCAATTTACCGTAATTCAAAATTCGGCTCTGTTGATACACATGCCAAAAAGGCTGCTTCTCCGCGCGTTGACGTCCGGGAAACAGCCCACTTATTTTATTAAAATGATTGCCATCATTAGTCCGTTTCTGATTCATCCGCTTCTTCAGCGGCCTCTGCTTCCTCTTCAGCTGCCGCTTCTTCCTCGGCAACTTCTTCCTCAGCAGCAGCTTCTTCAGCTGCTTCTTCAACTGCTTCTTCCGAAGCTTCTTCGGATGCTTCCTCCTCAGACGCTTCTTCTGCCGCAGCCTCTTCCTCGGCAACTTCCTCGTCAGCAGCTGCTGCTTCTTCAGCTACAGCTTCCTCCGAAATCGCTTCTGCGGCTTCTTCCGCAACTACCAATTCAATCTCTTGTTCTTGGCTCATTTCATTCACCTCCTGCTTCTTAATACCTTAATTGTAGCGCTTTCATAGAAGTTCACAAGAGGTGTATATTGTCGTTTGATAGGAACTATTTCCGCTATTTGTAGAGAGTTCGTCCATTCGTCAAAATACTAGACGCAAGTCTAGTGAAGGCCTAAGACTATCGACGGTTTTGGGTGTTGCCCGCAGCAGATACCATTTAATACAACAATGATTATTGGAGGCTGTCGTCTATGTTTTCTATCGTTATTAACGCTGAGCTTGGCGCGCTTATGCTGTTCGTCCTATTCGCCCTTATCGCGGCCAACAAAGCTTCCAAGCTTATCTATTACCGGACGGAGAAGGAGCTGCATAAGCGTACCCGCAAGCTGTATTTCTGGACGGTGTCGCTTACTGTTCTCGCTTCTATTATGGCAGCGGCGGATATCTTCCTCGCGTTGAACGCGCATCCGCTGCTTTGGCTCGACCGTCTGCTGCTGCGGACGCCGCTCGCCGCGGCAGCCGTCCTTTTCCTATGGTTCGGCGCGATCCCGCGCATACGCATGCTGCTTGCGCGGACACGGCCGCAGACAGAGGCTATACCCGACATGTCGCGCCGCAGGCAAGCGACCGAGCCGTTGCTCGTAACGCCTTACCAGTTCGCCGCGCTGACTGGTGCGGGATTATTTTATTTTGCTTTCGTGCCGCCGATTCCATTCGCCTGGTCGTATATTACGATTCCATTGACGCTGCTCACGGTGCTCGCCTGCTTCTTATGGATGCTGCAGTCGAGTCGCAATCGCAAGGCCTCCGAGTCGCCGGAGGCGTTCTCCTATCGCCCGTGGAGCCGGAGACTGCGTCTTACAGGCACGTTCGCAGCCGTTGCCGCTATCTGCAGCGTCCCGCTGCTGACCGCCATGCAAGGCAGCAAGCTGCCTGATCGGCTGAACATGATGACCGGCAAGCCCGATTACGGCATGGCCTCATCTGCGGAGACGGGGCATAACCATAATCATCAGAACAGCGTTCCAGCTCTGGCTAGCGCAACCGCTGCGGACATCCCCGTCACCGAGCTAACCGGACCGCAGTCAGGCAAAGCCGACCGCAAGTACGCGCTCACCGCTCAGAAGAAGAGCGTGCAGCTCAGCTCCGGTCGCACCATCGAGGCTTGGACGTACAACGGCCAAATTCCGGGTCCTGAGATCCGGGTGAAGCAGGGCGAGCTTGTCGAGGTGACGCTGCTGAATGAGGATATCGAAGGCGGCGTGACGCTTCACTGGCATGGGCTTGATGTGCCCAATGCCGAGGACGGCGTAGCAGGCGCGACGCAGAACGCTGTCATGCCCGGCGAGAAGCATACGTACCGATTCATAGCCGAGCAAGTCGGAACATTCTGGTATCACTCGCATCAGAACTCGAAGGAAGCCGTGCAGAAGGGCTTGTTCGGTGCGCTAATCGTCGAGCCCGATAAGGATACTCACGCCGAAGCTTATGAAGATATTACAATTATGACGCATGTGTGGAATGGCGCAGGCATGGCGATCGGAGCAGATGATACGCTGCAGAGCAAAGCGATAGCACCGGGAACACCCGTTAAGTTGCGGCTCATTAATACCCAAGACTGGGTAAGACAGTCGTTCATCCTGACCGGCACGTCGTTCCAAGTGGTCGCGATTGACGGCACGGACCTGCATGAGCCCGGCGATCTTCTAGGTGAGCGACTAGAGCTCATAACGGGAGGGCGTTATGATGTCACCTTTATTATGCCTGATCATTCCGTCCTGCTAAGCATCGGCCAGAACAAAAAGCTTGGCTTGCTTATGAGCCCCGACGGGAAGGGCGAGCTGCCCGCCATCGCGAAGACGAAGACCGTATTTGATCCAACACGCTACGGCACGGAGACGGAGACCCCTTTTGGCCCAGACAGTAAGTTCGACCGTGAATTTACGATGATTCTGGACAATCGCTTTGCCTTCTATAACGGCGGCTTCGCTGCTTACGATACGATTAACGGCCAAGTATTCCCTAATACGCCGATGTTCGTCGTGAAGGAAAATGAGCTCGTCAAGACGACGATCATAAACCGCGGCTCCGTTGACCATCCGATGCATCTGCACGGCCATCATATGCTTGTCCTGTCGCGCAATAACGAGGACGTTACAGGCAGTCCGTGGTGGTCGGATACGCTAGACGTTGCGCCAGGGGAAGTGTACGAGGTCGCTTTCCTCGCCGATAATCCCGGCTTGTGGATGGATCACTGCCACAATCTGCAGCATGCGGCTGCAGGCATGACCATGCATCTTATGTACGAGGGTGTTACCTCGCCGTTCGAGGTCGGCACGGAGACGCATAATCATCCCGAATAATATTTCCTTCACTGTAAAGAGAACTGGACTTAAGTCCAGTTAAGCAAACTACCCGCAGCATGAGGACAGGTTTTTGACAACTATGATATGCTAATGTCAACAAATTGAAATCAGATTGGAGTGTTCATTCGAATGAATGCAAGAACCATTAGCGGTGCGGTGCTGCTCCTGCTCGGCGTCGTCCTGTTCCTGAATCAAGGCGAATCGTTCGGTCCGGGCAAAATATTCGCTTACTTCTGGCCATCCCTCTTCGTAATCCCGCTTGGCCTATTCTTCCACTGGATGTATTTCTCGATGCTCGGACGCAGAGGCATCGGCGTATTGATTCCCGGCGGAGTTTTGTTCACGGTCGGTATCATCTGCCAATTCAGCATGCTCTTCGACAGCTGGGGATATATGTGGCCGGGATTCATTTTGGCGCCTGCGGTCGGCTTGTTCGAATTCTACTGGTTCGGCAACCGGAACAAGTGGCTGCTTATCCCAATCAACATTCTAACCGTCCTGTCATTGCTGTTCTTCGCCGTCTTCTCGCTAGGCACGCTGTACAACAAGATTTTGTTCAGTCAGCCGCTTATCGCGATCGCCCTCATTATCATCGGGGCATTGACGTTGATCGCCAAGAAGAAAGACATTTAACAAGCCATCAAAGTGAGTCGCCAAGGCCGCAGCCGTCCCTACCCGGATGACTGCGGCCTTGTCCGTTGTCGCATAGAAGCCGGTATATCGTGTACAATGATCGATATACTCATTTCAAGGAGGCTCTACGCCTATGCTTTCTTTTGACCAAAAGCTATCCATCATCCAGTCGTTCGCGGAGCTCACGCAGCATAATGTCTCGCTTGGACGCGTCAACTTCCACTTCGAAGACAGTGCGCATGAGAAAAAAACGGTCATTTATCACCTGCATCCAAACGGCAACGGCTTCGTATTCGCCGGGCTCGTGAACGGCGTGACGACCGACGACAAGGGCATGGTCAACATTCGCGATTACAACGAAGCCGAGCTTCGCGCTTTGATTATGAAATCCATTACTTCCCTCGCCACGACACCAAGATTATCAGCTGCTGCGCCAGCGAAGAGCAAGTCTGCTGGGCGCAAGCCGCCGAAGAAAGAAACATGGGTCGGTCCTGACAATGCGACGCTTACTCTGCTGTTCGAAGACGATCTATGGTACGTGTATGCCGGACTAAGTCTGGAATCGGCATTCGAAACGTATGAAGAAGCAGAGCAGTATTTAGAGGAAGAACAGTTCACCCGAGCGTAAACGGCTTTCGCTACGCACGAACCGTTAGCTGCGTCTTTGGCAGCTCGGTTTTGTGTCGTCCTCTGGCGGCGTGCAGCATTCCACAATCTCCATTGCAATATCCGCGCAACAAAAACAGGATTTTGGCCTCCCGGCGTCTAATTGTTAAGTTGACATACAAGACACCTGGGAGGAACAATCCGTTGTCCATCAAAGCGAAGCTCTCCGTAGCCATTTCGGCCATTGTTGCCATTATCCTTATTCTTAATATTGGAATTTACCATTTCTCCTCTAAGCAAGACCTGCAGGCGAACGCCGAGCAGCAAATGATGAATATCGCCAAGCAGGTTGCCGTATCCGTGGAAAGCTCCGAGAAAGCGAAGCGCTTCATGGAGGACACGATCGGCGAGAAGCTGCGCATGGCGGCTATCGCCGCAAAGGAACAGCTTGATCCGGACATCGACAAGGTGACCAACGAACAACTAGTCGCGCTGAGCAAAGAGATCGGCGTCGATCATATTACGCTTTGGAAGCGGACAACGGACGACATTGTCGCTCAGAAATCTTCCTATCCGAAAGAAATCGGGGCCAGCTCGAAAACGTGGGATTATTGGTATACCGCGTTCAGCCAGTTGTTCGACGAGCATGCTGTTACGATTCCGGAGGGGCAGAAACTGAGTAACTTCTGGTCAGGGCCGATCAACTTCTCCTCCACCGACCCCGATTATACAAACAAATGGGGCTATTATTACGATGGAACAACCAATTACATCATCAATCCATATATAGACGCCCAAGTATTCCTTAATTTCAACGATACAATAGGCAGCGGCGCGGTCATTAACAAGCTGACGGACGACCATCCCGAGCTGCTGGAGGTAACAGGCTTCGACCCTCAATTTTTCGGCAAAAAACCGATTATCAAGATGAAGCAAGGCAAGCCCGTCTACAATTTGGACGTGCGCGACATTCCATTCGGTACTTATAAGTACAAGGATACGTACGTCGATTCTGTCTATATTCAGCTCGCGCTCGACGACAACATGATGCATAGCGTCAAGAAGGTAGTGGGCGGCAATGAAATCATGCGCAGCTTCATGTCAATAACCCTTGATAAAACCTATGTCATCGGCATCACATTCGATCTCAGCAGCATTCAGGATTCGCTGAACCATCAGCTCTTCATCCATTCCGTCATCTCGTTATGCCTCGTGGTCATAACGATGTTTGCCAGCTACTTTATAGCCGGATTCATGATGCGCTCGCTGAATCAGATATTGTTCAAAGTCAACGCCATTGCCGACGGCAACTTCGGCGAGACGATTACGATCCGGAACACGGACGAGCTCGGGACACTCGCCTCGCGGGTCAATACGATGGGCAACAATCTATTTCAATACATGACGCAATTGAAAAATTCCGCAACAGAGCTGCAAAGCATGAAGCAATATTTGGAGTCTTTCGTCAACCATACAGCCGACGCGATCCACGTCACAGATCTGAACGGGCACATTATGCAGGTGAACAAAGCGTTCGAAGCGATGTACGGCTGGACTGAGAACGAGGTGCTTGGCGAGCGGCTTAACAATGTGCCGGTCGACTATGAACGAGATTATCAAGAGATTACCGATAAGGTACTAGCCGGAGGCTCCGTAACCGATTATGAGACGATTCGCTACGACAAGTCGGGAGCTGCGATCGACCTAAGCATTACACTGTCCTCGGTTCGCGACGAGCAAGGAGAGATTGTCGCGATTGCGGCGATCTCGCGGAATATAACGGCCAGGAAACAGACGGAAGAGATGCTGCGGCAATCAGAGAAGCTGTCCGTCGTCGGCCAGCTGGCGGCAGGAGTCGCCCATGAGGTGCGTAATCCGCTCACCACGCTGCGGGGCTTCGTGCAGCTCCAGAAGCAGACGGGCAAGCTGTCTCCTTCCCATCTCGACATTATGCTCGAGGAGCTAGATCGAATTAACTTCATCGTAAGTGAATTCCTTGTGCTTGCGAAACCGCAGGCGATCCATGTGCAGCCGATCGATGTCGTCGATACACTGCAGCAGATCGTCACCCTTCTTGATGCCGAAGCAAATCTGCACAACGTACAGCTCACGGTGAATAAACAGTTAGAGAAAGCCATGGTGCTGGGCGAGTCCAATCAGCTTAAGCAAGTATTCATCAACCTGCTGAAGAATAGCTTCGAAGCGATGACAAGCGGAGGCAATCTGACGATCGACGTATTGCCTTCCACAGGCGTTGGCGTTATCATCCGCTTCACCGACGAAGGGGAAGGCATGTCGGATGAGGATCTGCAACGGCTCGGCCAGCCGTTCTTCACGAAGAAGAGGAGCGGCAACGGACTAGGCATCATGGTCTGCAAGCAGATTATGGCCAACCATAAGGGGAAGATCGAATTCCGCAGCACACTCGGTGTAGGCACCTGCGCTGAGATTACTCTTCCAGGAAGCGGCCGCTACTAGGCGAGCCGCTTTCTTAATTGTTGGTAATCTATGAAAAGATCCTTTGAACCTATGTAATCCAGTGTGCTACACTATCTCCATATCGATTCGTTTAAGCTTGAATGGAGCCTATTATGAACCTAACTATTAATGATTACATCGTTCTCGTAATCATCTCCGGCGTACTTAGCGTGCTGCTGGCCATCTACGCTTACTACATGAAAACCAACTTCACAGGAACCAAAGCGTTTATCTGGTCCTCCATCTTCAGCGCTATCTACACCTTCGCCTTCGCCTTCGAGCTATCAAGCGACTCTCTGCAGGAAATCAGATTTTGGCTCAATATCGAATACTTCGGCTTGCCGTTCATAGCGCCTAGCAGTCTGGTGCTTGTCTTCCATTACATCGGCAACCACACCTATGCCGCATTCCGCAGAAGTTGGCTGCTATTTGTCATTCCGATTATTACGCTCATTATGAATACGACCAATGACTACCATCATTTATTTTACAAGCTGCTCTATTTACGGGCAAATACGCCGACGCCAATGGTCGACATCGTCCCGGGCAGATGGTATTACGTTCATGGCGCTTATACGTTTGGATGCCTGGCGGCATCTATATTTTTGCTAGTTGTGCATTTGCGTAAATCAAGAGCAGGATACCAGAAACAAAACTTCATCATGATCCTCGGCCATCTGCTGCCTATGCTCGGAGCCTTGCTCTATGTACTCGGCTTCACGCCGCTCGGCATGGATCCTGTGCCGATTGTGATGTGCATCACATCCGCTCTCTACATATGGGCTATTGTCTCCGTCGGTATGTTGACCGTATCGCCAATAGCGAGAGATCATATATTCGAGAGTATGCGCGACGGTGTGCTCGTACTCGAACTATCGGGCAGAATCGTCGATTATAACAACGCTGCAACTGCCATTATTCCTTCCCTGAATCCAGCAGCAATCGGCAAGTTAATCGAACAGGTATGGAAGCGAGGCGCAGACACCGGCGTATTCGATAACGACGGTCAGGAGCAGGAAAACGAACAGGAATTGAAGTGGATCAAAGGCGGAGAAACCCATTACTATCGCCTTCGCTCCTCCAAGCTGTTGAATACAAGAGGCGATGTCGCCGGCCGCACCATCGTTATGATCGATATGACTGAACATATGCAATTGCAGAACAAGCTGCGGCGCCTTGCGGAGAGAGATGGGCTAACGGGCTTATATAACCGGACGCACTTTATGGAGATTGCCAATAAACAATTGGAGCAGGCGATAATAAGCCAAACGCCTATGTCGATCATTCTTCTTGATATCGACTTCTTCAAAGCGATTAATGACCGCTACGGGCATAGAGTGGGCGATATTGCTCTTTTGCATGTTGTCAGCCTCATAAATAACATCATATCGCCCGACGCCTATTTTGCACGTTACGGCGGTGAAGAGTTCGTTCTATGCGCACCTAATACCTCGCTGGCACAAGCACTGCAGATCGCCGAGCAATTAAGAGAAAATATTAGTTCAACCCCTTTAATAAGCGGAACGGATACAATATCGATTACTGCCAGCTTCGGCGTAACAGAAAGTAACCAGTCGACTATGCCGCTGGAATATCTGCTTCACGAAGCCGATAACGCGCTATACCATGCGAAGCGCAACGGCCGTAATCGCGTCATCCCGGCAGGCAGCATCGAAGCCCTTGACGAGATTGCGGCCGCAAGGACCTTAAGCTAGTTGACCAGCTACATGTTATAATCTTTATTTACCCATAATAACCGGAAAGAGACAGGTGGAGTTGACACCATGAAGATCGCCGCTTCCCTTCGCAAAAAAATGCGTTTTCGACCGAGCCCCCCGCAGGTCATGCTATTCGGCTTCGTCGTCATTATTATGGTCGGCGCGCAATTGCTGTCACGCCCGTTTGCTTATACAGGAGATCAGCAAATATCTTTTTTGGACGCGCTGTTCACCTCGGCGTCAGCTGCTTGCGTAACGGGCTTGACGATATTGAATACGGGTACGCACTTCTCTACCTTCGGCCAAGTTGTCGTCATCATTCTCGTCCAGATCGGCGGACTCGGCTTTATGACAATGGCGACCTTGTTCGCTCTGCTGTTCAAGAAGAAAATATCGTTCCGCGAGCGTCTCGTTCTGCAAGAGTCGATGAATTACGGCTCTACGGAAGGCATTGTCAAGATGGTCCGCAAGGTGCTGCTGTACGCGCTAAGCATTGAGCTGTCCGGTGCTGTCCTGCTTAGCGGCTACTTCATGATCGAAATGCCAGTCGGCCAAGCGCTTTACTTCGGCGTATTCCATAGCATCTCATTCTTCAACAATGCCGGCTTTGATCTCTTCGGGCAATTCCCCGAGCGGGCTGCCAGCCTCATTCATTATGTTGAGGATCCTTTCGTCAACATTGTCTCGATGCTCCTTATTTTCTTCGGGGGGATCGGATTCATCGTTATTTCGGAATTGCTTACCTATCCGAAGCACAAGAAGTTCAGCCTGCATAGTAAGGTTGTCTTATCCGTAACAGGCGTGCTTACATTCGTAGGCGCAGTCGTTATACTATTGCTGGAGTTCTCCAATCCTTTAACGCTGCAGCCATTGTCCGGAGGCGGCAAGGTGCTTGGCTCGTTATTCCAATCGGTCACAGCCAGATCAGCTGGACTAAGCACCCTCGATCCCAGCTTGCTGCGCGAGGTAACACAGTTTTTCCTCATTATTCTGATGTTCATCGGGGCGGGGCCAGGCTCTACGGGCGGCGGTATTCGTGTAACGACGTTCGCGATACTAGTCGGGGCCATGATTGCCATGATAAGAGGCAAAGAGGATATCGTGCTGTTCCGCTACCGTATTGCGAAGCAGCAGATCCATCAAGCCATTATGCTGACGATGATTTCCTTCGCCATTATTTGCTCAGCTGCCATGGTGCTGTCCATAACGGAGACCGGCTCGTTCCTCGCTATCCTATTCGAGGCGACGTCTGCCTATTGTACGGTAGGCATGTCCTCAGGCTTATCGTCGCACCTGTCCGAAGCAGGCAAGGTTATCATTATCCTGCTTATGTTCGTCGGACGTTTGGGTCCGGTAACG
Source organism: Paenibacillus sp. YIM B09110 (assembly GCF_037167145.1). NCBI lineage: Bacteria > Bacillati > Bacillota > Bacilli > Caryophanales > Paenibacillaceae > Paenibacillus > Paenibacillus sp. YIM B09110. The sequence continues at coordinate 258,680 of NZ_JBANSP010000007.1, read as the reverse complement.
CTCGCCTTCGCTCTCAACTCGCGCTCCAAGAAGGAGCTGTACCGGTTCCCGGAAGGGAAAATTACGATCGGCTAGGCGAGATTTGGACACCCTTTCTAGCGAGTGATACTATTAGAAGATAGATATGTAGTATCAAGTTTCTGTGAAGGAGGCAATTACCCCGTGACCAACATCATTCATAACCGTAACGAAGAACAACAGAGCCGCGGAACGCGCGTGTTGATCGTTACGGCGGTAGATGCCGAGAAGGACGCCGTCTTACGCGGCCTTGGAGGCAACACGAAGGCCGACGTCATAGCTGCTGGCGTCGGCCCTGCTTATGCGGCGGCGAGCACCGCGGTCGCCCTTGCCGCCGCTGACGAGCCGTATGGACTCGTCATTAGCGCTGGCATCGGGGGCGGCTTCGATGGCGTTGCCGCCATCGGTACGCTCGTCGTAGCCGACGAGATTATTGCAGCCGATCTCGGCGCCGAGTCGCACGATGGCTTCATCAGCGTGGACGAGCTAGGCTTCGGCACAGCTCGCCTTGAAGCTGATCCCGCTTGGAGTCGCCGCATCTATGACGCTCTCCAAGCGGCTGGCTTGTCGGCGGTGCTTGCTCCCGCCTTGACCGTCTCAACGGCAACCGGCAGCGCCGCGACTGCTGCAGCGCATGCAGCCCGCATTCCCGGCGCTGCGGCGGAAGGGATGGAGGGCTACGGCGTTGCCGTCGCCGCGCAGCGGCTAGACATACCGTTCACGGAGCTGCGCGCGATCTCGAACGCCGTCGGTCCGCGCGACCGCGCCGCATGGCGCATTGGCGAAGCGCTCGCTGCGCTTGAAGCGGCAAGTGCCGCAATACTGGAGGTGCTGGAATGAATATCGCTTATTCCCCGTGTCCCAACGACACATTCGTGTTCCATGCTTTGGCGCATGGCTTAGTGCCAGGGGCACCGGAGCTTAACGTAACGTATGCGGATATCGACATTACAAACAACTGGGCTGCCCGTGCGGAAGGCCCTGAGGTTATGAAAATCTCTTATGCCGCCCTGCCATGGGTACTGAACGATTATCGGCTGCTGCCGTGCGGAGGCGCGCTGGGCCGCGGCTGCGGACCGCTTGTGCTGACCAAAGATGGCGAGGGCGGCCCAGCCGCGCTAACAGGCAAACGAGTAGCTGTTCCTAGCGAGCGTTCGACCGCATACCTGCTGTTCCGCTTATGGGCTGCGCAACAAGTGCCGGGAGGCGTCGGCGAAATCGTCGTCATGCCTTTCCATGAGATTATGCCTGCCGTACGCGACGGCTTAATCGACGCTGGGCTCGTCATTCATGAAGCCCGCTTCACCTATCCGAACTACGGTCTCAGCAAGCTCGCCGATCTCGGCAGCTGGTGGGAGGAGGATACAGGCTTGCCTATCCCACTTGGCGCCATCATCGCTAAGCGCTCGTTAAATGCCGAATCCATAGCAGGCTGGATTCGCTCTTCCGTCGAGTACGCATGGTCGCACCCCTATGCGTCGCGCGGCTACGTAATGGAACACGCGCAGGAGCTTTCGGAGGACGTTGCCCAGTCGCACATCGATCTGTATGTGAACGAGTTCACCGCTAACCTCGGTGAAGACGGCTATGCGGCCGTTGAAGCGCTGCTCGGACGAGCAGTTGCGGAAGGACTAGTTCCTTCGTTTGATCTCTCTTTAATCAAGTAATGCTGGCAGACTATCCTCTAGTAGGATAGTCTGCTTTTCTATCTCCTTTGGTTTATCTCCCTCATACGGTATGCTATAATCTTGGTAATCCTCTTTTTATCCAACAATATCCACTTGACCTATCATATCAATCGTTAGGAGCTTGTTTGCATGATAAGACGTATTCAGATTGTGGCTTTCGCTTTTGCCGCGATTGCTACCTTCGTTCTTTTATATCCCTATAACCAGGATACCGCCAATGCCGAGATTCCTTATACCGTGAACGTGCTTCATGTCGGTGCCAAAGGTGACGGCAAATCCAATGACTCGAAAGCATTCGCAACCGCACTTCGCAAAGTGTCGGAGAACAAAAATGGCGGCGTCGTGCTCGTCCCCAAAGGCGAATATTTAATCGACATCGCCGAACCTCTCTATGTGAGGAGCAACGTAAGCATAGTTGGACAATCCAAGCCCGTGCTTACGTTCAAAAACTTCTCCGCTACGGATTCGTTCGGATATGAGGGGTTTGACATCAGAGGCTCGAACATTACGATCAACGGCTTGAAGATAGATGCCGGCTTTAAGCTGATTCGCGGAATCGGCATCCATTCCAATGCCAAAAATATTAAAGTAATCAATAGCGTTATTCAGAACATCACTCAGTCCAAAAATCCCAATAGCAGCGCCTATGAGGCTACCGTATCCGGCATACTGGTATATGGCGGCACATCGGACATTACAATCGACAAAAACGTCATTCGCAATATATATGCTTTCAACGCCGACCCCGTCGCACGCGGCATCATGGTCTATGCGGAGGACGATCTCCCTTATGCGCAGCGGGTGAAAATTACGAATAACTACATAAGCAACATTAAACCTCGGGATGACGCCGATGGCATTTATTTCGATATGCCGGAGAAAGACGCCGTTAGTTCTGGCTCCATTGTGGACAGTAACACGATTACGCACGTCGCGAAGCGCGGAATCAAAATATCCGTGCAAGGCGTGACGGTCTCGAAAAACCATATTACGAACGTATATCTGAACAACAACAACTATATGTATCCGAAATGGGACGCTGTTCCTCAGGATATGTTCGCCGGCATTTCCGTCTATGCCAGCAATGTCGTCGTAAGGGACAATGTCATTGACGGCGTCGGGAGCTACTATGCTGGAATCGAAGCCGATCTTGGCGATTTGCGTAATATCGCGATCTACAACAATACCATCTCGAATGGCGCCAAAGCGAATATCAAAAATACGAACGGAATCCGGCTCGGCTCCATCAATAGCTTCAAAGTGCACGGCAACAATATCACGAACATGCAGACCGGCATATTCTCGCCCGTCACAGATACGCAAGTCGGCACAATCAAAACGAATACGATCGATAAAATCGATTTCGGCATACGCTTCACACTTTATACGGAATACAAAAATTCCAAGGTCGTCGTTTCCAACAACGTCATAACGGCCCGCAAATTAAAAATAGAGGCGCTTCCCGACTAGGGTGCGCCTCTATTCTTGTTCTTCTATAATGGTCATGCTTTGATTTCTAGGATCGGATAAAATCATATAGCCGGACGCTGTGATTCTATTATTCTCAACCGTCATCTTCTGCTGATAGTTCGGAGTCAAATAGGTCGAAAGATCAATGCCTCCGCCTTGAGGCATGATGATTATATTATCCGCAATCCGCCCGTTCGAGGAGCTTAGCCACGTCCATATTCCTCTTAACCCGTTTTCAAGCCTGTTCGAGGTTATCGTATATTGATCCACGTTTCCAACGCGTATGGCCGTCGTATCCTCGATTTTACTTGCTTTGCCCATAAACACACGATTGTTTGTTACCGTGATACCCTTGATTGGATCGTAGACTCCGATCTCGATTCCCGCGTAAAAACTTCCGATTCCTTCTAATGTATTGTTGCGAACCGTGACGTTATCGGCATTGATCGTGATGCCCGAGTACATGTCAGCGCCCGTTTTTTTTGACGGATCGCTATCACCGGAACTGTTGTCGCCGAGGTATGTATTCATTATTTTATTGCCTTCTACGACAACGCCGTTCGCGTGAATATTGATAGCCCGCTTGGCACATCTTGCGAACTGGTTGTTGCGGATTACGCTGCCCGTTTGAACCGCTTCGCCCTGCCCTATGTTAGGATCCTCGTAATAAAGGCAATCCGCTTGATCCTTAGGACCGACATCATGGATGTAGCTATTCGAAATCTCCACGTTCATGGCTGCCTTCTCGGTTGCCCCCCACGTCTTCGTAATGTAGATGCCTCTTGCAATGCGAATGCCGTTTGTCGCATGTTTAGCATATACATTCGAGATCTCCGAATTGCTTATTTTAATATCGCTTGTTTCCCCGTACACGACGATGCCGGCAACTAATTGGTCATAGTATTTACTGTTCTTGTCTTCGCTTTGCGAAGCATTGGCGATAAAGGTATTGGTCAGGGATACTTGGGAGCTGCCGGCGCGAACGACGACGACCCGGTTAACCGCTTGATTGCCATCCATAAATAAATGGCGAATTTCGATTTGCTGACCGTGTATGCGAACAATATCCCATCCAAAACGAGCGCCATCGGCTTTGAGCACCGATTCCTTGCCATCCCCGTACAGTTTCGTACCGGTTGGAATATTCAACGGTTTCTCCGGATCAATGATGTAAGTGCCGTTGGGGACGTAGACAATCAGATTTTGTTTGGCAGCCTGATCAATCGCTTGTTGTATGGCAGCCGTATCGTCTGCTATGCCGTCCCCAACCGCCCCAACGTCTTTCACATTAATCGCATTCTCGTATCGGTTAATCTCCTGTACGCTTCCTTCTTTACTGCCATCATAAAACAATGAGAAATACGCTAACGCCATGATTCCAAGCACAATGGAAACGACAATCGCATATTGGATTTTAGAGTATTGCTTCATGCCGTTCCCTCCGTTTACTCCTTCGCGATCGCTACCTCATGCATGGCCTTCTGTATAAGGGCCTTTGTTTTTCTGCTATCATCGCCAGCAGCCGAGACCCCTTTGGATTGCTCTCGAGACAGTACGACAATAATCGTCTGGAACAAAATTTTCAGATCAAGCAGCGGCGAATATGTCCGTATATACCGAATGTCGTAACGAAGCTTATCCGACGGCGTCGTCGTATAATTGGCCATGACTTGCGCGAGTCCTGTCAGCCCCGGCTTGACCATAAGACGATACGTATAATGAGGGAGCTCCTCTTTAAACTGCGTAATAAAAAATTCTCTCTCCGGTCTTGGTCCGACTAAACTCATATCGCCTGCAAGAACGTTGATGAGCTGCGGCAGTTCATCGATTCGGGTGGCTCTTATGAATTGCCCTAGTCGCGTAATACGGGGATCCCTATCGCTAGCCAGCACTGGACCCGTGCTTTTCTCCGCATTATCGACCATGCTTCTGAATTTGTAAAGCTTGAACGGCTTCTCGTAAAGACCAACCCGATCTTGTACGAATAGCGCCTTCCCTTTGGACGAAATCGGAATAACGACGAACATCAGCAGCATAACGGGTGAAGCGATCAGCAATAAAATGCCGGAGATCGTAACATCGATCGTCCGTTTGGCGATCCGCTCCAAGTGCGTCAGATGGGGAGGAACAACGGAATATACTAACAAATCATCAATCTGCTGAGTTTCCGCGTCCATTAAATACAACTCATAAAACTCCGGAATGAGCAGCACTTCGATTCTTTGCTTGCCCGCTTCCCGCATCAGCTTCGTTTTCAACTGCGCCGTTAAGCCCGGCCCCAATAATATAACTTCAATGTCATCGAAAACATGGTCGCCGATGTGCATATCGTCGGTTGCTATAATGATGCGCTGCACATCGAACCAAGCCTTCCCTTTGTCCACCATTTTCTCTACCATGGAAACGTCGATATCGGCTTCCGGCGCGAAAATGACCGCCTTTTTTTTGCCGATCACTTTGGATTGAACGAAAAAGATTAGCAGCCTTAATCCGAATGCAAGCCCCAGTTGGATGAAAAATGCAATAATAGCTATCGTTTTGGGCAGGCTAAACGTCTTGAGCCAATAGCTTAAAACGATCATTTCCGCAATAAATACGACATGTGCCAAAATGAGGTTATACAGAAATTTGGCCGGCTTCCGTCGCCCTGCCAAATCGTATAGATTGAAAAAATAATAAGTCAATAACGTCAACAAGCCCAGCCATGGCGCATATTGCCGGAAAGATTCCCATTCCACGCTTGGTATCGCGCTTTGATACTCCAATTGATAAGCTACGATAAAGCTTACGTATATGAAAAAACAATCAAGCAGCAACAACACGATTTTAAGCCCGTTCATACGAAACAGTTTTGTCATGAAACCGCCCCTTTCTTCCCCTTGTTTATCGAAAGTCGCGGTTACGTAAGGCGTGCATAAGCCTCCGTCATAAGCTGTCTAATGGCGTTTAAATCATAGTGGCTAGCATCCTTATAGCTATTCCGTCCCATTTCGTCCCTTGCCTCTCTGTCATCGTACAATTTGTAAAAGGCCCGAACCGTCTCCGGTACATCGTCTACCGGCACGACGTAGCCGTTATGCCCGCTTACGACGAGATCGCGATTGCCGCGAACTGACGTTACGACCATCGGTTTGCCGACCCCCATCGCCTCGAGCAATACCTTTGGCAGCCCTTCGCGCCGGGACATCAGCGTCACGACGTCGGCTATATTCATAAGCTCCGGAACGTCCCTGCGGAAACCGAGGAATCGAATATCGCCCTCAAGGCCAAGCTCCCGTGCAAGCGATTGGTAGTGGCTCTCCATGGTCCCTGTGCCCGCAATAACGCCAACAACCGGCACTCCCATTTTCTTCAGCTCGCCAATGCTTCGGATAAGCTGCTCCTGGTTCTTATTGCGATTTAGCTCGGCAATACACAGGATGACGTAGGAATCGTCTCTGATGCCCAGTTCCGACTTTAATTCGCTCACGCTAACCGGCTCTAGACTACGGTAACGGCTTAAATCGATACCGACGCCCGGCATATAGATGGCTGACCCGCGAACCGGGAATCGTTTTGCCCGCTCGTAGTCTTCTTTGTTTATGGTGATAAGCGTATCCGTCAGCGATGACATCATCCACTCCACAGGGAAATAAATGAGCCAGTTAGCAATGGAGGCGCCTTTGAAAAAATGAAAGCCATGAGCGGTATATACGATATTTTTCAGTTTCGCACGCCATGCCGCAATCCGGCATATGACGCTTGCATTCGGCGTATGTACATGAACCAAATGATACTTCTCTTCTCGAAACCGCTTGGTAAGCTCCTTCAACGCGGCGATATTGCTTCCCGCCAGCGGGTTGCGGCTGAACGGTATATCCCGGCATTCTACCCCTGTCTTCTTCACGTCTTCCAGGCAATGGTCGGGACTTGCGTATACATGCACCTCATAACCCTGCTCCTGCAGATCCCGGATAAAAGGAAGGTGGAAAGAACTGATATGCGCATATACGGTTGCTACATAGGCAGCTTTCTTGTTGCTCATTTTACTGTTCACCGCCTGCGTACCTTGGAATGTTGCTCATCCCTTGGCGGGCTTCGCCATACAGCTGTTCCCACCGCTCTATGATTTTTTGCATATTATAATGGCTCTCAATGTATGCTTTTCCTTGCTCGCCCATATGGCGCCGCTCGCTTTCGGATTTATCCATGAGAAGCGCCATTTTATCGGCCAGCTCCTTCTCATTCTCCGAGGGCACAAGATAACCGTTCGTCTCGTGATGAACGACCTCGGCGTTGCCTCCTACCTTCGTAGCCACGATTGGCAAGCCGCTTGCTGCCGCCTCCAGCAGCACGATGGGGAGCCCTTCCCATTTGGACGACATGAGGTATGCATCGACAGCATTCATCAGTTTCGGAATGTCGGTCCGTATGCCTAGAAACCGAACGTTCTGCTCGAGTCCCAGATCGCGGCTTAGCTTTTCCATGGCCTCGCGCTCTACGCCAATGCCTGCGATCAACAGCATGCTTGTCGGGTAGCTGCGCACGATCAGGGCGTAAGCCTTTAACATGTTCGCGTAGTCCTTCTCCGGCACAAAACGCCCGATAGCCAACCACACAAATTGTCCGCCTAGGCCCAGCTCGTTGCGTATATTCGAATAATCGTGATCGTTTTTTTCGAATTGGCTCATGTCGATTCCGTTCGGCACGTAAATAATTTTGTTCTCGGGTGCCGCTTTAATATCGATGTAACGGTTTACCGCCTCTTGGCTGACATTGGTAGTCAGATCGCATAGCGGATCGGTAATCCGATACATCCATTCCCGCAATCTGCCACCTTCATTAATATTATGAGCAGTACAGATTAGAACAGGCATCTTCACCAATAGGCGAGCAACGCGAGCCATAATATTGGCATGGACAAGATGACTATGAACAATATCCGGTCCGAACGACTTCACGATACGTCGCAGTTTCAATAGTGCGCGCGGATCTGGCACCCCTTTGTTCATGTGCAACGATTGAATATCTACACCAAGCCTCTTTAGCTCGTCCAAGTAAGCTACCGGTTTGATCATGCTGACAATAAGGATGTTATAATGTTTAGCCCGAAGCCCCCTGCATAATTGGACAACTTGGTTCTCCGCGCCCGCATAATCAAATCCGGTAATGAGAAACAGTATTTTCCGCATGCCATTCCCTCCCTGTTCCCTCTTTCTTGGGCACTAAAGCCATAGCGACGAACGCCATCAATATATACTCGTAATTATAGCCGAAGTCCCCGCTCATTTGGGCGTATCCAAATGTTTGCAACAGCAGCACCAACATAATGTGGTTTTTGGATGCCATCCATATGGAGAACAGAAAGGCGCCGAACCATAGAATTAACCCGATTATCCCTAATTCGCTTGCCATCTCGATGATAACGTTATGGGGATGATCGTGCGTAATCCCGGGAGAGCTTGCGCCAAGCCCCGCACCGAAGAATGGATGCTCCATGAATCTCGCCAGAGCTTCCTTCTGCAGGTTAAGCCTTCCCAAGTAATTGTCGTCCGCCTGCAGCTGATCCCGGTCAAACAGAACCGTAAACCTGCTGCTGTCCAGCCACTCGTGGGAATGACCCACATAGAGGTAGCTGCCGAACAAGACGAATAAAATCGCGAAACACAGAGGAACAGCATACCGGGCAAGTACTTTCAGCTCGCCTTTCCTGTATTTCTGGATTAGGACAAGAGCAAATACAAGAACGTTAACGAGGACAAAAGCAACAAGCGGGCCTCTGGATTGCGTATACAACCCCGAGACTAGCGCGACGGCGATCACGACAAGCCGAATGACCGGATGGATATTCCGCCCCCATAAGCAGACGGCTATTGTAAAGAAAGCGATCCTGGAATCATAGATGGGATTTCCGCCCGGCATGGTCAACCGCCCGGGGAACTCTGAAGTATAGCCGCCGAGAAGTAGATGCATGACCGCATAAGCCAGTCCGAACAACGCAACGACCGTCCAAGAGAAGGTCTTGTATTTTTTGTAAATGATATACGCATAGATACCCGGAATGACCCCGCGAATAAACAAGATTTGTTCTTTCATCATTCCGTCCGATTCGTGCGAAGCCCATGATAGCGCGGTGACACTATACAATAGAAATAGTCCCCATACCCATAAGCCGGGCTCGGTCAACAAGCCTTCTGTACGGGCGGACCTCTTGAGCAGCGCTAAACAAACGGGCAGCAAAGGAGCTGCAATCAAAAGCACAAAGGAGTTTGTTGGTACGTACTGTTTGTAGAAATAGCCGAACATATCGAAATAAACGGCGAAGCCGACAATATAGCCCGCGTCGATATTCAGTTTCAGCATGGTCATGCATTGAACAAAGAAAACGGCCATACTTGCCGCTAACGCCAGAAAGAGTAGCGATTCAACGTTCACGTAGGGTCCCCTTCTTATCCGTAATTTGCTTCATATATGATAGGCGCTGCGCCTCTTTAACCAACGTATCCAAACGAGAGACGCTTTCTCTGTCTACGCGCTTCCCCTGCCACGTTTCTACAAACGCATCGATCGCAGTCAAACCGTTATGAATATTGTCGGGCCCGTTGCGCAGCACGAGAATATGGGGGACATCTTCGTTAAAATCCGTTTCCTCATATGCAATAATAACAGGGAGGCCATTCGCCAGGTATTCCCTTACCTTAAGAGGAGAAGCCTCACTCATCTGCTTCCTGTACAACGCTAGCGTTCCGATCGCAATATCCGCCTGATCCATTAAGTGCTGGTATTGAGGCCTGCTCATCTTGCCGTGAAAATGCATATTGGCCGGAACAGCCTCTTCCAGCTCCGTCCGCTCAGCGCCGATAATATCGAAATGCCACTGCGGACGTGCTTTCGCCAAAATCGAAATATGATCGATACCGTGCCAGGATTGGCCCGCCGAACCTATAAAAACGAATCGTGGCGCAGTGTTAGCGGGAGGAAGCGAAGGTTGAAAATCATCCAATCGTATACCGTTGCCGATAACGACATGATCGCGTACATAACGTTTGGTATGCCCCTCTTCGGCCAACTCGCCGCTTACGAACACAAAACCGTCAGTCGCCCTTAGAACCAATCCGCGCGTTAGCCGGTGGTAATAGTACCTGAGATCGCGATCCATGCGCATTTCCGTCAAGTCGTTTGTATTGATCTCCAATATGGATGCATACTTTCTGAGCAGCTTAGGCAATGAGAAATAGAACAAATCAAACCGATGGTAAATCACCGTTGGCTGCCAGTCGTCTAGTTGTTTCGCGAGTTTTTTGAATTGCGGAAAGCGATCCCCCCAACCGGTATATGGCTGCACGAAACAACGGATATCAGGCAATTCCCCGGCCCACTCGATATCCCCCTTGTGGGTGAACAGAAACAAAGCTACTTCGTTTCCCAACTGATGCCATTGCGTCATTTGTTGAATAACCTTCTTGAAAACGCCGCTCTCGGGACCCTCGTTCCAATGTATCAGGTATGCAATCTTCAATTCACATTCACCTTTCTGCTTTACCGCCTGCCCAGCTGTTCCATAAATGTCTGATAAACAGACCGATCGGATGATTTCACCAGTTGGCTGTTATGCCACAACAGCGTAAAATCGCCATCGTATTGCATGCATGACTTGTAATACTCCCTTATTGCTTGCAGCGCCTGTTGCGAGTCTAAATGCATATATTCGTAATGCAGCAAAGTCTGGTCCATGACAATGAGCGGTCTCTCTGTCAGCTTCAGCGACTGCCTAGTCAACAAATTAAAGACAGGATATTCATAGCATATACCCGAACGGAAGCCGGCAATGTCCGCATAACCGACCGTACTGTCGTATTGCAGGCCGGCATCCTCCCAGTGCTGCCATGTTTCCGAAGCGCTCCATCGCAAGTAATGCTGCCTGCCGCCCCACCGTTGCTGTCTGATCCCGAGCGATTCGGAGATCTCTTTTAGTTTATCGAATTGCCCCCGAATGCTTGCCGAGCTCGTGTATGTATCATAGCTGGGGTGGAGTCCTATCTCATGCCCCCGCTGATTGATCTCCCTCATTATGGAATGAACGTTCGGATCTTCGATCGAATAGTTGCCGTCCATGCCCCGCCTTGTTTCTTCCGTAATGAAGTAGAAGGCACTCTGTATGCCGTGGCGTTCGCTAAGCTCCATTAAATAATGAAACCGATTATAAGGGTCAGTCTCCAACCTTCGGCTGCCTTTCCATAACATGCTTGCCTTCTTCATTCCCGATTCCATGTTATGCCGTCTGACGATATCGCCTAAGCTTTCCTTCGCAATACTCAAAGGCCCTCTCCTATAAACATAATACGGAAAATCCACGTCATGGCTTATGAGCAGCCTAGGTTGTCTCTTCTTTGTTTCCAACCCTGGCCATAGCCGCTTCATGATGCCAAGCAAGAAGTGGATGTATTCGTTTATAATTGGCCTGTTCAAAAATCGTTCTTGCCATGCGAGCGATTGCCGTGCCGTAAATCGATCATGGCTGTCTCTTTCCTTAGACACGAGCTCTTCGTACCTGGTCAACATAAAAAAGGCGCTTCCGAATACATCGATACCGATGTAATACGTCCCCTCTTTCTCCTGGACATATGCTCCGTTCTCTTGCGGCATGCCGTATAGGACGGGCATATCCTTGAATATGTCTACCTCAATCCGCTTTAATGGACGCTGGGGCATAGAATCCGGCTTTAGCCAATCCACATCTTGTACCTGCAGCAGCACATCGGAAAGAGTAAGCGTATCCTTCCGGTTTCCCGTAAGCGTGATTTCCACATCATTCCTGTCTTCGTAGTGAATGCTGCATTCAACGCCAAGGAATTGTTCAAGGATGACTCGGTAGATATATTCTCTCTCAGGTTTACGCGACATTGGAGATCGTAATATAAACAATTCCTTTACCCTCGTTCCTATAAGTGAACTCATCGTCCCCTAAACTTTTTGATTGAAAACCACGATAATGCGAGATGCAATATATAACCGAACGTGGAAGCCAAACTAAAATACAAAATAGCCGTCTCTGCAGGTTGATTGGTCAATTCCCCAAATAATAGTGCGCCTATTATTACTGTTGTTCTTATAAGCTCCCGATAAAGATGCAAATCCTGCCGTTCCATGACGTCAATCGTCGTGCCTACCGAGTTGGCAACAAATTGGCTCAGATACATAATGGACAAGATACGAATGAAATCACCTGACTGCGCCCACTCCTCCCCGAATAGGAAAGCAAAGGTTGATGGGCCAATTAGCACGATCACAATAATAATAAGCAAGCCTAGCAGAAAAACGTTTCGAACCGTTTTGAGAAACAGGGGATACAGCTTCTCCGGCGATAAATTGATATACTCCGACGACTCCGATAAATACACATGGCGAACGGAGGTCATAATTAGCGTCATCGGCGAACCAAGAATTCGCTGGCCAAGCGCCAGCAAACCTGCAACATGCGGTCCGTAATAGGCTGCAATCATAATCATAGGCAGGTACAAACCGATACCGTTTAATACATTCGACGCTAGTGAAAGCATAGGAAATCTACGGTAGCGATAAGCGACCTCCTTTAGATCCTTGCCCGTGGTGACAATGTTTTGATTCTTGACGTCCCTCTTCCATAATCCCCATTGCGAAATAACGCCGCCAAAGCGGCCGATAATCTCTCCCGCTATAAGGCCCGACGGACCGATGTGCAGCAGGCTGAAGCCCAGCTGCGTTCCGACCTGACCGATGCTCTGCGTATACTTTGTTCGCGATAGCTGCCTAAAGTATTTTTTGCGAACCGACCACGAATTCAATATTTGATAGAATCCGGCCCCGAACAGACCAATAATGACAAACAAAAAATAGTTTTTCATACTGGGCTCGTTCATCCAATGCGCAAGAGGACTGGCCACGAAATAGATGGCGATTCCGCTTAATACGCTAACGACTACGCAAATGCGCAAAGAAAGCGTCAGTACGCTCGATGCCGTCTTGTCATCCTCCGGGAGCGTTATCGCATTCTCATAGGAGAGAGAAACCATCATCAACAATATCGCTATGATGGACGTGTACAAAGAGTAAGTACCATAATCGGCCGGATTATAAATCCGCGTAATAATCGGCAATGTCGCAAAGATAATAATCTGGCTTATGATCGTCCCGCTCGCCAGCACAACAACGTTTTTGAAAAATAAATCAGGTGAAAAGTTTTTTAACTTCTTGAGCATAAAAAGGCCCCTTATTGAAGAGCTTCAATTATTTTTTGAATCACGTACTGCTGGACGGTTGCATCGATTTGTGGCCATATAGGAAGCGAAAGCACTTCTTCTGCCAGCTGTTCGGAGACGGGCATCTGAACGCGCATAGACTCATAAATCGGCAGCTTGTGTACTGGAACCGGGTAATAAACCATCGTGCTTATCCCTTCAGCCTCCAGCTTCTTCTGTAGCTCGTCACGTTTTCCATTCGTTACCCGAACCGTATATTGATGGAACACGTGCTTCGCGTAATCGTCCTCGCTTGGCGCAATGATTCCATCGACGCCCTCCAATAGCTTGGCATAACGGTCCGCCGCGGTTCTCCGCCCCTCGTTCCACTCATCGATATGCGGCAGCTTTATCCGCAAGATGGCTGCTTGTATTTCATCCAGACGGGAATTAAATCCGACAACCTCGTTATAATATTTTTTCTTGGAACCATGAACCCGTAACATTGCTGCTTTCTCGGCAAACGAGGCGTCGTTCGTGACAAGCATTCCTCCGTCGCCATAGGCGCCCAAATTTTTGGACGGGAAGAAGGAATAGCAGCCAAAATCCCCGATCGTGCCTACCTTTTTATTTTTATACATACCGCCGAAAGCTTGCGCGACGTCTTCAACAACTACAAGACCATACTTCTCGCTTATGGACATCAAACGATCCATGTCAAGGGTATGGCCAAAGAGATGGACCGGTATGATTGCCTTGGTTTTTGGCGTTATTGCCGCTTCAAGCTGGTTCAAATCAAGGTTATACGTTCTAGGCTCAACGTCGACGAACACGGGAGTCGCTCTTACTTGGCTTATCGCTTCCGCGGTTGCGAAGAAGGTGAACGGGGTCGTGATGACCTCGTCTCCTTCCTGAATGCCTGCGGCGAGGAGCGCTATAACGAGCGCGTCCGTCCCCGAGTTTAACGCCACGGCATGTTTAACACCCAAATACGCGGCAGCCTCCGCTTCAAACTGCTTAACGTTGGCTCCCATTATAAATACGCCATTATCGATGACGCTCTCAAAGGCATTCATTAATTGAGGTTTGAGCTCATTAATCTCATAGCTGAGGTCCAAAATCGGAATATGTTTCATAGTGAACTCCCTTTCGTTTTTCGTACCAAATCCTGTTCCATAGCATACTCGCGATCGCATTCGCCGCAGACGGCTTCATGATTGGAGAAGTGCAAAGTGGCTCCGCACTCGCACACCCAGCCCAAACGTCTTGCAGGAACGCCAGCATGCAATTCGTAAGGGGCTATATCTTTATTAACTACCGCTCCTGCAGCAACAAACGCCCATTCTCCAATGGTTACGCCACACACGACTGTTGCATTAGCGCCGATAGATGCACCGCGCTTAACCGTTGTCTTGTAATAATCGCTGCTTGTGTTACGCGGGAATGCGGATCTAGGCGTTCGTACATTCGTAAACACCATACTTGGACCGCAAAACACGTAATCCTCAAGTTCCACGCCCTCGTAAACCGATACATTATTTTGAATCTTAACGCCGTTACCAACCGATACGCCATTGGCAATGAATACGTTCTGCCCCAAGCTGCAATTGCTCCCAATAACGGATGTAGGACATACATGCGAGAAGTGCCAAATTTTCGTTCCTTCCCCAATAGATGCACCATCATCAATAATGGCGGACGGATGCGCGAAATAACTCATACTTTTGTTACCTCCAGCCTATAGCAAATGGTAGTTTTCCGGTTTATCGTATGACTTCATGCCATTTCGCGTATCGAATAAGCTTTGGCTAGCACGACCGATCAGGCCATAGTCAAATCCGGAATGATCCGTTGTAATGACCGTTATATCGGCTTCAGCCAGTCGTTGCTCCGTCAACTCCACGCACTCATATTGATTACCGTTATATCTAAACGAATCGATATGCGTATCGCTGATCAACACCTTAGCTCCGCGTTCCTCCAGCAGCTCGATAATCTTAAGAACCGGCGACTCCCGATAATCGTCAATATCTTTTTTATAAGCGACACCAAGTAAATAAACCGTTGAACCATTTACCGATTTCTTAAACTTATTGAGAATTTCCCCAATCTTCTGAACGACAAACTCCGGCATTGAATTGTTAATTTCGCCTGCGAGTTCAATAAGCCGAGTATGGTAGTTGTATTCTCTAGCCTTCCAGGTCAGATAGAACGGATCGACTGGAATGCAGTGTCCGCCGAGACCCGGTCCGGGATAGAAGGCCATGAATCCGTACGGCTTCGACTTGGCGGCGTCAATGACTTCCCAAACGTTTATGCCCATTCTGTCACACAAAATGGCCATTTCGTTGGCAAGCGCTATATTAATATGTCTAAACGTGTTTTCGTAGATTTTTTCCATTTCGGCAATAGAGGGGCTGGATACCGCATGCACATCTCCGTCAAGCACTTGCCGATATAGCGTCTGGGCAACTTGGGAACATGCCGGAGTAATTCCTCCAACTACCTTAGGCGTATTTTTGGTATTGAAAAACTTGTTGCCAGGATCTACCCTCTCAGGCGAATAAGCGAGGAAGAAATCCTCCCCGCATCTTAGTCCCGTTGCCTCCAAGATTGGTTTAACAAGCTCTTCCGTCGTGCCGGGATAAGTCGTGCTCTCCAATACAACAAGCATTCCAGGATGCAAGTATTCGGATATCGCTTTAGTCGAACTTTCCACATAACTCGTATCCGGCTGCTGATAGATATCAAGTGGAGTCGGTACACAAATGGCGACCGCATCGACATCGCTTAAGAAGGAATAGTCCGATGTTGCCTGAAGTGACCCGTTCTTGACCATAATCCGCAAATCTTCGTCGATTACGTCGCCGATATAGTTATATCCGCTATTCACCATATCGATTTTTTTTTGCTGAACGTCAAACCCAATAACTTTATACCCCGCTTTGGCTTTCTCGACGGCTAGCGGCAATCCGACATAACCTAAACCTATCACGCCAATGACGGCGGACTTATTTAGCAACTTCTCAATTAACCTATCACTTAACTCGTTAAGTTTAATAGATTCCATATGTATAAGACGCCCCCTGGATTAATTAATTTGTGGTACTACGCTGCCATCCTGGACAATGTCAATAACGAGTTGAACCGCCGCCTTACCGTCCTCTACCGTTACAACCGGTTCGCGATCGTCGCGAATAGCAGCTATCATATCTTCAATTATCTGCTGATGTCCCGATACGCCGTACGGATTGGCTTCAACCTCCTGCTTCAGCAAGTCTATCGCTTCATCACCCATGGATTCGCACTTCCACTGCTTAATCCAATTGGCGGTTACTCCCCCGATAATTGCATAGCCCTTTTCACCGAATACGCTAATGGATTCCTCTAAATTTTTGTCATAAATCGTAGTGGCTGCTTCTACGATTCCAAGCGCACCGCTCTCAAACCGCAGTGTGGCTACTGCAACATCCTCCGCTTCTATCGCTCGAATACGTGTGTCGACCATAGATTTTACTTGAACTACGTTTCCAAACAGCCATTGCAACAAATCCAGATTATGCACTGCTTGATTCATTAATACTCCGCCATCCATCGCTTTGGTGCCGCGCCATGGGGCTTGATCATAATAAGCTTGTCCTCTGTTCCAGCGTACCGTGGCATTTACATGGCTTATTTTTCCGAACATATTTTGTTCCAATGCAGATTTAAGTTGCTTAATGGCTGGCCGATAGCGATTGGGGTGGACAACTGCTGCTTTAACTCCCGAGGATTTGACGGCTGCAGCGATGGCATCGGCATCACCAATTGTTAGCGCAAGCGGTTTTTCAATAATGAGATGTTTGCCCGCCTTAGCTGCCTTAACAGCTAACGGAGCATGCAGACCGCTTGGCGTACATATACAAACTACATCAATATTTGATTGTCGTTCCAGCATTTCATCAATGCTCGAATATCCTTCCGCGCCAGTCTGCTCCATGTATTGGTTCAATCTCTCGGGATTCGTATCGCATATGGCAACAAGGCTCGCTTGATCTATTTTCTCGATAGCTTCTATATGCTTATTAGCAATATGGCCGCATCCTACGATGGCATAATTAATCATTTCCGACTTCACTCCGTCCACTCATTCTATACAAATGACTATCATCGTCTAAACGCTGCTGTTCTCTGCACGCTTTCTTTTGCGTTCTTGCCGCTTCCCTTCCAACATGAGAGCAACGCTTAACCCGACAAAAACTCCTATAAACAAGGAAATCGCTAAATTGAATGCTTTTTTAGGACTGACCGGATCAGATGCTTGTTCAATGCTCGCCAGATCCAATAAAGTTATATTAGCGTATTGAATAATTGATTTGGATTCCGATAGGAACGTCTCACCGTACGCATTGGCAATGGCAACGGCATCTTTCACGTGATCGTCTTTTATTTTAATTTTAATAACAAGAGTATCCACGTTGGTCTCCACTACCAGCTTATTAAGCAATTCGGTTGCAGTAAGGTTACTATCCAACTTTTCTTTCACTTTGTTTGCTATATAATAGCTTTTCAAAGCATCCTTATAAGTGCCAGTTAATAGCTGGCTTGCTAGAAACTCATTATAAATACCTGCATCTCCAGAGGATGCTATGCTTGCAACTACGCTTACACTCGCCTCATAAGTAGGCTTTACGAAAGCATTTAACGCAAAGGCTCCTCCAACAGAGAGAGCTATCACTAATAGAATAACAATAAAATACCGTTTACTCGCTTCTTTCAAAAACTGAATGTCCATTCGTTCACCTCATGTTTGGGATTAATGCTGCGATTGATAGGAAGAACGTCCCTCTTCACTTCTTAACACTTGATTACATAACTCCTCCATATTCAAACTTGTCATCCCGTACTTGTGCTGCAGTTTGTGGTAGTGTTCTAATATTCTCTTTAATACATCCATATTCTCATTGGCATTGCTCGCCAAATTATAGGGATGCCACCAGAGGTGATAAACTTGGTTGTGCTTCGCTGCATAGGTCATTCCATCCAGTATTCGCTTAATACGAAACGGCTCTAGTACGCGGAGCTTGGGGGAGTAAGACCTAAAAAAATGACTTGCCGGTAGGTTTACGGGTAGCTCGGACATTATTTGATCTGCGCGATAGCAATGATAACCGGACAGATTGATATAGGTATCCAGCAGCCGAGCAGCTCTCAAAAACAATGAATCTTTAGTGCTATAGCCGTGTCTGTAAATCCAATGCTTTGGATTTCCGCGATATGACTTAATGCCTAGCCGATTGAGCGTTGGCAAATAGGTTTCGTTAATTTGATTTCTTGGAAATACAATGCTCTCCAAGGTCATACCTTGTTTTTCGGCGATTTGGATGCTTGCCTGTATATCTGCAGCAAATTCTTTCTCCGTCTGGCCTTCTTCTTTGCAATAATAGTGTGAAAAGGTATGTGTGGATATCGCCTGAAATGGCGAATTTCGAATCAAATGAATAAGCGAAGATGCATAGTGGTTAGGATCGACCTTCTCATCTAAGCCTACCTGTTCACTTTTTAAATATGGGTATGGAGATAGATTTTGTTGAACATAACCCGGTTTAATAGATGGTAAACCATTTAACATCGCTTCCTTAGACTCAAAAAATAATAGTCCTACAGTCGCCCAAGTAGCATGAATGCCATATTTCTCAAATAGAGTCAGAACCTCTGGAATTAACTCTCTTTCCTTCGCAAACGTCCTATTATACCAATCTAGATCATAGAGATCCCTTATGCCCCAAAACAACTCAAAATCAAGCGAAATGACAAATTGACCTTTATGTCCAGTCAAAAATCCTCAGTCCTTTATGTAGAGAGTTACTTGCTATTTCCACTAAATTCCCAACATAGTCCAGAACTGTTTGGCTGAACCTGAAAGCATATTCGTATTATAATCTTCAAAACTCGTCAAGTAAATAAAAATGAAACGACATTTTCCGTACCTCTGAGTCACAACTGCTTCTATATAATAAATTCAATCAATAAAAAGACTTCGACATTGATTGTCGAAGTCTTGGTAGTTGAAAAGGTACTATAGAACTTGTACGTTGAAGTTGCTGCTTGCTAGCTTAACAATGAATTGTGTAGCTTGAATGGTGTTATTGGAGCACACAATATTTTTTTGGGAAAACTGCGCAAGGTAAGTCGTTAAATCAATGCCCCCGCCGCTTGTCATTTTAATTTTGTTGTTTGTGATAGAACCGTTATCTGCGTTTTGCCAAGTCCAAATTCCTTTGTCGCCATTCTCGATTACGTTGCCGTCGATCGTGAATTTGTTGATGTTCCCCAGACGGATAGCCGTTTTGCCTTTTTGAACGCTCTTCGGCCCCATTGTAATTTTATTGTTGCTGACCACAATGTTGTTAACCGTCTCAACAGCGCCTACCTCGATTGCAGCATAGAAACTTCCAATACCGCTAATCGTATTTGATTTAATCGTGTTGTTGCTGCCGTATACACTGATAGCCGAGTACATGTCAGGAGCGATCGACCCTTTATCCGAACCCGAAGCGTAATAATTGTTTTGCAGGTACGAGTTCAAAATTTGGTTTCCTGTTACCGTAAGGCCTTGTGCATAAATCTTAATAGCGCGTTTGGCGTTATTGTCGAATTTATTATTCGAGATAATGCTGTTTGTATCAATGCCTTTGCCTGAATCCATGTTTGGATCTTCATAGTAGATGCCGTCGCCGTCATCAGCAGGACCGATGTGGTGTATATAGTTATTAGTAATAGATACATTAGCTGCTGCAGCTTCGCTTTTACCCCATGTCGTTGTTACGTAAATACCTCTAGCAATCATGCTGCCGCCAGTAGGATTGATTGCTACAATATTTTTCACTTCATTGCTGTCGATTGTGATAGCTTTCGTATTGCCGTATACAAGAATTCCCGAAAGCACGCCCGAGAAGTAATCGCTGCTTGTTTTTGTGCTGTGTGAAGCATTCGCTACAATCGATTTGTTGACATTAACGCGCTCACTGCCTCCGCTTACAACAAGTACGCGGTTAACTAGTTTGTTGCCGTCGAGTGAAATATTGCTGATCTCAATATCTTTTCCCGATACACGCATCAATTCCCAACCGAAATCTTTTGTGCTAGCCTTAATGATCGAAGTTGCGCCATCACCGAGCACTTTCACGTTGCTGCTTACAGCGAGCGGATCTTTCGGGTTTACCAGGTACGTTCCTTTCGGAAAGTAAACCGTCGTTTTTTTCGCCGCGCCTTCTGCCAGCGCTTTTTTAATCGAGGACGTATCGTCCGTCTTGCCGTCTCCCTTTGCACCGTAGGTCTTAACATTTATCATACTAGCAGCGTTCGCTTCTTCGATGAATAGTCCATAAAAACCGATGCCGCTCAAAATCGTTACAAGCACCATCGCCGTCATGCTCTTCGTTAGTTTGCTGAAAATTCCCATTCTCACTACCCCCATGTCGTTGAATAAAATAAGATAGGACAATCCCAGAATTCAGGATTGTCCTATCTCATTCCTGAAAACATTTCGGGAACTGGCTGGCATATGGTTTCCCATTTAGCCCCTGTAGTTTTGCGTCCCACGCTTTCACGTGGTTTGCCGTTATCGCTGTTTCCAAATATTAAGTTAGTGGGATTGCAGGTGTGATGAACAGAAAAAGAACCTATGACATGTCATAAGTTCTGTAATAGAACCTGAAAAGTTTTCGGAATCTGGCTGGCATGTGGTTTCCCATTTAGCCCCTATAGCTTTGCGTCCTGCGCTTTCACGCAGTTTGCCTTTTCGACACATCAAGTATATGAAGTTTCTTAATATTTAAATAAATATTACCAGATTAATAGGTATAAAGCAATAGGTTTTACTAGATTCATAGCCTAATTTTAAAAAAGATTCGACACCTTTTTCTCAACCGGCTTATAGCCATAAATTAGAACTTGTTTACAACCTCTTCCTAAACAATTATCATAGTCAAGTAGACCCTGCTATCACCTATTAGACTTAATTTTTAATAATACTCTAGCAGCGTACATAATAGCAAAACGCCGGTTTCCAAAGAACCGCGATCGGACTTCTTCACCTAAAATCAGAAGGGAAAATGGGGTGGTAGCGTGAAAGTGTTAATTACGGGCGGCTACGGATTTATTGGCTCATTCGTTGCGGAGAAGTTTTTCAACGAAGGACATGAAGTCATTATTATAGATAATATGACCTCCGGTCATATATCCAATTGCAAATTCCGCCATATATCATACATCGCAGATGTGGAAAGCACAGTATGCGAATCTATCTTCGAGAACCATAATGTCGATATTGTCGTTCATTTGGCAGCTCAGATCAATGTGGTCACATCGATGGAAAATCCATACGCGGATACAAAATCCAACATCCTGGGACTAACCAACATCTTGCAGCTGGCCGCAAAATATAAAACCAAAAAGCTCATTTTCGCTTCCTCTGCGGCCGTATATGGATTAAATGATCAAATTCCGCTAAACGAGGAAATGCCTTGTCAGCCTGTCTCGCCATACGGAATCAACAAGCTTCTCGGGGAATACTATTGCACAAAGTGGAATGAAATCTACCAATTGGATACGATTTGCTTCCGATTCAGCAATGTGTACGGACCTCGACAAGGATCGATTGGAGAGGGCGGAGTCGTATCTATTTTTATGGAACGGATGCGTGACGGCAAGGAGCTTGTGATTTACGGGGACGGCGGACAAACGCGTGATTTCATATACGTGGAGGATGTTGCGGACGTCATCTATCAAGCAAGCCTTTCCGATCAAAGCGGAATCATGAACTTGTCCACCAATACGGAGCAATCGGTCAATGATTTAGTAAACATATTGGGCAGCATTCAGCCGATAACCGACATCAAGAACCATAAAGCCCGTACAGGCGACATTTATCGATCAAGACTCGACAACACCAGATTAAAGAATGCTTTGAGTTGGTCGCCTAAGTTCAGCTTCGAGACGGGCATTCGCCGCACGTACGAATGGTTCGCGCAATCCACTGCCGATTTAAAGCCGCTAACCAAAAAATCGGATAATACGGGCGCGACGCTCGACGATATTAACATTAATAACGAGCTGATCGCTTCGTCGTTATCCCGAAATATCCGCAGCTTATATCTTAGTCAGCATGAGCGCTATCTGGAAGGCGTGCCTGTTCTTAAGCCTGAAGTTTTCCTTGCCGTTATACGGTCCAGGGAGCACGCAAAACGCAATTACAATGCAAGCTTCGCCCTCGTATCACTTTCAAGGGATATCATTCATGACAGCCCGCTGCTCAAACAAGTTAACGATTCGCTGCGCGAGTCGGATTTTATTGGCCTTGCATTCAACGGCGATATCTATATACTGCTGTCGAATTCGACCTCCGAAGATGCGGTCATCGTCGTCAACCGTCTTAAGAAGCACCAAATTATGGCGCAAGTCGTTTCCCAGGAAGATTATTCGAACTTAGAGCTAATTCAGCAATAGCAGCCATACCTATATTTAAATGAAGAATAATGCAGAGCCGTGCCCGCATCTTTCGCAAAGGATGCAGGCACGGCTCTGCCGCTATCTAACTTTCTTCTCATTATGTAATTATTTTTTGCTTCTTGTTTCGCGCCATCCAGTCGCGTCCCGCTCGGATTACGTCTTTATAGCCCGGGAGCCTAATACCGTAATAAGGCCTAAGCTCTACCTTCCAATACGATTTCGACTCCGATACCGATTCAATGTTAGCTCCCGAGAAATCAAATTCTTTCACTCCGTTTGCACTGAGGTTATCAAAAGCAAAGTCTTGGAGTTGCTGTACGACACCTTTAGTGAGATGTTCGCTCTTACTGCCTGCGATCCAGCCAAAGGCGTGTTCCGCGCTCGTCCTTAATATAATGCATGAGCTTACCGGCTCACCCTCCTTGGAATAACTTACATAACACCTGAACGCTTCGTCACCTAACAGCTCACGCGCCATTTGCAAGTCTCTAACCGTGATTTGGTGACTAAATCCTTGTCTGGCTTCTGTACCTTCCAAGCAATGAAATACAGCTTCGATATCATCCGTTTTAACCGAATAGTAACCATTACTATTTGCCTTTTTTATTTTACTGCGTATAGAGGAATCGACTTGCTCGGGCAAATACGGAAATTGGCTGTGATAGGTATATTTGATGGTTGATTTAAACCCGCTCCATAGGAAGGGACGAATATCGGCAATATTCGGCGGGAATATAAAATTGGCTGACCCCGCCACCTCCGATAGCTTACTCGTCATAACTTCTGAAACGCTATGCCATTGTTTTCCGATTCTTTGTGCATTTGTAGTAGCTGTTGGGTGAAACGTCGTAGGGTGATACGGATTCAGCGGCGGCAAATAAAGTTGTCCCTGCTTGTTGAGAAAGAATAAGCTTTGGCCGTACGCTTCCGAATTTTGAGCTTGAAATTTCGAAAGAATCACTTTGCAATTCCATTTTCTTTGATTGAACTCAGCCCAACGTTCCAGAAACTGTTGTTCATACATAATAGAAAATCTCATCTCCCTCAATATATAACTCAATCGCATGAGTTCTGCAGATTCCTAGTTGCATTACCGTATAATCCCCATACATTTCCTACCATACTGCTCATTGCTCGATGCCGTCAATATATATTTCACTACTATAAATTTTAGAGCTTAACATTTCCTGCTACCGTAATTTATCTCCTATATGCGCAAAAAAGAAAACAAGGCTGGACAGCATTCATTGTATGCCAATGAATGTGGCCCAGCCTTGCAATCTTATATGGAAAACGGATTTACTTTGTCATTCTCTTCTTTGAATTCAATGCCAACCAATCGCGACCGGCTCGAACCACTTCTTTGTATCCGGGCAGCCTAATTCCGTAATAAGCCCGCAAACTACCACCCCAATGAGATTTCGATACCGACACGGATTCAATATTCGCCCCATAGAAGTCGAATACTTTTATTCCGATCTCGCTCAAATCATTAAACTCAAGATTTTGTAGCTGCTGCACGATCCCATCGCTGAGATGCTCGCTTTTGGAAGCCGAAATCCATCCAATTGCGTTTTCATCACCCGTTACCAAGGTAATACTGGCGCTCACCGGTGCTCCGTCTTTGGAATAACAAACATAACCGCGGAACCTTTCTTTACCAAGCAGCTCCTGTGCCATCAATAAGTCCTTAACAGATAACTGATGGCTAAAACCTTTCCTAGCTTCCGTTCCAGCTAAACAATGATGAATAGCTTCCATATCGTCTGTTCGAACGGAGTAGTAATCTAATGTGTTCGCTTTTTTCATTTTGTTGCGCAGAGAAGGGCTGATATGATCTAACGAATAGGGCAAGTCAACATAATATGTATATTTGATATCAGCAATAAAACCCTTCCACAAGAATGGGCGAATATCCGTAATTTCAGGTGGAAAATAAAAATTAGCCGAGCCCGCATATTCATAAAGGCTATCAATAAACACTTTTGAAACCTCATGCCACTGGCTTCCAATCTTTTGTGCCTTATTCGTCGGAGTAGGATGAAAAAAGGTCGGGTTATACGGATTAAGCGGAGGCAGAAACAGCTTTTTGTTGTTATTTAAAAACAACAAGCTATCGCAATACGCATCAGAATTTGATGCTTTATAGGTCTTAACAATTGCATCACAGTTCCATTTCCTACGGTTGAATTCAGCCCAACCGTTAAGGAATTGCTGATCATTCATTAGTGATCGTTAACGCTCCTCTCATTTAAAATTCAACAAAATATAATCATTGCTATACTGCCTGTATTCTTTCATAGCGCCTATATGCCAGAGTATATCTGAATAATCCATGTGATGTTTGCTATGAAAAACACCAACTGCCCATAAGAAGGCTGCTGGTGTTTACTTAACATTTGCCCCTGTTATTCCTCTTTACGTTTGTCCAATGCCAGAGGTTTCAAGGATATCACATTGTTTCATCCACTTCCACATATCTCTTAAGCGCGGCGAGCTTGTTATCCCAGAAGCGCTCGTAAAACGCCAGCCAGCGCTTCAGCTCTCTAAGCGGATCGGGGTCTAGACGGTAGCGCGTCTCGCGCCCGACCTTCCGGTCCTTCACGAGTCCGGCGTCCGATAAGACGCGGAGATGCTTCGACACGGCCGTACGGCTCATCGCGAAGTGCCCGCTGATAGCGTTTAGCGGCAGTTCCTCATCGCCCAGCAGCTCAAGCACCTTGCGCCGCGTCGGGTCGGCTATCGCTTGAAACACATCATGCTTCGGCTGCGGTTCGGCCATCTTAACCCTCTACATAGCTGCTGAGCTTCTGCCCAATGCCAGACCAGCCTTGCTCCATTCTGCCTCGCACGATGTCATGCGGTTCGCCGAACTCGGTCGCCATGCCAGCTGTCCATCCGCCATGAATGAGCGTGAATTCCGTCTCACCTTGCAGCTCGGCCAGCTCGAACGTCAGCGTCCAATCCTTGCCCCAATTAAACGACAAACGGTTCGGCGGATCGACCTCCGTTACTTTGCAGGGCGATTGACCGAATGGTCCTGCATTCAAATGAAACTCGAAGCCGACCACCGTCTGAAAATCGCTCGGCGGCATAAACCAAGCTGCAATGCCTTCTGCCGTAGATACGGCCTTCCATACTTTCTCTATCGGCGCTTTCAACAAGACCGTCTGGCGAATATCCGGCAGCTTGTCCTGTGTATGAATGTTGTCTCCCATAAGTATAACCTCCAATGTTCTAATGATGAACGAGCTTGTCCACTCTAAAATCAATAATTATGAAACCAAATGGTTTCCCATTTAACACTCTCTCATTGTATGAAACCATTAGGTTTCATGTCAACATAGAAAATAATCCCTTGTTCCGCGAATCTATTATGTCCAAGAACGCAAAAAAAGCACTTGCCAAACACCTAGCTTACTTGAATGGTGTCTGGCCGTGCTTCTGAATAGTAACTTTACAAGCGGGTCAAAGCAGCGGGTGCAACAAAACGTTCGGCCGCTTCCTTCCACCTGCCGCCAACCAGCTTGCCGGCGGAGAATACCGCTTCGCGAGGCGGAGCAAGAGCAATCGCATGCTTCGGATTCATGGCGTCTACGAGCATAAAGCTGGCGGGGTCCCCCGCCTTCGGCACGAGCGAGCCCGACGAGATGAGGGGATACGTCCGCAACAGATCCTCGTCGACGATCCAGCCCAGCTTCTCGGCGAGCCTCGAGCCCCTTGCAAGCAAATCGCCGTTGCCGAACGGGCTCCATGCATCTAGAATATTGTCGCAGCCGACGTGAACGCGCACACCTTCGGCGATTAACTGATCGACGCGAGGCATCGGCCGATCGATTGGCACACTCGTAATAATGGCGACGTTGTCCGCCGCAAGCTTCTGCGCCAGGTCGCGCGATTCGCCCTCCGTCACTTGGCCTAGGCAATACGCATGGCTAACAGCCGTACGTCCGCCTTTGCCCGCTTGAACCGTCAAGTCGCCGAAGCGGCTGATCGTGTACAGGCCTAGATGGCCGGGGTCGTGAAGATGAAGATCAACGCCTGCGCCAAATTCCGAGCTAAGCTCGAACATCGTCTCGAGGCTGAAGTCGACTTGACGATCCAGCCCTGCCGGGTCGACACCGCCGACATATTCGGCGCCTGCACGCAGAGCTGCCTTCATGACCTTAACGGAATCGGAGCGCAGCAGCCCTTGCTGCGGAAATGCGACGATCTCGATCTCCATCACGCCCCGGTACTCCTCCCTCACCGCAAGCACATGCTCCAGATGGGAGATACCGATCACCGGATCGACATCGACATGCGTCCGGATCTTCGTCGTGCCGTGACTCAGCAGCAGGTCGATGAGACGCCTTGCCCGATCCGCGGCTGTCGTCGGCATCGTCTTGATCATTGCTTTCTCGAAAGCAAGCTGACCAGGAAGCGTCACGAACGGCTGCAGCGGCTTCCACGGCTCCCCGAGAAAATGCTTATCGAGATGGATGTGCATATCACTCATGGCAGGCAAGTATAGCAGCCCGCCTGCATCCAGCGCCTCTTCTCCTCCAGCTTCGCCAGACCCGCCAGCCATCATCACGCCGATATTTTTCTCCAAGCTAGTAATAACGCCCAGCTCTCGATCAATCGTCATATCATATAAATCTTCGCCTATGCGAATGCGGTTTATTGTTGTTCGCTTCATGCTGCATCACCTTTCGCGACTATAATAAGTTTCTTTAATGTACGCCCAAATAAACCTTGATCATGCGTTCGTCGCCTAGCAAAGCTGCCGCCGGGCCGTGCATGGCCACCGTTCCGTTATCTATAACATACCCTCTTCCCGCTATCGACAGCGCTTTATGCGCCATTTGCTCCACGAGCAGAATCGATACGCCTTCCCGGCTAAGCTCGGAGATAGTCGCGAATATTTCGTTCACGATAATTGGAGCTAAGCCCAGCGACGGCTCGTCGAGGAGCAGTAGCTTCGGCTTGCTGATCATCGCCCGCGACAGAACAAGCATCTGCTGCTCTCCGCCGCTTAACGTGAAGGCCAACTGATGGCGCCGCTCATGCAAGCGCGGAAACCGCTCGAACACGAGCTCCAATTCCTTGTCGAATTGAGCGCGCGAGACGGAACCGATCTTCTGCTTCAGTCCCATCCGCAAGTTCTCGAGTACGGACAACGTCCCGAACACCTCCCGCCCCTCGGGAACGAGCGAAACGCCAAGATTAGAGGTTCGACTGGCGGACAACCCTATAATATCTTTGCCCTCGAATGTCACAGTCCCTCCGCCAGGCTTCACGAGCCCTAACACGGATTGCAGCAGCGTTGTCTTGCCCGCGCCGTTCGAGCCGATAACAGCGACAATCTCGCCTTCGCCTACTTCAAGATCGATTCCCTTCAGCGCGTGAATCGCGCCATATCGCACATGCAGTCCTTTAATGCTCAGCACCGGCCGCCA
The DNA here is from genome assembly GCF_037167145.1 of Paenibacillus sp. YIM B09110. NCBI lineage: Bacteria > Bacillati > Bacillota > Bacilli > Caryophanales > Paenibacillaceae > Paenibacillus > Paenibacillus sp. YIM B09110. The sequence continues at coordinate 230,375 of NZ_JBANSP010000007.1, read as the reverse complement.
CCTCCTCCTCTTCGCCCAGATAAGCACGGATGACACGGGGATCGTTCAGCATCTGATCCGGACTGCCCGTGCCAATAACGCGGCCAAAGTCGAGCACGGTCACTGTATCCGATACACGCTGTACGAAGTCCATATGATGCTCGATCAAAATAACGGTGATGCCGCCTTTGACCAGCTTCTGCAGCAGCCGCTCCAAGTGTTCGATCTCCGCCGCGGTCATACCCGCAGCCGGTTCGTCAAGCAGCAGCAGACTAGGCTCCGTAGCTAAGGCGCGAGCGATTTCCACCATGCGTTGGTGGCCGTAAGGCAGTTGGCTGGCCGGCAAATCCCTGCCTCCCTCGAAGCCGATCAAGTCCAGCAGCGCATGCGCTCTGGCACGCATCGCCTTCTCCTTGCGGAGCTGCCCCGGCGTGCGCAGAAGCGCCTCCGCGATTCCGCTGCGCTGGCTTCGCGCTACGCCCGTCATCACATTTTCAACTACCGATAATTCCTTAAATAGCCGTGAATGCTGGAACGTTCTAGCAATGCCCAGCTCCGAGACGGAGGACAACGAACGCGGCACAAGCGGCTGCCCCTTCAGAAGAAATCGTCCCTCCTCCGCGCTGTACAGACCCGAAATCACGTTCAGTAGCGTCGTTTTGCCCGCACCGTTCGGCCCGACCAACGAATGCACCTCGCCTGCTTTTATCGTTATGTCGATATCCTTCAGCGCATGCAGTCCGCCAAAATGTTTGTTGACGCCCTCCAATACAAGCATCGCCTCACCCACAGCCTTCGGGACGGCAGCGTTCGGGAACAGCTTCGAATCGGCAAGCGAACCATCCCTAGCTATCGTTTCCGCCGGCCCCAGGTAAGCTTCCAGCCTAGCGCCGACCCAACCGGCTATCGTACCGGCAATCCCTTTGGGCAAGAAATACAGCACCGCGAACATAATGCCGCCGTATAACGCCATACGCAGCTTCTCCATATCGAGCAGCTCCGGCAGGAAAACGATGATCGCCGCTCCAATGACCGGTCCGAGCATTCGCCCCGCCCCGCCGAGAATAACGATCAGCACGAGCTGGACCGACGTCGGAAAATGGTACGTATCCGGGCTAATAAAGCTATTCGTATGCGCGTAGATCGCCCCCGCTAGACCCGCAAGCACTGAGCTAATCGCAAAGCCGACGTATTGCGCCTTGAACTTGCGAATGCCGAGCGAAGCGGCGGCAATTTCGTTCTCTTTGGTCGCGATCATCGCTCTTCCCCAGGAAGAGCGCCGCAGGTTGCGCACAAGCAGCAGCGCTGCCAGCGCAATGACAAGCACGAGCAAGTACATACCCTTTAGATCAAACGTATAGCTTCCTATCTGCGGCTTCGGTATGCCAGAGATACCGAGCGGTCCGCCTGTGACGCCGTCCCAGCGGATCAGCACCTCGTGAATGACGACGCCGAACGCAATCGTAATCATCGACAAGTACACGCCGCCCGCCCGAATCGTCGGAATCGCGATCAGACTACCAATAATAAGCGATGCAACAATGCCGATCAACGCAACAAGCCAGAACGACAGGCCGTATTTGGTGCTTAGATACGACGACGTATACGCGCCAATCGCCATTAAGCCCGCATGGCCGATCGAGACGATGCCGCAATAACCAATGATGATATTCATCCCCGCGCAGGTGATGACGAAGATGCCGATCATGAACATCAAATTCAAATAATACGTATCTACCAGCCATGGGCCGGCGGTTAACAGCGCCAACGCCGCCAGCGCGGCAGCCCAACCGGTGGCTCCCCGGTAGTTCATGCTTTTGCGCAACACTGTGTTCATCTGCGCTCCCCCTGATTGTCCGTCATTACACTTACGCTTACACTTTCACGATGCTTTTGCGGGCGTTGAACAGCCCCATCGGCCTCCAATAAAGGACAAGAATGACAAGGCCGTATACGAACATCTCACGGAAGGCAGTCGAAATATATTGGCCGATGAACACCTCGCCGATGCCGAGCAGCAGTCCTGCCGCCACGATGCCCTTCGGATTGTTGACGCCCGCCAATATCGCCACCGAGATCGCTTTAAGACCGAGCGGCAAGCCCACATCGACCGATACCGCATAGTTGGTGGACATCAATGCACCGCCAATTCCGGCAAGCAAGCCGCTTAATACGTAAGCGACGGCAACGATCCGATTGCTGCTGATGCCCATGATTTCCACGGCCGTCCGATTGTCCGCCGTTGCGCGCAGCCACAAGCCCCAATGCGATTTTTTGTAAAACAATACAAGCAGGACGAGCAGGATGCCGACGACGGGCAGAAACACAAACTCTTTCCAGTAGATGCCCGCGCCGAACAGCCGAAGCATCTGATCGCCGACCGGCGAAGGCGTAACGCCTTCATCCGGGCCGTTGAAATATAACGCCACATCTTGAATAATAATGCCGACCGCGATCGTGCTCAGCACCCATTCGATCGAATTAGCGCCTTTGTCGAACTTGCGGATGGCCAACCTCTCGATACCGAGATTAAGCAGCCCGACCAACAGCGCAGCCAGCACGAATGCTAAGAAGAAGGGGAGCTGCCCCGTTCCGGCAAAGCCGAACATGAGCACTCCTCCAAGCATAACCAGCTGTCCCTGGGACATGTTCAGCGTTCCGTTGACGACGTACGTCAAGCTGTAGCCGAGCGCGATCAGGGCGTACAAGCAGCCTACCGATAACCCGCTAATAACAAGCTGCAGGATCAGCGACATGTCTATCCCTCATTTCCATAGGTCTGTGAAGTTGAAGTGAAGTCCGTTCGTTATTGCTTATCGGAGATGATCAGCTTGCCGTCTTTCCACACGCACATGAGATAGGAGTTGACATCGATGGCATCGTGATTGTCTGTCGTGAATGGCTGCTCCCAATCCTTAATAACGCCGCTGTATGCGCCGAAGCCCGTCTCGAGCTTGTTCTTGATCGCTTCGCGGTCCTTCTTCAAATCGCCGGTCAGCTCGGCAGCGCCAATCGCTTGGAACAGCATCATCGCACCGTCATAACCTTGCGCCGCAGAAGCGAACGTCGTTGGGATATGTCCGAATTTAGCCGTAAAATCCTCCAAAAACACTTTAGCCGGCTCGCGCGTCTGCTCTACGTTGAAGTTGGCCGTCTGAATCGCGTACGTTCCTTCGGCAAGCTCTTTGCCGACCTCTTGAGCGCCTTTATTCGCCATGCCGTTCTCGCCGACGATCGGCACCTTCCAGCCGAGCTTATCCATTGCCTGCATCACGTAACCGTTCGCCGCGCCTTGGCCGAACAAGTAAATGACTTCCGCCCCTGCCTCCTTGGCATGGTTCACTTGGGCGGTCATATCTTTATCCTTCGCGTTGTCGAACGACTCCACCGCTGCCGGCTTCAAGCCTGCCTCTTCAAGCGCCTTCGTCATTGCCGCCGCCGCGCCTTTGCCGTAACCGCCGTTTTCGTGCAAAATCGCGATCTTGTTCGTTCCGAAATGCTCCTCGATAAACTTAAGCGCGTATTTCGCGGTAATGTTGGCATTCATGCGGACGCCGAACGTCCAAGGCATGCCGCTTTCGACCGAAGCCGGAACATTAGAAGTAGCGACCATGAACGGGAATTTCTCTTCCATAATGATCGGCGACTGAGCCAACATGACCGTGCTGTAGAAACCTCCGATCGCCGCATGCACCTTCTCTTTCTGTCCGAAATCGCGGATGATGCTGATGCCGCGCGTCGGATTTTGCTCCGTATCGCGTACGACCAGTTCAACAAGACGGCCATTAATGCCGCCTTTGGCATTCACTTGATCGACCGCTACCTGTACGCCTTGATACAGGTTAATCGAATTCATCGCGTTATCGCCTGTCGCTTCCGTCGATACACCGATCAGAATCGGTTCCTTGCTCGCGCTCGTCTCTGCCGGTTTGTTGCTCTCGGAACCCGCTGTCGTTTCCTTCGCGTTCCCGCCGCCTCCGCAAGCAGCCAGCACCCACATCATCACTGCAACCAACATCACAAGCATAACCTTCGTTCCAACCGTTCTTCTCATCTCTCATCCACTCCCTTATATGTAATGTTTATATGGCCAATCCTTAAACCCCTATCAAAGTGCTTACTATTCGCGAGTCGGCTACCTTCACACCGCGCTTCCACACTGTGCGGCTCTCCGGCTTGTTCAGCAAAATATCCCGCTCCGACCTTTCCCCGAACAGCACCATATCTGCCGACTTTCCTATACGCAAACCATAATCGGTGAGACCCAGCGCAACTGCCGCACCATCCGTCAACATACGTATCACTTGCTTCGCATCGGAATCGCCGCCCATATAAGCGGTAACCGCCAGCAGCCACGCCGTTTCCAGCGGATCCGCCTTGCCGAACGGCGTGAACGGATTGCGCACGTTGTTGACGCCGATGACGACGTTCACGTCCTTCTCCAGCAGCATGCGAACCGGAGTAAGTCCTCTTCGCTGCTTCTCGCGATCTCCCCTGCCGTTAATGAACAAGTCAGTGGCGGGAAGGCTCATAATATGAACGCCCGCTTCTCCAATCAGCTCCGCTACCGCAGCCGCTTGTTCATAGGGCATCGATCCAAGCGAGGTTACATGTCCTGCCGATACAAGTCCCTGCATCCCCGAAGCGATTGTCCGCTCCGCGATGTCTACGATGGCGAGCTGCTCCGGATTATCGGAGAAGTCAGCGTGAAAATCGAGCGGCTTGCCGTATTTCTCTGCCAACCCGAATACGTAATCCAGATGCCCGTCAAGATCGGCATCCTGATACGTAATGCCGCCAACAACGTCTCCGCCCAGCCGAAGCGCTTCCTCCATCAGCTCCGCTGTTCCCGGGCTCTTCGAGATCCCTTCCTGCGGGAACACCACGATCTGCAGATCAAGCGCATGGCAAACCTGCTCCTTCAGCTCAAGCGCGGCTTCGAAAGCGGTTAATCCGAGAATGGGGTCTACCTCGGCATGACAGCGCATATGCGTCACACCGTTGCGGACCGCCTCACGTATTACAGCGAGCGAACGCTCCTTCATATCTGACCGGGTGAAGCTATGCTTCATATCCGCCGTCATCGCGATCGCTTCCTGCAGCGAAGCCGCCTCTCTTTCCATCCGCGATAGCAGGTATGCTTTCTCCAGATGAATATGCGGCTCGACCAAACCTGGCAGCAGCATGCCGCCTCGGCCATTCTCCACTGTCATAGCCGTAGGAGCCAGATCACCCCCGCTAGGCTCCACATACACGATTACGCCGTTCCTCACGCCAACATCCATTAACCGATCTTCACTCGGTAGCCTGGCTCCGTTAATCAGCACATCCAGCAATTCACTCGCCCCCGGACGATTGATATCATTTTTAATGTCATATTATCTAACGCGTATTTCTATAAAAAGAGCATAACGGCTAACATCTCTCTTGTCATTGTTCGTATAATCCAAAATATTGTTCGATCATTATACGATTGATCCAATTCGAGCTTTACACACTCATCCAATGATGTTAGTTTTTATATCATAATAGAATAATTAAGAGGTGATACCGATGCTGCTAGAAGAGCTGTTGGAGGTTAATATTTTTGCCAAGTCGCATGTACTTGCCGGACACGGCGGTTTGTCGCGCAACGTGAACACGGTCAATATTATGGATGCGCCCGATATTATTCATTTTCTGCGACCGGGGGAGCTGCTGCTTACGAACGGCTATTTCATGAAGGAGGGGCCGTCTACGCTATTGGAGCTTATGCGGGATATGAATCGCCTGAAATGCTCCGGAATCGCGGTCAAGACGAAGCGTTTCGCTCTCGACATTCCGCAGGAAGTGTTGGACGAAGCCGAACGGCTGCAATTTCCCGTCATTGAAATATCAGCGGTGGAGCTCTCGCTCGGCGAAATTCTACAGCGGTCGACCAGCGTCATCCTGGACAACAAAAACCATGAGCTGCAGTATGCTCTCCACATTCACAAGCAATTTTCCGAAATGATCATGAAAGGCAAAGGCATCGACGACATCGTCTCGGCGCTTGCCCGCCTGTTGTCTTCACCGGTATTGCTGCTCAGCGGCAAGCTGCAGACCGTCTCGCAATCCGACCACTTCCGTGACGGCGCCCTGCGGCCGCTTCAAGACGCAGTAACTGCAGCGCTTGCCTCCGCACCCTCGCTGGCGGAAACGGCTTCACTTTGCCTGTTGGATCCTGCACATGCAGAGTACCGCAATATGACCTTTTACCCCGTACACACCTACAGGCACGAGGGCTGCCTCATTTCCTTCCAGCGAGATCACGCTCCCTCCAGCCTGTACGGCCTCACCATTGAGCAGGCGTCGAACGTTATCGGAATGGAAATGACGAAGCGGCAAGCCGTTAAGGAAAGATCCCGAAGGTACAAAAACGAGTTTTTCTCCGACTTGATTGACGGATTCATTGGATCGGAACAAGAAGCGCTTCACAGAGGCAAGAAATACGGTCTGAAGCCGCAAGGAACATGGCTCGTTATGGCAGGGCGCAAGGATGATCCAGCAAGTCCGCCTGGCGGCGGAATGACGACGATGCCAGCAAGTCATCCTTCAGATGAGCGCCTCATCTCGGAGAGAGATATGCAATACGAGCTCATCAAACGCCAATTCACACAGCTCAGTCATTCCTTTGTCATGTTTACCAAAAACGATCTGTTCGGCTTGCTGCTGTTCATCCAAGAGGCGAAATGGGAAGAAAACGACTTCCTCAAGCAGCTTGGTCTCATGACCGAGCAGTTGTATCGCCAAACCGGACTCAGTCTGTCGCTCGGCATCGGCAATCCCGTTACAGGCGTGCTCGATATTGGTACTTCGTACGCCGAAGCGGCCAAAGCGCTGCAAATCGGTTATCAGATGAAAAAAACGAGATTCGTGCAGTCCTATCAGTCGAAGGATATCGGCTATCTGTTCCGAATGATTCCTTATGACGAGCTGAAGCAGTTCTACGAGGAAACATTCCAATGTTTTGGACAAATCGAGGACAATGAGCGAAGCGAGCTGCTGCGCACGTTAAGCGTATTTTACGATACGCAGTGTCAGCTCGTCGAAACGTCGAAGCAGCTGTTCGTGCATCGCAATACGGTCGTCTATCGGCTGGAGAAATGCGAGAAGCTGTCCGGCATTAAGCTGAAGGATCCGATGGAAAGCCTTCGATTCCGCATAGCCTTCGCCATCGAGCCGCTCTTGAAAGCGAAGGAGCAGCATACGACTGGACCTGGCGAACTGCGTCAATAAGAGGCTGTCGATTAACTCCGACTAACCAATAGTTGTACGATATATCGTATAAACCAACTTTACGTATAGGTCAAATCAAGGCATTTGATTGAAAAATCGTACAAAACTATCATCTGCGTGGATGAATTATACACTTTTGTATGATAATTCGTATAAGTTTGTACAAAACACATCCGATGAATGAATCGGCGCTCTTCCATACCCACTCAAAATAGATAAAAAAGGAAGGACCTCGAGCATTCCACTGTAAGGTGAAAGCCGAGGTCCTTTTGTCAGAAAGTAATTCTATTCCAAATTCGCGTGATTGCCGTACATCGCTTTGCCATCCAGGCCCAGCTTCTCCATCAACCGCAAAATAACGGCGTCGCCCAGCACTAGCAGCGTTTGCTCGAATAGCGAACCCATCGGCTGCGCCGTCACGCCACCGCCGTCCGAACGATCCTTAGGAGCGCCGGACAGGAGGACAGCGACGTCCGCAAGCCTTCCGATCGTCGATGCAGGCGATATCGTGAAGGCGGCAACAACCGCTCCCAAGCTGCGCGCCTTCTCCGCCATCGGCACAAGCGACTTCGTCTCGCCAGACCCCGTACCGATAATAAGCAGATCGCCCTTGGCTAGACTACGCGTCACCGTCTCGCCGACGACATACGCATCGAGGCCAAGATGCATGAGGCGCATCGCGAATGCGCGCATCATCAGCCCGGATCGCCCCGCGCCGGCTACGAATACACGGCCTGCCTGCGCAATCGCATCGACTAACCGCTCAACCTCTGCTTCGGAAACGCCTGCTAACGCCTGCTTAAGCTCCGCGGCGATTGCCGCTGAATAATCATTCGTCACTGCCGGCATATTAGCGTCCGACCTAACGTTGACGGATCAACTGCTGCATTTGCGCGGCAGCCGCTTGCTTGTCCGCCTGGCCCGTGATGCCTCCGCCGACGATAACGAGATCCGGACTCGCCTCGATGACTTCCGGCAGCGTAGCCAGCTTGATTCCGCCGGCGATAGCTGTTTTGGCGCGCTTCACGACGCTCTTGATCGTGCGGAGATCCTCGAAGGAATTTTGTCCGACGGCCTGCAGGTCATAGCCCGTATGCACGCAGATGTAATCGACGCCCATTGCGTCAACCTCTGCCGCGCGTTCTGCCAAGTTTTTGACGCTGATCATATCGACAAGGATTTCTTTGCCTTGCTTCTTCGCTTCTTCGACCGCGCCCTTGATCGACTCGTCCTCGGCAACGCCCAGCACCGTTACGATGTCCGCGCCCGCTTCGGAAGCCTTCATGACCTCGTAGCCGCCCGCATCCATAATTTTCAGATCGGCCAGCACCGTCAAGTTAGGGAACGCCTCCTTGATTGCCTTCACCGCGTGCAAACCTTCGTTAATAACGACCGGCGTGCCGATCTCTACAATATCGATATAGGATTCCACTTCGCTCACCAATTGTTTCGCTTGCGGAATATCCACTAAGTCCAAAGCCAGCTGCAACTTCATATATTATCGCTCCTCATCCCATCTATTTGACTAACACGACTTATTCTAGATCGTTACAGTCAAAATGAATAGTACGCACTTTGAAGTGACGTAGTACCCATTTGGTAACTAAGAGGAGCGTACTTCGTCACCCTTCTATACGCTCTTGATGCTTCTCGCCCCACTCGGACATGACGTTCAGCAGCTCCTTAACGGTCATGCCGTAATTCGTCAACGAGTACTCCACTTTAGGCGGCACCTGAACATATACCTTGCGCTCGATAATCGCGTCCTGCTCCAGCTCCCGCAGCTGCTGCGTCAGCATTTTTTGCGTAATTTCAGGCATTTCCCGCTTCAGTTCCCCGAACCGCATCGTACCGTCGGTTAGATGGCATAGAATGACCGGCTTCCACTTCCCGCCGATCACCTTAAGCGTCAACTCCACCGATTGTTTAAAACGTGCGTCTCCCATTGCCCATCTCCCTTTCGCATCTTAACCGTTATCATACCATTTAACAGCCGCGCCTTGCTTCATCTGTCATTTCGCCTGAGTAACGCGCGGGACGTTCAGCAATACTAAGAGAACCAATCATTCCAGCAAAAGGAGTCCGTGGACCATTGAGGAAAATCGCATCGATATACGCCGGCGACCTTCGCAGTATCGCAACCAATATCTCCGCTGCGATTCTCGTTCTGGGCTTGGCCTGTCTGCCCTGCCTATATGCATGGTTCAACATCAAAGCATCATGGGATCCCTACGGCCAAACCGGCGGACTATCCATCGCAGTCGTCGACAACGACAAAGGCGCGACGCTTCGTGATACGGCGATCCATGCAGGCCGCGACATTATAGATTCGCTGAAGGAGAACCGCAGCATCGGCTGGATGTTCACCGACGGCAAAGACGCGCTTAAGGGCGTGAAGCATGGCGACTATTATGCGAGCATAACGATTCCCGAGGACTTCTCTGCCAAGCTCGCTACAGTGCTCGATGATAACCCTCAGCAGGCGGAAATCAACTACGTCGTAAATGAAAAAATTAATGCCGTTTCCCCAAAAATTACGCAAAAAGGCGCCAGCGGCATTATCGAGCAGGTGAGCCGCGCTTTCGTACTAACGGCAAATGAAACGATATTCCGCCTGTTCAACGAAATCGGCATCGAGCTGGAAACGAACTTGCCGGCAATCGAGAAGGTGCGCGATACGGTATTCAAGCTGGAGACGCTTATTCCCGAAATCAACCAAGCCGTTCAGGTCGCAGCTGACGACATCAACAAATCGAAGAAAGTCGTCTCTACCCTGCAGACAGAGCTGCCGAAGGCGGCACAGCTTGCGAAGGATGGCGAGGCATTCACCGCTAAGCTCACACAATTCCTTAGCGTAAGCACACAATTACTGGACACTATAGGCCCGTCCGTCAAGCAGGACCTGCAGCTTTTAGCACAGGCGGCTAACACGGTGGAACAGCTGACATCTGCACTCGGCAGCCAAGCCGCGGATCCCGAGGCGCTCAAGGCTTCCCTATCCTCGGCAGCCGACCGGCTGTCTACGGCGTCTTCGCTCGCCGGCAGCCTGATTTCCACGCTTGAGGGGCTAAGCCAAACGGCTGGGAGTGAACGGCTGGACGAAACAATTCAGCGGCTGCAGCAGGTTTCTACCCGTTTGCAGCAGCAGTCGGCAATACTCGAGCGGATTCAAGAAGCGGTGAATAAGGGCGAGCAGCCCGCGGAAGATTTAATCACACAATTGCAGGAGCAATCGAGTGCCGCCGCAAGCTTGCTGACGGATATACTCGGCCGCTATGACAGCGAGATTTTGCCGAACATCACACAAGCGGCGAAGAACGCTGCCGGTAAAGCCGATCAGGCGCACGGACTGCTCGTCGAGGCAGGCAACGCGATCCCGGCTATTGAAAATATCGTGAATGATGCGGCGAAAGGGCTTGCGCTAGGCGGGGAAAAGTTTGAAGAAGCTAGAAAAAGCCTGCCTGCCGCCGAAGCGAAAGTGCAAGCATTAGCCGCACGTATCCGCGAGTTGGAGAAGGAAGGCAATCTGAACGAGCTGATCGGATTACTCCGGAACAATGCGCAGCGCGAGAGCGCGTTTTTCGCCGAACCCGTCGTACTTAACGAACAGCGGCTTTTCCCGATTCCTAACTACGGCTCAGCGATGTCGCCCTTTTATACAACGTTATCGCTTTGGGTAGGAGCACTGCTGCTCGTTTCCCTGCTTACCGTTGATATGCCAGAACAGAATGAATCCGAATCCTATCGCAGCTATGAGGTTTACATTGGGCGCTACCTCACCTTTCTAACGATAGCGATTGTACAGGCGCTGCTTGTCACTAGCGGCGATCTGTGGCTGCTGAACGCCTACGCAGCCGACAAAGGCTGGTTCATTGCGTTCGGCGTCCTGCTTAGCTCCGTGTTCATGCTGATCGTCTACACGCTCGTCTCGATCTTCGGCAATGTCGGCAAAGCGATGGCGATCGTCCTGCTCGTGCTGCAGCTTGGCGGCTCAGGCGGCACATTCCCGGTTCAAGTGACGCCTCCCTTTTTCCAGGCGATCCACCCGTTCCTCCCCTTCACCTATGCGATTAGCCTGATGCGGGAAGCTGTCGGGGGCATATTGTGGGATGTCGTTCTCCGAGACGTCCTCGTGCTAGCCGCTTATGCCGGGCTGACCCTTCTGCTCGGACTCGCTCTCAAAAAGCCGATTAACCGTTACGCCAAGCGAATGGTCGATAAGGCGAGAGAAAGCCGTTTGCTGCACTAGATACCTTATATGGGTATATTAGGAAAAATAAATACTAGATGTAGGCGCTTTCGTAATTTGACTGCAGCGAGGATTGTATGAATAATAAGAATATACCTGTTATTTTGCAAGGAGGCCTACCATGTCCATCATTCCGAATTTATTAGCCTTCAATAAGAAGTTCGTTGAAGAGAAGCAATACGAAGCTTACTTGACGGATAAATATCCCGAGAAAAAAATAGCCATTCTTACCTGTATGGATACGCGTCTTGTCGAGCTGCTCCCAAAGGCGCTTAACCTGCGCAACGGCGATGCCAAGTTCATCAAGAATGCCGGCGCTATTCTGACGCAGCCGTTCGGAAGCGCGATGCGAAGCATACTAGTTGCCGTCTATGAGCTTGGCGCCCGCGAAGTGCTCGTTATCGGGCACGACAACTGCGGCATGACGAATCTCAACGTCGAAGGCATGGTAAGCAAATTCGCCGACCACGGCATTGATCCGCAAGCGGTCGAGACGCTGGAGAACGCCGGCATTCGCATGGATAAGTTCCTCAAGAGCTTCTCGACACCCGAGGAAGGCGTCATGCACAGCGTTCGCAGCATCCGCAAGCATCCGCTCTTTCCGAAGGACATTCCCGTTCACGGCTTCGTCATCCATCCCGAGACTGGCGCGCTAAGAGTGATCGTAGAGGATTACCGCGAAGAATAAATGCCGCACGCAAATGAAAGCTATCCTGCAAGGCCGTCACGGCCAAGGGATAGCTTTTTTGTGCGCCGTCAAGCTATTGTTTTTGTCAGAAAAACTCATCCAGCACCCTGTAAAATTCCAACTTCGCTTTGTCTGCCTCCTGCAATCCATATGCCTCAAGAAACAGAGGGACCCAGCTTTCGCCAAAATTATGGGTGATGCTTCTAACCGCGAGCGCCAAATCCTGATATTTGTCCGCGATTCCCCCTCTGCCCCAATCGATCAATCCGCTGAAAGCGCCCTGATGCAAAATAACGTTCGGCAAGCAATAATCACCGTGCGTAAACACAAGTTCCTCCGTCTGAGGCCTGCGCTTTAGCAGCTCATTATATAGGGCTGCAGCCTTCACCCCTTGCCGCTCCTCGTCAAAATCATCCTCATCCACTAACCCCTGCTCCGTTCTACGCCTCGCCTCCTCCAATACGATGTTAAGCGTACGATCGAACGGACAGCCCGCGATGTCCACGTCATGCACAACCTTAAGGCCAGCAGCCAATTGCTCCATAAACTGCGGCAGCATCGGCTCGTAGATCTTGTCCGATGCGTTCACGCCGGCAACCTCCGACAATAGCAAATATTCATTGCTTTCATCGCGATCGTAAAATAGCACCTTCGGCACGGGCAGCTTTCCCTGCAGCCACACAATCCGATCTCTCTCGTCCGAGAGGCAGTCGTCCGATACCAGGGATTGTACCTTCAAATAGCTTGTCCCCCTTTCGCCGCTTAATCGATAAGTGCGAGAAGCCGACATGCCAAGCGTAATTCGCTGCCATTGGCAATCGCCCGTCATTGACAGCAATGGCAGGGGCAACATATCTTCTCCTCTATCCTTTTCAGACACGTGAAAACCTCTCCTTCGAACTCTATGCCCTGTAGAACAACCTCATCCATCTACCATAATCAGGAATATAGATTAAAGCAACACCATACAGCGAAATGGCGACGGTACAGTTTATCTATAATTCGTTTTCACCCTTGTAACCGCCTTGTTCGTTCACCTATACTGATCGAAAAAAGAGGAGGTGCATGAACGCCATGTCACAAGAAAGCCCAAAGTTAACCGTCAAGGAGGCCGAGGAGCTGCTGCTGAGCCACTGGGGCGAACCGGCAGAGGAAGTGTCGCCGATCGGCAACGGCCACTTCAGCTCCGTCTTCTCGTTCAAGAAGGATGGAAAGTCCTTTGTCGTCGGTATCGGTAGAGCCGAGCCCAGCGACGAAGCCGATTATGCGCGCAGCAAATTCATCTCCAACCTGCTCGTCGCCGGCGGCGCCCGTTATCAGCAACTGTTCGGCCGCGGCACGAACGGCACATATAATTTCATCTTACGCGAGTACATTCCAGGTCAAGTCGTCGCCGACCTGCCGGATGAGCAGAAGGTTGCCGTACTTCCGGATCTCGTCCGCGCAATCAGCGAGATGAATCAAGTGCCGCTGAACGGCAACACCACCGGTTATGGATTCATTAACCGTACCGGCAACGGAGAATCCCGATCATGGCATGACTATATTCGCCGATTCTATGCCGAAGATCAGAGAGGATCGTTCTGGGAAAATTGGCATGAGCTGTTCCGCACCAGTTGCTTAGAACGGGATGTTTTCGAAGAGATCTATAACCGACTGCTCGTGTATAGCGCCTATAATGAACCCCATCGTTATTTCGTGCATAACGACTGCCACCAATGGAACATCCTTTCGGATGGAGTGAAGGTTACGGGCATTATTGACGCCAACGCGATGTATGGCGATTTTGTAATCGATATTGCATCGATTGCGGACGCCGTCCCAGGCCATGACATACCTGAAGCGTTCCGGCTTCATTACGAGGAGCTCGGCAAGCCGATTCCGCAATTCCACGAACGCTATACCGGGGCCCTTTACTATAAAGGTCTAGATGCTCTGCGCTTCTACGCCCATCAGGGCTGGACTCAGGCTTATGCGGAGGAGCGCGACCGACTGCTCGCGATGCCAAGCTAACCCATCCCAATGAGGGGATCGACTACAACAAATCGAAGTCTTCGTTAATGATATCCCCGTTCACGCCAAGCGCGGCGCGGCTGCCGTCTCCTGCTGCAATAATGAGCTGAGCCGGCGTTATAAGCGCGCCGTCGCCCGCCGCGTACACGCCTCGCACCGTCGTTCGGCCGTAATCGTCCTTAACAAGCCCGCCATGTTCGTTCATCGCACAGCCCAGCTTCTCGCCAAAGTCGACCGCGTGCCGCCATTTCGGCGATAGGAAGCCGCCCGATCGCTTCATTTCCGAACCGTCCTCGAACTGTATACTCTGCAGTTGTCCCCCGCTCCCCTTAAGCGCCCTGATCCGCCGCTCCTGCACCCTTATCCCCTTACGAACGAAATTCGCGATCTGCTCCTGCGTCAGCACTTGCCTGCCATTCGTGCATACGACTAGGTCTTTGCTCCAGTTGTACACGAACTTAGCTAACGATACCGCATGCGTTCCGCTTTCTCCAATCACGACAAGCGGCTTATCGCGCAGCTCCCAACCGTCGCAGTACGGGCAACTAAATAAGCTTTTGCCGTAATAGTCTTGGATTTGAGGGACAGAAGGCAATGACTCCTTCAGACCTGCCGCCAATAGGATCGTTCGCGCATGATGAACGATACCGTCCCCCGTTCTCAATAGGAAACTCCCTCGGCCACTGTGCCTCACCTCAGTTACGCGCTCCCTCTTCACCGTTACGTTCGGATACCGCGCAATATCTTGATGCGCGAACGCCCTGAACTCACTCGGCTTCACGCCATCCCTCGTTATAAATCCATGCGACTCCCGCGTAACCGCATTTCTTGCCCGATTATCGTCGAACAGCAGCACATGTCTCCGCGAGCGTCCAAGCACCAGCGCAGCACTGAGTCCTGCCGGCCCTCCTCCGATAATGGCGCAATCGATGTGCATGCCGCACCTCCATTCATCTATGCTATAAGTCGAAAAACGTATAACTTCTTATATTTCTAACAATGCTCATTCAGACCGCATTTTTCTTATTCGTTCACTATAGTAGGAAGGATGCCCCGTAACACGCCGTTCGATAACCTTTATTTGGAAAGATAAAACACTTCATAGAAAGCGCCGTCAGTAGTCATAACTGGAATATCATGCTAGTATATAATTACAGTTTTACAGGTACGGAAACGCTTTATAACGCATATAGGATTGATCCATTCTGCCTTATCATCGGAGGGAATTCATTGCCTAAGGAAGCTTTACTTAAGAAACCGTCACTTATGCCTAAGCACATTAAGTCAACGCCTGGACAACCCTCCATTACCGTTGGGACGACGTCGGAGACCGGATCGGCGATCGGCGGGACGCTAGCTCTCCAGAGCACGGCGGGCAATAAAGCGACGAAAGCTGCCAAAGCGGAATTGGCCCATACCGAAGGCGGATCGGCGGCAATCATCGGCTGGCTGAAGGGCGAGGCAGCTAAGGATAAGAAGACCGATCTATTCGCGCATTACGAGGGACTTGCGCCGCTGAGCAAGCAGCTCGCGCACTTTCGCTTCGCAGGCGGCGGCACGCCTTCGCTCGCTAAGGCGAAGAAGTTCATGACCGGCTTCTTCGGCCGCAGCGTAGATTGGGACAAGTTCTCGACGATTATTCGCGACATCAACAAAGAAAATACGCAGAATCATAACGCAGACACGAGCCGCGACTTCACCGGCTATGGGTTGGCAGGCGTTAAAGGCGCTTCGCAGGGCGCATCCGCCGGCGCGACGGCCGTCGGCAAAGTGGCTGGAGGCACAGCAGAGAATGCGGCGAAAGCCTCTAACAGCCTCGGCCCCGCGACGTCCATTCTTGGAGGCTTATCTTCCGGCTTGCAGGTGGCCAATGCGGTTCATAACGATAACGACTCCATGGAAAGCTACGAGCGGTTCGATAACGCCGTCGGCCAAGGAGGCGGCGGCCTTGCCGATATGGCAAGCGCCGGCGCCAACAGCGCGATTAATATGCATAAGGCGCTCGGCACCGTTGCAGGCGTTGCGGCTACGACCGCGGTTGGCGCAGCCAGCATTGTCGGAGGCGCCGCCTACATGGTAAGCGGGACTGCCGGCGTAATCAATCATCACAAGCGCGTGAACAAGCTGAATGAGCTTGAGAAGAACGCCGGCAAGGACGATGCCTTGCGCGAGGCCGCAAGCTTCGGAGCCAAGTCGCAAAGCATCAACCGCGCAACAAGCGGCATGACAATACTCAAGGGTGCCGCCATGATCATTGGCGGCGGCTTGCTGCTAGCCAGCGCTACGACGCCTGTCGGCTGGATATTATTAGGCGTAGCCGGCGCGATCGGCGGCGTCGCGGCCGTGTACAAATTTTATAAGAAACGCGTTCGCCAGAATGAAGTCGTTGATCGCTTCTTAGACGTCGACAAGAAGATCGAGAAGCTTCAAGCCGGCAACCCTGACGAGAAGGTGAGCCGCGATGAGGTTCGTCAGAAGCTGCTGCAGAAGAGCGGCTTCAACAGCATGGCTCAATGCTACAACCAGATTACGGCCGACCTGGCGCAGACGATCTTCAACAAAGGCGTTAAGGGCAAGGATCAACAATATGTTGAGCTTCTCTCCAACATCGGCTTGAAGGTGGATCATAAGAAGCTGACGCCGAAGCCGGATATGATCGCCAAGAAGCTCCACAATTAATGAATAGACTGGAAGGATGGTTACCGGATGACCGCTCAATTGCCTTATGCTTTGCTTGTTCAATTAAAGGCGCAATATGATGAACTCGAAATTCCTTCCGCCATTGTAGAGGCCTCAGAAGAAGGACCAGCCACGCTCGTCATTGTGTTCGACGACATTGGCCAGGAGCAGCGCGAAATTCATATGGAGCTGTCCTTCCTGCCCGGCTTGTCAGAGGCGGACGATGCAGGACTATACTTTCTGCAGACATTCGTCATGATCGCCGAAGAAGTCCCTGCCGCTCATTACCGCGAGCTGCTCAGTCTTGCCGCCAAGCTGAATACAACGCTCCCGCTTGGCGCATTCGGCCTGTTCGAAGAAACCGGCGTTGCTTACTTCAAGCATAACTGCATGCTTCAGGCGAGCAACGGCGAGGCTGCGAATGTGAAAGCCGTCGACGTTCAAAGCGGTCTTATTCTGCATCTGCATCAGCTTTATTATGACGGCTTGCTGGAGGTTGCCTTGGACGGCTCTTCGGCAGCAAACGCGCTCGATAAGTTGCCCCTCTAAACAGAATTTGGCGCATCCTCCTTATACGTCGAACTACCTGACCCGCAAGCCGCTGGACTGGCTTGCGGGTCATTTGATGAGGGATGAACTTTTTTCGACAGTATATGTTGAATTATGTATAAATAATCCGGCAGCATGCCCTTTCCCCCTATAGTGAAAACTGGAAATCCATGCTACTATTGAACCACTACGAATTACGCACGGACAGGCAGCTACAAGCCAATGGAGGGGTCTATTTTGTCGAAAGAATCAGCGCAAACGAAGCAGCCAACACCAGCGCAGAGCAAATCATCCCCAGAGTCGTCTGCCAGGGCAGCAGCGTCGCCGCTGCAATTAAGCGCCTCGCCCGAAGGCGCGCTCGCTCTGCAAAGATCAGCGGGCAATAAGGTTGCCCAAGCGGCAGGCGGAGCGACACCGCCCGCTGCAGGCGGATCGGCAGCTATCGAGAGCTGGGTAAAAGCCGAGGCGACCAAGGATAAGAAGACGGACTTGTACGGCTACTTCACGGGACTTAGCCCGATGCAGCGGAAGATCGCCATCAACCTGTTCGCTGGCGGAACCGGCGCCCCGTCCTTAGCCAAGGCGAAGAAGAATTTGACCGGTTTCTTCGGCAGAAGTATCGATTGGGACAAGTTCTCGAAGATCGTGCGTGCAGTCAACAGCCAGAAGACGCAGAACTATAACGAGGACACCGATCGAGACTATGTTACCTATGCCACAACGGGCGCAGCCGCCTCCGTAGGCGCATCAAGCGCAGCCGCCTCTACCGTCGGAGAAGTGCAGGGCATGGCGGGCGCCGCCAAGGAAGGCGCCATGGGCGCGGTTATCGATATGGGCCCCGCTTCAGCAGCGCTTAGCGGCGTAACCGCGGGTATGCAAATTTATAACGCCGTGCAAAATCACGACGAGTCGCAAGGCGGCTTCGACAAGTTTGAGAACGCCGTTGGCGAAGGCTTCAGCGGCGCGGCCGATCTCGCCCGCTTCGGAGCTACGGGCGTTGTTAATACGCAGAAATACATGGGTGCTGCCGTCAGCGGCGCGGCAACGGCAGCGGCAGGCGCGGCAGGCGTTGTCGGCGGCGCGGCTTACTTGGCAAGCGGCGTAGCAGGCGTGTACACGCACGGCAAGCGCATGAACAAGCTGAATGCGCTGGAGAAGGAGACGGCTGGCAAGGATGCGAGCCTAAACCAGGCTGCCGGCATTGCCGCAAGCACGCAGAAGATTAACCGAACGAAGAGCGGGGCAACGGCGTTGAAGGGCGCCGCGATGATTATCGGCGGCGGTCTTCTGCTCGCTGCCGGCGCGGCAACCCCGGTCGGCTGGCTGCTGCTCGGAGTGGCAGGAGCGATCGGCGGCATCGCGGCGATCTACAAATTTTACAAGAAGCGCACGCGCAAGGAAGAAGTCGTCGACCGCTTCCTCGATGTGGACAAGAAGACGGCCGAGCTGGAAGCAGCCAATCCTGCGCAGAAGCAGGACAAGTCGAAGGTCCGCGAGATGCTTCTGCAGAAGAATGGCTTCAACAGCGTAGCCCAGTGTTACGCGAAGATCGTGACGGACCTGGCGCATACGATCTACGAGAAAGGCGTCGTCGGCAAGGACGCGCAATACGAGGAGCTGCTTCGCAATATCGGCCTGAACCCGGACCACACGAAGCGGACGCCGAAGCCGGACTTAATCGCCAAGAAGCTGCATAGTTAATCCATTCAAAAGCTTTTTGAGCTGTCCCATCCTTGGACTGTTCAAAAAGCTTTTTTTTCGCAGACAAGACTGCATTGGCCAAGAAGTTATGGTAAAATAAGGCTATACAAATGGATGGAAGAGGTGATTCATATGGGAGATAAAGCTGTGAACGCGGATTGGACTAGACTGGGTGTGCCTGAGATATATAAAAATACGGAGGGCCGCGTGATTATGGTTGTGGACGGCAAAACAATTGAAATGACGGTCCAACGGAACTCTCTAGAACCGACTTTATCAGAACCCGTCTCACCCTTAGCCTATTATGACATCAACTTCAGGTCTGTTGAAGCTGCAAACCTACATTCTAATCTCGCTGCTTATGAAGGAATCAAGCTGATATCCGCCGATGCGCCTCCATTCGCTGCAGCCATGTCTACTAATCATTACAAGCACCTGGAGGATATCGTATTATACATTCATTCCGAGCTATCTAACGCAGTAGCCAGGGGAGAAGACGGATTGACAGAAGCTAAGATCGACATTGCCTATAATGCCGGACAAGTATTGCTTAAGAGAGATCTCGATGATTATACGCCCAAAATGTTAAATGCCATATTCGAACCTCTAGGAGTCACATTCAAAGAAGTGGAAGAATGGATTAGGAGGGATTCTAATTGGCAAGATTGGTAGTCCTTTTCGGCCCTCCCGCTATAGGCAAGAGCAGCAGCCTCAAGATAGAGAAGGTTAAATATAAAGGATCACAGTTTGTTATGGTAGACAAAGATGTATTGAACAACACTTTCTTTGAACCAAAGCTCAAGAAATTAGAGTCCAACTCTCCTACTGACATCTTAAAGTTAACCGTTAACCGATTAGTTGAGTTAGCGGCCGGAGAGATGAAAGATCGCCTTTCGAATAATTCGGGATCCAACAAACCGCTAGTTGTTATTCTGCAAGCTGTTAAGTTAAGCGGCATCAAACATTGTATTGAAGTTTTGCTTAGATCCGGGTTCGAAATGGAATTTATACTTTTGGCAGCCCAGGATTCAGATATTCTACTTCGCAGGATAAATGAGAGAGCCAGTAAGCCTGACTTCATTGGAGCCGATCCCATGCCGTTAGAAGTATTGGATCGTATCGCCAAAAGCTGTAATCAGACGTTTAGTCAACTATACTCGGCTGTTTCGGCTACCCCATCAATTATTACCTCATTTTCTAAAGAGAGCGCAATCGCTAACCCTACGGATAATCTAGAGATTTTCAGGCAGTTTAGAGAGAAAATCAAGTTTAGAGTCAAACTCCTCCGAACAAGGACTGCGCTCTCCAGCTTATTTGATACACCCGGATTAGATGTTGTAACGACTTACTACGATCAATCAGATATTCAACTAAAGGATGGATGTATTGTATTGGGCAGCGAGGAAGCAGGGCTGTACGAGCTCTCGATAGCATAATCCCTATGAAAGCATCAATAGCACGCAAAAAGGTCATACCGCCTCAAGGCAGTATGACCTTAATTTTTATATATTTTCACCTAACGACGAATATTATTTGCTCTGCTGCCACTAGCTGCGTCCCGCTTGCGCGATGCCGCTTCTCATCATCGCTTGCCAGTTCCGGTACAGCTCGAGGGGAGCGCCATTATCAAGCAAATGCTTGCACGTATACAACCCCTCTTCGATCGACTCCACCTTATCCGCAAGTCGCAGTCGAACGGCGCCATTCAGCAGCACTTGATTAGTGAAAGCCATATCTCCGCGTCCTTGCAGCACGTCCTCGGCTACGCTGATCTGAAGCTGCGGCGTCCATTCCATCTCCGGCAGCGGCGTATCCAGCCCGTAGGTCTCAGGATTGATAACATGAAGCTGCGCCTCGCCGTTCTCGACAAGATAAGTGCGCGTAGGACGCTCGATGAACAGATCCTCCGAGCCTTCCGCCCCTTGCACGATTAGCGCCTTCTTATATTTGAGGTTCGTTACCAGCTTGGACATGCGGTCGAATACAGTGTTGTGATAAACGCCGAACACGAGGTAAGGAGACAGCGAGTAGTCAATCAGCTTCTCCGCCGTATTCAACACGGTCCGCATGCCCAGCTCCTCGCGAATCGAGCGGATCGCCTTAAGGGGCGGACACCATTGCTCGGCCGGCACATACAGGACACCCGTGCTCTCCGCTGCTTGAATGATTTGATTCTGCGGTACACGCTCCGCATCGATGCCGAGCTGCAGCAGCAAATCCTGCAGCGTAATGCCCCACTTCGGAGGCAGCGACGCTGTGCCGTGCAGCGTTACCGGCAGCCCTGCAGATGCAAGCAGGAACGCAGTCGGGAACGTGGCGATAAACGATTTTTTTCGTCCATCATACGGACCTGCACAGTCCAGTCCCTCTTGAATCGGCGAGCGGAACGCTTGGCTGCGGCATACAGCCGTGAAAGCCTCCAGCTCCTCCACCGTTTCCATTTTGATCCGCTCGGCAATGAAGAAGGCGCCAATCTGCGCCGGTGTTGCATTCATATTTAATATCGCGTCTGCCGCTTGATGCGCTTCCTCGTAGGTCAAGTCACGAGCGCCGCGTTTGCCTCGGGCAACTTCCTTTAATAGATTGATCATCATACGGCCCCCTTATTTCTGATCCTGCAATATTTGATATACCTTCACGATAGACGTCGCCACGTCAACCATACGTTTGCGTTCATTCATCGCCTGCTTGCGCAGCAGATCATAAGCCTCGGCCTCGGATACGTTTTTTATTTTGCACAGTATTCCCTTCGCCGCATCGATCCACTTACGCTCCTCCATACGCGACTCCAGCTGCTTGCGTTCATTGTACCATTGCTGACGCTCCATACACTGCTTAGAACCGAACTGAAGAGCCCAGTGGAGCTCCGGCCCGCTCATGCTGGGCGTTAATATGCCATCCACCGGAGCATCGTCCTCACAGAATGCGGCGGACAAGGAAGCTGCCGTCGTACTGCACCACCACAGGATCGGTACGCGCTTCCGCTTAAGCAGCTTCGTTCCCCATGCCTTCACTTCGTTCAACGGGACGTGAAGAATAACCGCATCCGCACCGTCTATATATTTCGCCGTCTGATCATCCCGATCGAGCAGCGTAACTTGATAACCGTACTCTTCCAGCAAATATTGCGGCGTATGTCCCGCAGGACCACGACTTGGCAGCTTCCCGGACACCTTAAATGCCGGATCACGCAGATTGTCAACCACTAACATAGAACGCATGCAGGAGCGCCTCCTTCATTAGACTTTACAAACGCATCCGATTGTCTCCGCCCTACAAAGGCGCAAGTTCACGATTCCCGGTGAATGATAAGTCCCTTCAACAATGCCTGTTATAGCCTTTGTGAATATATATAACATAGAATACAGGAAAATGTCGATATGTCATTGAACTAAAATTTCCATGTTAACTATGTTGACATAAGGCTGGTTGACGTTGTATATTTACGTTACCATTAAAAATATGATTCTCGAATACAACGATGTATTCGTTTGAAGCGGCAATGACGCCTGCTTTCGTTCTCATGGGAGATGTATGCCATCCCGTGTTTCGAAAGCGGGCTTTACTCATTTTACAGCCTAATATACAGAGAGTTAGCGGGAGGAGAGAATATCATGACACAACCTAAAAAACTAGTGCTTATCGGCAACGGCATGGCGGGGGTGCGCGCCATTGAACATTTGTTGAAGCTGACGACCGATGCTTACGAGATTACGATTTTCGGCTCAGAGCCGCATCCTAACTATAACCGGATTATGCTGTCGTCCGTTCTCGAAGGCGGAGCAGACATTAACGAAATCGTTATTAATGATTGGAACTGGTACAAAGAAAATAACATCGAGCTGCACACAGGCCATACGGTCACGAAAGTTGACACGAACAAGAGAAAAGTATTCACCCACCTCGGCCTTGAGGCAGAATACGATACCCTCGTTATCGCCACCGGCTCGAATCCGTTCATGCTGCCGATACCAGGCTCTGATAAGGAAGGCGTTATCGGCTTCCGTGATATTCGGGACTGCGAGATTATGATCGATACGGCCAAGGCGTACAAGAAGGCGGCGGTTATCGGCGGCGGCCTGTTAGGACTCGAAGCAGCGCGCGGTCTGCTCCATCTTGGCATGGAAGTTGACGTTATTCACAGAAATGCTTTCCTAATGAATAGAGAGCTTGACGAGCCGGCTTCCGAGATGCTGAGACGCGAGCTGGAAGAGCAAGGCATGAATTTCCTTATGAGTAAACAAACGGCGAGCGTTAGCGGCGATAAGCGCGTAACGGGTCTTACATTCTCAGACGGCACCGAGATCTGCGCCGACCTGGTCGTTATGGCCGCCGGTATCGTACCAAATATTGAGCTAGCGAGAGCAACGGGCTTGGAAGTAGGCCGCGGCATTATCGTCAATGACTACATGCAGACCAGCATCCCTGACGTTTATGCAGTCGGCGAATGCGCCGAGCACCGCGGTGTCGCTTACGGACTCGTAGCACCGCTTTATGAGCAAGGCGCGGTACTAGCGAAGCATTTAGCAGGAGTTGCTACCGACGGTTATCACGGTTCGATTACGTCGACGAAACTGAAAGTATCGGGTGTAGACGTATTCTCCGCCGGCAAATTCAGAGATACGCCTGGTACCCGTTCTATGCGGATACAGGATGATATTGCTAGCACATATAAGAAAATCGTAATCCAAGACGGCAAATTAATCGGAGCCGTACTATTCGGAGACATATCCGACGGAGCCGAGCTGTTCGCTAAGATCAAGAAAGGCGAATCCATCGAAGGCCGCGAGAAAGAAATTTTGCTCGGCTTCGCCCCAGGCGGAGGCGGTGCCAAAAAGGATCCTACCGCTCACCTTGCCGCGTTAGCCGACGACGAAATTATTTGCGGCTGTAACGGCGTATCCAAAGGCGATATCGGCAATGCGATCCTGAACAAAGGCTGCAACACTGTCGGCGCCATTAAAGCGTGCACGAAAGCTGCTGCATCGTGCGGCGGCTGCAAAATCGATGTTGAAGGCTTGCTCCATCTGTACGCAGGCGACGCTGTCGGCGAGCCGGTCAAAGAAGGCATTTGCGGCTGCACCACGCATTCAAGAGACGAAATAGTAGCTGAAATTAAGCGTATGGGCCTCAAAACAATCAAAGAAGTGATGAACGTTCTCGAATGGAAAAACGCTGAAGGCTGCTCGAAATGCCGCCCTTCGCTCAACTATTACCTCGGCATGCTATTCCCTAAGGAATACGTGGACGAGAAGGAATCCCGCTTTACGAACGAGCGTTATCACGCGAACATTCAAAAGGACGGCACGTATTCGGTCGTTCCGCGTATATACGGCGGCGTAACATCGCCGGAAGAATTGAAACGCATAGCCGACGTGGCCGTGAAATACGATGTGCCGCTCGTCAAGTTCACAGGCGGTCAGCGCCTAGACTTGCTAGGCGTCAAGAAAGAAGACCTGCCTAGCATGTGGGAAGATCTCGACATGCCTTCCGGACACGCGTACGGCAAGACGCTTCGTACCGTCAAGACTTGTGTCGGCAATACGTTCTGCCGCTTCGGCACACAAGACGCAATGGGCATGGGTATCAAGTTGGAAAAAGCTTTCGAACGCATGAATGCGCCGGCCAAAGTCAAGTTAGCCGTGTCCGGTTGCCCGCGCAACTGCGCGGAAGCGACAATCAAGGATGTTGGCCTCGTTGCGATCGACGGCGGCTGGGAAATTCATATCGCCGGCAACGGCGGCGTGCACGTAAGAGCAACCGATCTGCTCACGGTTGTAAAGACTGAGGAAGAGGTTATGGAATGGTCGTCGGCGTTCCTGCAGCTGTACCGCGAGGAAGCGACATGGGGCGAAAGAACGATGCACTGGGTTGAGCGCGTCGGTCTCGACTATGTGAAGAAGGCGCTGGAGGACCATGAAGTACGTATGGCGCTGAAAGATCGCTTGGACAAAACGATCAGCCTGCAAGAAGATCCTTGGAAACAAATCATAGAAAATAAAGAACTGCGCAAAAACTTTGAACAGATTACTACACCGCAACCGGTACAAAGCTAGGAGGAGCCTTCATATGACAACAAAATTTTTGATTGCCAATTTATCCGATATTGATGTGAAGAGCTCCCGCAAGCTTAAGATCGATGATAAGGAAATTGCTTTGTTCCGCCTAAGCGATAACAGCATTCTAGCCGTTGATAATAAGTGTCCTCACAAAGGCGGCCAACTTTCGGAAGGGATGGTGTGCGGCACGGCCGTACACTGCCCGCTCCATGATTGGAAGATTGACCTTCACAGCGGCCGAGCGCAAGAGCCCGATGACGGCTGCATTACGACCTACAAAACGGAAGTCGACCACGAGAGCGGCTCCATATATGTATACGCATAATCAATTGATAAGATAAGGAGCGGCATCTATGAAAAATACGGCGTATGGCACTGTGTACATTGTCGGAGCAGGTCCCGGCGATCCCGAACTCATTACGGTCAAGGCAATGCGCCGTATCCAAATCGCCGATGTCATCCTCTATGATCGGCTGGCAAGCGAAGAGCTGCTTCAATATGCCAGGCAGGATGCCGAGCTTGTGTACTGCGGCAAAGCGCCTGGAGCGCATGCTATGCCGCAGCAGCAAATTAATGAAGCGCTTGTCAGCTATGCATTGCAAGGGAAAACCGTCGTCCGACTGAAAGGCGGAGATCCATTCGTCTTCGGCCGCGGCGGCGAGGAAGCGCTTGAGCTCGCTTCTTGCGGCATCCCGTACGAGATTGTGCCGGGTATTACGTCCGCAATCGGAGCTGCCGCTGCTGCCGGCATTCCAGTTACGCACCGCGAATACGCCTCTTCCTTTGCCTGTGTGACCGGCAACCGTTGCCACGGCGACCAATCACCCGTGCGCTGGGACTTGCTAGCCCATAGCGTTGATACACTTGCAATCTATATGGGCGTCAGCCAGTTGGGCGCGATTCGTGAGGAATTACTAAAGCACGGCAAGCCATCATCCACTCCTGTCGCTCTGATCGAACGCGGAACGACAGCAAGCCAGCGTATCATTATTGGCACACTGGCCGATATTCATAAACTTGCCGCTTCCATGCACTTAAGCAATCCCGCGCTCATCATCATCGGAGAAGTCGTTCGTGTACGCGAACGACTGCTGCAAGCCGAACAGCAAGCTGTAGCTTTAATAAGCTAAGTCGGAGCTCTAATGAACCTAGAACAATCAGGCGCTATGCCAAGCTTTTGCAGAAGCTGGCATAGCGCCTGATTTACGTTTAATGCATCCGCATTTTGATTGGATTTCGGAGACTGTCGATTTAATTTGGCTCTCTTAGGGGTGCACTAGCCTTCTGGATGGATTTTATCCAATCAAAAGTAATTTTATAGGCGTTTTTGGTCGATTAGACTGTATGAAATACAGGCAAAAGAGCGCAGCATTGAGAAAAACTCCTATCGGAGTACTTCGAGGATGAGCGACCGCGTTTAAGCGGATGTTTTTATCGCCAATCTGAATAATCTCCTTTACGCTTTATCGCTGTAAAGCACTTAAACATTCTGATGTGGTAAGAAGAAACGCCTGACGGGCGTCCTTTTCTAGGACGCCGTCGTTTCGTCGAAACGTATAGGGAAAGTATGTGCAAAATCATATACTTTCCTATACATCAAACGTACACAACCGTCACCGTCCTTTGGCGGCGCAAGCAAACGTTTAGCGGATGAAATATAAGCCCAGTATAGACTCGAATTTTATACTCTCTTATATTTAAAAAAAGGAGAACCCCGCCACCCCTGGCGTGATTCTCCCATGAATTAATTCGGTCGCTCCAACGAGAATGTCTCACCGAGCTTTGCATAGTCGCTGCCTGCCAGCCTGCTTACCGGCTTCAGCTCCTGCACCTTAATGCGGCCGTTATCGTACAGCTCGTCGGCCACGTGGAAGTAAACGACACGACCGATCAGCAGATCGCATGCAGGCGCCCCATCCTTCTCGCCTAACGGAATCACCTGCTCCAGCACGCATTCCATCCGAATTCTCGCCTCGGCGATACCGGGCACGGCCACCTTGCTGCTCGCGACCGTCGTTAAGCCCGCAAGTTCAACCTCGCTCTCCTCGGGTTCAAGACTAGCTGCCGTAATATTCATCTGATCGACATACGTCTCATCGGAGATATGAACAACGAATTCGCCGCTCGCAACCGCGTTTCTTGCCGTATCTTTCATTTCGCATTGCTTGCGCTGCACCGAAATCGATATAAGCGGCGGATTAGCCGTCACGATATTGAAGTAGCTGAATGGAGCCGCATTCACCGTACCGTCTGCTGTCAACGTAGTCACTAGAGCGATCGGCCGCGGCAGTATGCTGCCAATCAGCAGCTTGTAGCCATCCCGCTCATTAAGATGCGCAGCGTCTAAGCTTTTCATAACCTTGAATGCCCCTTCCTTTTCCCAACTGATTAGATCATCGATAGCATCAACAGGTTCGCCCGCAAAAATACGCCGCCCCATCTTTTCTTAATGAACTGGCGCGCGCGGAACAACCTCGTCTTCACCGTGTTAATCGGCAAGCTGTCCTGTACGCTCATCTCCTCTAGCGACATCTCCAGTATGTAGCGCTGATAGACAAGCTCCTTATATTGCTCAGGCAGATGATTAATTATGGTATGTACTTGATTGTTCAATTCCTTCTCGATGACTTGATCGATCGGCAGCTTATCAAGGTCTGGCAGTATATCCAAGAAGGAATTATGGTCCGTCAATTCCGGATTGACCGCATCAAGCGACAGCTTCTTGCGCACCTTCTCCCGGCGCAGGATGTCGTAGCAAACATTTTTGCATATTTCGAACATCCAGGTTGTGAAGCTCTTCTTCTCATCGAACCGATGCAGGTTCAAATAAATGCGAATGAACGTCTCCTGCACGACATCTTCGCACTCCTGTTTATTGCGCAATATCCGAAAGGCAAAATGGTATACCTTGTCCTTATGGATCGACAGCAGCTCCCTGAACGCATTCGGGTCGCCGCTACGCGATAGCTGGATTAATTCATTCATCGTCTCACCGTCACCATCTTTTGTCGTTTCTGCGCTTCATATCAAAGCCGTTTATATCCGAGAGGCGCTCCAGCGTCTCCTTATAAATGCGGATCAGCGTCTGCACCTTGTTGAAATCTTCATCCTCCGGCCCGTAGCCGTCCATATACATCCGACTGATAATGTCTTGGAAGAAGGCAATTCGCTCTTGAAGCTGCTCCTTCTCCATCTCCAATATATCTTCGAACGTATTCGACTCAATAAAGTCCGTCTTGTCGTCATCATTCGAATCCGTACCGCGGCGCTGCTGCCTCTCCGCAGGTACGGTGCGCGGATTCAGCTCAATCGTCGTCCGCAGCGAGGTAAGCGTAATGTTCTCGCGTGCCAACAGTACATGAAAATCTTTGTTCTTCAGCAGTTCCGCAACAACCAGCGCGCACATTTCCTTATTCTGCAGCAGGATGCCGTCAAAAGGATGCAGAGTCCACTCGCCGTATTGGGTGAACAAATTGAACATGAACGTCGTACTGCCGTACTGATAATAAATGTTGATCTGTGAATCATCCATTAACTCGAATGAAAACTCCAAGCGCACTCCCTCCATTCCGCCATTCCAGCTTTAACCTTCTCTGTCTCTATTCTATCAAATTCGCTTACGTAAGGATAGCAGGTTCAATCTCGCCAATCCTCAACTTTCCCAGCCCGATCTTTCAAAAAAAAGCCCCATCGCTGGGGCTTCAAGTGTATGGCTATCCATCGTTCAATTCGGCTATAGCTTCCGCTTTCTCACTGCTTGCTACGACAATCAACACAACGATGATAACGCCCAGCAGGATCGAGGGTACCATAGAGCCTCCTCTCCTCTTCATCCAGTTACCATTACTGTATGTGGGAGGGCTTGACACTATGTTAACGAATCACAGCGCTGAGCAGCTTCTTATCCATAATCGCTCTTATATCTTTAGCAAGCTGGATAGAGGCTTCAATCTCGACCTTTCTCGTCGACACGCTCTCTACGCTGCAGCCGATCGGAACGCCTTTCTCCAAGCCGAATTCGAACAACTCTTCAAAAATCTTCCGCGATAGATTAATAGACTTGTCCAATATATCGTTGGAATTAACAAGATCGTTCTCCAGCCATCTCGGAATGCTGATTCCAAGCCACTTCATGAACTCCAGCGTCTTCTGCGAGCCGCATGGCGCAAGGTTGAACAGGATCGGCACCATTTCAAGATCATTGTTCTTGAAATGGTAGTAGTAATCAGATAAGAAGTTCTTAGACGCTTCCAGGTTGTACGTCGCCTGCGAAATGAAGAAGTGACAGCCCTTAGCCGTTTTCGTCGCAACCCGAATATGTTCGTCGTTCTTCTTCATATGTCTCTCCGGAATGACGACGCCGCCGAGCACGATGCGGTCATTGAGCTTCTTGCTCAGCTCGTAGGCGTCCAGCAGGTCCAGCTTGACTTGCTGCTGACTGGAGGACGCGCCAACGAATACGGAATAGCGATCCTGCTCCCGTTCTCCAAGCACCCAATTGGACATTTCCTCTTCGGTATTGTTGCCGACGCAGCGATAAATGATCTTCGGCACATCAAGCTCGCTTAAGTATTCCTTGCAAAACGTATTCGGGTCCATTGCCTCGAGATACGGGAATGGCCGCTCCTCTCCGGTTCTTGCATCCTCTTCCTGCACATCGTAAAGAATAAGCCCGTCCAGCTCCAGACTGCTCAGCCGTTCGCGCTGCTTTTGCGCAATTTCATTCATCTTCTCGGGCGTATGGCTTTTCTTCGGCGGCGTAATGCCATATGTCAATATCCCCGTGGATCGGTTCAATATTTTTTGCTTCAACATGTATCGAACACTTCCTTTCGATGCCGCTGCAAGTTGCAAGGTACGCAGCCGCGATTCCGCTATAGGATGTTTCCTGCAAACAGTATAATTCCTTCTATAATAACCGCTTTCAATCCTCAATGCTAGTCCATACTAGCAAATTCCAATCGTTTCAATCGGAATTAATTTATTCGGCAACAAAAAAAGAGGAACGCCTAGGCGTTCCCCCTCTTCTTCCAGTCATTATTTCAAAAAGCTGCTCAGCTCATCGCTTGACGCGGCATCCTTAATCGCTTGCGGCGTAGCTGCAGCGTTAAGACCAAGGCGTTGATTCATCTGGCCGTTGATGGCCGTCATCTTGACCGTATAGTCTTTGCAGCTGTCGATGATACGGCGATTCGACTGTTCGGACGAATCAAGCGCAGCCATCAGATCGCCAATCGCTTGGTTGACAGCCTCCATCGACATCGACGGCTTAGACAGTAGTTCATTCGTTTTTTCCGTCGTCGTCCGAAGCAAACGAGCATTTTCCTTGAACTGCTCCTCGATCGTCCGGTTCGTCGCGTCAACGGCTGCGATTACTTTTTCTTGATCGTTCAGCGCAAGGGCGATCATCGCCGACACCGTAATCAAGTTCGTCGTTTTGTCGATCGCATTGCTCACCGAATCAATCAGCTTATCGTTGTTGTCGTTAATAATATCGGTAGCGGCAATCGCTTGATTATAGAGCATGATCATCTCGGTCATCGATTGGATACGCGTAACGACCTTGCGAAGGCCCCGTTCCAGATGCGTCTTGCGGGATTCGTTCTCCGGCTTCGCGATTTCTGCCTCGAACAAATCTTTCAGCTTATCGCCGAAAGCAATTTTCGTATTCAAGTTATAGATCTCATCGATCGACGAACGCTTCAGCTGACGCATATTGACGATGTTCTCTTCAAGGGAGTCCTTGCCATCGCGAAGACCCGTAACGATCACATCGACGTTTGTCTTCACCGTCTGATACTTGTACACGTAGTTCTTAAGCGGGCTCTTGCGAAGCAGCTTTCCTACGAATCCAACGTTCTTGCTTTGCTGCAAGCTCTCGCACTCGCTGCGCAGCTTCAGAATCATGTTGGATACATCAGCTCGGTTGCCAGACATCAGGTCGTTGACAGGACGGTCGAGCATCTTCAGCGTCTGTCCAGCTTTCTCCTGCGTCTTCGTACCAAGCTTGCCGATCTCGTCCATTAAGAGATCAAGCGACAACGTGTCAGTCTGCGCCACCTTCTGTATAAGCTGAGACGCCTCCTGCTCCACCTTCTGCTCGTCTTCCTTCTTCAAATTCATCATTTGAACTGCCATCTAAACTCCTCCTACAACGATTTATTAGTCTTAAGCTTCAGTCGCGGTGCGAATGATCACTTTGGCGATTCTATAAATCGGAGCCTCTGTAGCGTTGGTGAATAAGCTCCGCCTTGGTCTGCAGCTCAAGTAAGTCCTTATGCTCGATCGTAGATGCGATATCGGAAATTTTCGTATCGACATCCTTAAGGCCATTCAACAGCGTGCGGCGGTTCTTGCTCTTCGCTTCTCCGCTGAGGCGTAGGAACGGATTAATAAAGCCATTCAAATCTTTGAGGACCAGTCTGCGGATCGTATGATTAATGTTGCCGTCGCCCAATTGGTCAATCAGCGGAATGACCCGCTGCACGCGAGCGAACAACGATAACGACTTGTCGACGATCTCGCTGTCGAGCGTGTTCTTCCGGCCCTCGGATATAATCATGTCTTCCAATACTTCCAAATATTCAATGACAGGAGCAAACTCCGCGCTAACCTCCGGCTTCCGCTTCGTCTCCTCTACTACGGGAGCGGCGCGAGATGGTTCCGGCTGTTGCTGGAAGGGTGCGCCCTGCTGCGGGTTGAAGAGATGAGGACTATATTGCTGTCCTTGTGCCGGTTGACCTTGTATTTGACCTTGTACAGGCTGGCCGCCATTATATCCGCCGTTTGGCAGCTGCTGCGAAGGCGGCGTAGCGTCGATTGAATTCCGTGTTCTGCTTCGACTTGGAAGGAGACCGCCAACCATTGCTCCTACAGCAGGTATGATAAGCGATGCGAACTCAGGCAGGAAGAAGCTCGAAATGATTGCGCCTGCGTAGCCGACGCCCGCTCCTACCAGCATATTTTTTTTCGATCCCATGAATCCCGACCTCCTAAAGCCGTGTCTTTATAAGCCAAGTTATAGAGGTGCAACTTATAATTCCTTATATTGTAGAAATAACATAAGGGTCATGTCAACTCACGCACGTGCTTCAGAGGTCGAATTCAGCTAGCAAATCGTCTTATTTGGACCAATCGTGCATGCGCATCGGCTGCTCAATATGGCTTGCCCAGATGCCGAATTCCGGGGTAATCGGTCCAACCTCTCCGCCTAGAGCCGACTTCACTGCAAGATATGGGAAGTTGACGCCCGACAGACAAGTGACATGAAGGCCGCCGGACATTCTTGGATTAATCTCCAGCAGTTTCGGCGTATCGCCGTTATATTTCATTTGTATGTTGAAGTTGAATGGAATATGGAACGTATCTGCAACACGGTGAGCGATTTCGATCAGCTCCGCATTGTTGTCCAATACGCGCAGGCGACCGCTCTCCTTACGCCTTGGCACCGCAGCCAGCAAGCGGCCGTTCTCGTCAGCGAGACAGTCAATGCTGTATTCATGGCCCGGCAACAGCTCCATCACCATCAGATCATCGAAGGTTTCTACACTCGACAGCGTGCGATATGCATCTTCGAAAGACGTAAGCTGCGTGACATAACCGAACAACTCCTGCAGCCGATCACGCTCATTATCGATAATTCGGAAGCCAAGACCGCCCTCCGAATTGTTCGGCTTAAAGCATACGCGATGTCCGGCGGCAACAAGACGCTCGTACGCAGCCTTGAAATCATCGGCATTGTTCACGATCTCGTAAGCGGGAATTTCCATAATGCCCTTGCCGGCAAGCGACTTATAGAACCGGTCCTTCTCGACAAGCGATTCCAGCAGCACCGTATCGCGGCAGACAAGCACCTTCGTGCCGATTGCATCGAATAGATGCACATGCTTAGCGATGTCCAGCATCTTAAGACGCGGAATAAATACGTCAATCTCATGCTTGCGGCAGAAATCGACCAGGTACTGAACATATTCCACACCTTGCAGCACCGGCTCAATCTCAGCATAATCGCAGCCCTGCAGCGACATATGCATCGGATCGGGATGCGTACCGAAAATTTTGAACTCCACGCCGTCCGGATTACCGCGCAAATGATTCATATATAAATAGGAAACCGAGAACCATCGATTGAAATACAGATTAACCTTCTTCTTCATGCCGGATTGTTCACCGCTTTCAATTGTTGTGAGATATGATGGACATAATTTACGATTTCATTAGCCGCGAAGATACCGGAGCGCTCTGTGAATCTTATCGTCACCGACGCTGGATCACGCCGCTTCTCGCGGAACAGCTCGCCATGGGCGGGCGCGATCGCATAATCCGCCTGATCCAGCAGACAACGGTCAAGCAGTGAGTCGCCTGAGGCAATCACCTCATGCTCCCCGAGACGCTTCTTAATATGGGCGATTGCATCCCATTTGTTAATGACGGAAGGTACGAGGTAGATTTTGCGCCCTTGAATGGATACTTCCCAGCCCAGCGGCTTCACCGCCTCGGCCTTCTCCATTACGGCTTCCAGGTCCATCCGATCGCGATCGATCAGAATCGAGTAGAACAGCTCGTCGCATAAGTCCTCGCGCAGCACCCAATCGCTCTCGAGCAGGCCCGCGAAATGCTGCCTCACTTCCGATGACGATGCCGCGCCAGCTTCCAACTTCCGCTCGACATGCGAGCGCCATTCACGGTCTGGTACGCCATTTTTCATAATATTGCCGCCGTTGCTCGTCACCGCGTATTTTGGAACGATCACGTCTTGGAAAATATGAATGCGCCGATATTGCGCTTCCGTTCGTGTCGTTACCGGAACGAACTGCACGTCGCGCGGCAAATAGGCGAGCAACCGTAATGCTTCCTGCGAAATATGGGCAATCGTCTTGTCCTGATACCTCTCCGCAGGCACGATGCCGTACGAATCAGTCGGCACGCCGATCGATCTTGCCGAATAAATTAATGTTTGGTCCAAGTCGCTTGCATAGATCATTCCGTATCGCCTTTCAGCGGTTTAATAATACCGCAGCAAGAATATGTCAGCTCGGGGAGAACCTCTACCGTTGCGCCCCGATCCTCGGCCAGCAGCAATATATGCTTCAAGCCCGGGTTGTCCAATCGGTTCACGATTATCATCCACGGCATACGCCGCAGCAGTACTCTTGTTGTCTCGCCTACGCCCGGCTTCACCAGATTAACGTTGTCGATGCCGTATTTCTGCTGCAGCATGCGAATGTCGGCAAGCCCTTGCCACGTCGCCTCGGCGGGATGTCGCTCCATTTCTTCCGCTTGCGCAGCCGCCTCGTCCGCAATATCCGGAAAGCTGGCCGATACGGTATCCACGAACGTATGCGACAAATCCGCTTCCTTCCACTCCTCATAATACTTCGCGCCATGGAAGTCGCCAGGACCGATCAGATCATCGCGTTGTACAGTGCGGCTGATTAAGCCCGAGACCGTCGCATTGAGGCAAGCGCTCGGGATCAAATAATCGTCGCGCGTGCCGAACAGCGTACAGCAATGGCCGGGATCGGCCAGCACCGCTAGATCATCATTCATGCGATAGCCATATTTAGATTCGAATTGTCCGGCCGCTTCGGCCAATACACCGCGAATCGCACCCTTGCCCGTCCAGCCGTCTACGAACTGAAGCTCTGTATGAGCCCCATGCTGCTGCAAAATATATAGGATAGCATTCTCGTCAATGCCTTTGCCGCGAATAATAGAGATGCTGTAGTGCTTAACGTCCCAGCCGTAGCGATAAGCCAAATACCGCTTAATCAGAATACCCGCAGGCGTCCCGCCTCTCGCGAGCGAGACAAGCACTACGTCCTTGCCTCGCTTCGCCGCAATCCGCTCTGCAACAATGGCCGCCGCAAGGGCGACATCCCGAGCGGACTGATCCAGCGTCCGGTGGAATAGCTCGATATACGCCGCAGAAGGCTCATATTCCGTAGGCAGCATCTCGGAATAATGTACGCCTGATTGAATTGCCGCTTCCCGCTCCTCGGTCGTCCGTTCAAGCTGAACCGCGCTTATATCCTTCAGAAGAAACGTCACATCAGAAGTATCATAGCTGCCAATAGGCGATGGAGGTGCAATCATCTTCTCTGACAATCGTACATCAGCTTCATTGTTCTCCGTCTTCATTGATCGAGACTCTCCCAGCCGTGCGTATTCGCGGTCAGGAACACCGCATGCACTTTACTGCCTGCCAGCCTCCGCAATATCTGAAGCATCGGCGCAACGCGCACCTGCGGCATATCCCGCTCGAACAAGACGAATATGTCGTCATACTGCCCCGGCGCCACATTGTAAATGAAGTGCCGTACATCAAGGTCCTCCGGCGACGGATACGGCTGTCCGCTCGTCACCGCATACCCCGGCTCGTCCGATGTGTGAATCGGGCTGCGCGTCGTCGATTGGTAGCGGACGCCCGCTCCCATCTCTGCCGCGATGCGCATCGGCACATACATGAATTCGCTCGTGCCCATGACGAGCGTCCGCTCGCTGCCGCGCTGCTGCCGCAGTTCTTCCGCCACTAGGCTGATCTCTCCGTCAATCGCTGAACGCTGCGCCGCCTCGATACCGAATCGACCCGTTGCGATTGTGTACGGCGACCCGTTAGGGTAACCGCTCGTATCCACTGAACCTACCGCAAGCTTTACCTGCTCTAAGCTATCTCCTAAGTGAACAATAGAAAGCTCCGCTTCCGGCAAGCCCGACAGATCGCGAGGTACAGGTATCTCGTCAGGCGGGCTGCCTACCGCCGTAATTCGCCCCTTCAGCAGGCATACCGATTCAATTGCAATGCCAAGCTCAGCTTGCAGCTCCTCGCAGGCGCGCTCATCGCTCTCTGATCGCCAATCGAGCAGCGAAGCGATGATATATCGCTTGCGCGGAAACTTCGACTGAATATCGCGAATAATATTAAGCGCCGTCTTGCCGGTCGTAATCTCGTCATCGACCAACACAATCGGCTCCGTACCGGACAGCACTTCCGGCTTCAAGGCATAACACCGATGAGCGACCGCGTGGGAGTGCTCTTCCTCGAAGTTAATAACGGATACCAGCTCGGGAATATCCTCGCGAGTCGTATGAATATAAGTCGCTCGCTCCGCGAGCACATTGTACATCGCATGACCAAGCGCCGTAGCCGTCTCAGCGAAGCCGATAAAGGCAATCGGCGCCGATGGCGACAGCTTAGCAGCCACCAGCGCTTCGTAGGCAGCCTGCGCCTGGCTCTCGTCACGCAGACCTTGCAGCGCCTGTTCCAGCAACTGCTTAGAGCGAAGCGCTGTATCATCATCCTGCTCCGTCAGAAGCAGCAGCGCAAGCGCTGCGCCGCTTAGAAGCGACGTATACGGATTTACCGGAATATGCTTGCCGAGCATTTTGCTGACGAATAGGAAGGAACGTTTCTTATTAATTCTCGCCGCCATTGCGAAGAACAAATCAACCGGCAGCTCGAACGGGTTATGGGTCACTTCAATATCGACCGCAATTCGGTCCAATATATTAACTGTATACTTGCTCATGTCCGGGCAATAATCCGATAAAATGCTGCTGCTCATGTAACACCCCGTAAATTTGTGATCTCGCCAGTATGCGCCTTGCCCAGTTCAGATGCGGCTTAATTTCATTCATCTTGTTCGCGTATTGGCTCTTCATGACGCCAAGATAGCCGTTATTGTTCGAAATAATGCTTGTTGCATCGATATACTCCTCATGGGTGACGGCATACAGCGCTTGAACCGGCTTAATGTGCGTCGGGTGAATAATCGTCTTGCCTGTAATGCCGTTTTCCTTATCCATGATGACTTCCCGAATAAGTCCGTCCATAGAGTTGGATATATAAAGCGAACGAAGATCGCGGCCAACATGGCCGAGCGCTTCCTCGAACGGTGTTATGCGAAGCTGAGGTTTGAGCACGCGCTCCCGGTTGGAGAAATATTCCCACACCGGACCGGAAATGACGTACCCGGAATCGACTCTGCCAAAAATATTAATAATATCTGCGATCGTATCGCGAATCGGCGCAATCTCGTAGATCGTCATATCCGGACTTCGGCGAAGCCCGAATAAACTTGAGAAGTCAGTAGCCCCAATCCGTACATTAAGTACGTATGACTGATACTTGTCCAGTATACGTTTAATGCCAAGCAGCGTTTCCACCCTGCTCTCGCGGTAAATAACCGATGCCGTCTCCAAAATCGGCATCCCGTACAGTACAGGACTCGATTCTCCCCTGTTCTTGTTGTACGAAGCGATTTCATAGAAATAAGACTCGCCGTTCTCCGGCGTAAACTTGGGCAGCACGAAGCCGGTTATATGCGTAATTAACTGCTCGAATGTCCCTATCAATCTCTTGAGCTGATCCACGGATCGAACTCTTACGAAAATAAGCGGAAGCTGCGAATCGGGCAGCACGCCGATCTTCACATAGGAGGCAATGAGAAAAAGCTGCTGCATCAGCATCTCTTCAGCAAGCTCGACTTGCTGGTCACCGACCGCATCCTCCAAATCTATGACGATGGACGCAAGCCCTTCATGCTTAGCGTTTAACAGGTCTTCTGCAATCGTTTGCCGAGTAGCCGGCATATATAAAGCCGCGCCAACTGCGTATGCGAGCAGGTCTTTGTCGGAGGATTGGTTGAAAGGTATGGGCGGACTGACGAACAATGCAGTCTCTTCTTCGCGTGTTAAATAGTTAAAATATCTCAGAGCCGTCTCCTCCTTATTTCGAATGCATGGTTACTCGGCAATCGTTAATGCTGTCGATGGATACCATGGTTCATGATACAGAAACGACTCCGCCTAAGTACACGCCGCGGGTGCATTTCCATGCAACCTGCGGTATGTGTGTTACTACCAAAGGACGGAGCCGTTCGCAACAGACTATAACTTTCTTTTTTGTGGCGGGAATTCATCAATCATTGTCGTTTCATTAGGTCATTAAGCGCCTTGCTTCTCTTCCCGCTTCCTCTTCATCGAACTTAACAGGATTGTACCGCCAAATACGACGATTAGCAGCCCGAAGAAAATGAAATGGTTCAGCTCATAATGCAACAAGGCAGCAGCTAGCATCTTAGCCGAAATAAGCGCAATCATGATGAATGCCGTTATCTCAAGCTCAGGGAACTTGTCGATCAGCTTCAAGAATACTTGCGCGACGCCGCGCATCATCAGAACGCCGAGGAGTCCGCCGACGAACAATACCCATACTTCTTCGCTGACGCCGAAAGCGGCGATTACGCTGTCGATACTGAACGCAATGTCCATCAACTCGACCATAAGTACCGTGCGCCAGAAGCCGAAGCCTTTGTTCTTCGTCTCGCTTTCCTCTTCCTTCTTCTTAAATATACCTGAATAAGCGATATAAAGCAGGTACAGCGCGCCTAACACTTTTATCCAGGTAATCTGAACAAGAACCGTACCTAAACCGATCGCGATGAAGCGGAAGACATAGGCGCCAATAATACCGTAGAAGAGCGCTCGCTTCTGCTGTTCCTTCGGCAAGTGCTTAACCATAACCGCAAGCACAAGCGCGTTATCTGCCGACAATAACCCTTCAAGCAGTACTAATGTGGCGATAATGGTCCAGCTTTGCGGGCTTGTCAACGTATTGACAACCTCTTGCCACGAGAAAAAATGACCGTAGTTTTCTACGACACTGTTAAAAAAGTCTACCACCCTGTCCATCTCCTCATAGTGCGATGACTAATGCAAAAAGCTATTTGCTGCCTGCAACCCAACGCAGCCCCCAGCCATAAGCCTGGTCAATCTCTCGATGTCCATTATAGAACTGAACGAGCCGTTCAATACTGAACGTCTCATTGTTCACATTACGAATCATAGCAATCGCACACATTCCTTTGCTATTATCATGCTCGTTCATATGGACTACGATTTCCGGGCCGCCTTCTTGCTTCACGGTTACGACGCCATCGGCTTGCGACCAGCTTGTCACGCCTTCATAAATGAAGGTGAACACGAGAATCCGCTTAATGTCGGCAATTCGCGCACCGTTAATACGCAAGTTCTCTCCCGTCTTGACTGAGCCTGTCCGATCATCGCCGTCAAGCGCTATGAACGGTGAACGGTTCAACTGTCCGAACCTTTCTCCGAGCGCTTGAATGACGCCCTTCTCCCCGTTATTCAGCTCATATAAGCAGGCAAGATCCAGATCGACCCCTTTACTTCCGCGTCCGAAGAACCCGCCGCTCTTCGTCTGCTGATTCCAGTTCAGGTTGATCAGAATTTCGCCCAAACCGCCTGCCGTTTTCTTCAAATTAATCGTATCGCCTTTTTTCTTCAGCTCGATCTTGCTCAAGTTGAGATTAAGCGGTACGGGCGGCGATTCTTGCTTCGGCGCTGGCGGCTGAGCAGGCGGCGCCGGCCTTGGGGCTGGCGGTTGCGGTACGGGCGACGGCGGCGGCGCTGCCGGCTCATCGTTCACTTCAATGCCGAAGTTGCCGCACAACGCTCCGAGTCCACCGGCAAATCCTGCACCGATCGCATTAAATTTCCATTCACCATTGTATCTATATAATTCTCCCACAACAATAGCTGTTTCAACGGAGAAGTCGTTTCCAAGGTCATATCGAAGAACTTCAGCGCCGGTCTGCTTATTGACGAACCGGATGAAGGCGTTCCCCACTTGTCCAAAATTTTGCTTGCGGTTATCGCTGTCATAGATCGTCAAGGAAAATGCGACCTTCTCTATGGCAGCCGGAACCTGCTGCAGCTTGATAACGAACTGCTTGTTATCCCCTCCAGCTTGTCCATCTTGATACGAAATGAAGCTAGTCGTCGGATTATTATAAAAGATAAGATCGTCGTCTCCGGCTACCTTGCCGTTTCCCCGGAGCAGAAATGCCGAAGTATCAAGCTCCATCGAGCTTGGCGCACGCCAGCCTAGGCTGACAACTACCTCGGTTAATCCTGGATTCGTCTTCGTCAGATCGGCCTTCTGGCCTTTAATAATTTGTACGGTCATCCTTCTCTCCACCCTTTGGCACTTTGCTGTGTCAGGCATAATCGGTACTTCACTTCTTATTGAAGAAAGGTGATTCAGCTTATCGCTTCATCACCAAGCTACATTTACCTATGACGCATCCAATCCGTAGTTCTTGCAAAGCGCGCCCAAGCCGCCTTGGAAGCCGCTGCCGATCGCTTGGAATTTCCAATCCGTTCCGTGACGGTAAAATTCGCAAAATACGACCGCTGTCTCGGTCGAGAAATCCTCACCTAGATCATAACGCATAATTTCGCGATCCGTTGCGGCATCTACGACACGAACAAAGGCATTCGTTACTTGACCGAAGTTCTGCCCGCGCGATTCATAGTCATAGATCGTTACGGTGATGCCGATTCGATGAATCGATGCAGGGATCTTGCTAAAGTCGACCTGGACTTGTTCATCGTCCCCATCGCCTTCACCTGTACGGTTATCTCCCGTGTGGAGTACCGAACCTGCTCCGCCGCTCTTATTGTTGTAAAATACGAAGTCGTCAGCGCCCTTCGCCTTGCCATCCTCATAGAGAAGGAAAGCTGATGCGTCCAAGTCAAAATCGTTGCCGCCGTTATATTTGTTCGTGTCCCAGCCAAGTCCAACTACAACTTTCGTGAGCCCCGGATTTGTTTTGGTTAGATCGATCCTCTGTCCTTTGGAAAGACTGATTGTCATACGAATCTCCTTCTTTCTTCATGAATGTCCAGCCAGGCGGGCTTTCTAGAAACCCCTGTAAGATTAGGCAAACTCAAGACCTTCCGGATGGAAAGCCTTGAGCTTGTGTGAGGTTGTTGCTTATGCTAAGCCGTAGTCGCGAGTCAGACCCGCAAGACCGTCTCTGTAGCCGCTGCCGATTGCGTTGAACTTCCACTCGCCGCTGTGGCGGTAAAGCTCGCCTACAACTACGCCGGTCTCAACGGAGAAATCTTCGCCTAGGTCGAAGCGGATCAACTCTTGGCTCGAAGCTTCGTTAAGAATACGCGCATAAGCGCGGGATACTTGACCGAAGTTTTGGTTGCGCTCATTCGCTTCGTAGATCGTAATCGTGAATGCGATTTTCTCTACGTTAGCCGGAACGGAATTCAGATCGATTTGGATTTGCTCATCGTCTCCATCGCCTTCGCCCGTACGGTTGTCGCCCGTGTGTACAACGGAACCGTTCTCGTTCTGCTTGTTGTTGAAGTAGATGAAGTTTTTCTCGGATTCAACTTTGCCTGCCGCGTTCGTCAAGAAGACCGATACGTCAAGGTCGAAGTCTTTGCCGCCGTCGTATTTATTCGTGTCCCAACCTAAACCTACTGTGATTTTGCTCAGACCTGGATTCGATTTCGTCAGGTCTACCTTCTGACCTTTGGACAAGTTAATAGCCATGGTTCATTCGCCTCTTCTCATTAGTTTAAATAGATATTATTATTTATAGCGGTTTGCGAGCAGATTGATATGCGGAGCATGCGTTCCTTCACCAATCGCGGCAAATTTCCACTCGGAGCCGTGACGGTACAATTCACCGCATACAAGCGCGGTCAGACCGGAGTAATTGTCGCTCAAGTTGAACTTAATCAACTCATTGCTGCTATTTCCGTCCATGATCCGAATGTACGCAGACTGAATCATTCCGAAATCCTGCTTGCGGTTCTCGCAATCGTAGATATTAACGACGACAAGCACCTTATGAACATCCGAAGGCACCTTCGCTAGATCTACATAAATTTGTTCGTCGTCTCCGTCGCCATCACCCGTCAAGTTATCGCCGGAGTGAATGACAGAGCCGCACGGACTCGTCTTATTGTGAAAACATACAAGTTGATTGTCTTTCGCCAATTTATCAAAATCGTTCAGAAGAAGGGCGGACGCATCGCAGTCGATGTTCGGAGCTTTCTTCATTCCGAAGAAACCTTTCGTTTGGACAGGGTCCCAGCCAAGACCGACGATAACCTTCGTAAGTCCAGTATTGCCTTTCGTCAGATCAATCTTTTGACCCTTTACTAGATTAATCGAAGCCATTTTATATGTTCACCTCCTTTCCTTGCAGAGTCGCTCGGCAACTTTCGCAAATTTTCAGATATGTCGTACTATAACGTTGTATCTTCAGGAAAGGTTTCAACTTTTTTTGGGCTCGATACCGCAAATACGGGTCATTAGCCTCACTTAACAAGCTGGCACGAGCACGAAAGCTTGTCCATAACAAGACATGCCGTCATTATTGTGCCAAAACAGTCTTTTGCCGATTCATTCGAACTTCCGAATATTTTACTATTATACCATTTTAGATCATGGAAGCGTTAGTTGTTATTTAGTGAAGACGCAATTCGACTAACCCTCCCTTGTCCACCAAGCCGACACTGGATAATCCGCCGCATCCAGATAGACCGTCTCGCCAATCTTCGGCGTTGCAATCGACGCACCGAGGCGCGCCGCTTCCTTCACCGCCCGCTCGACCGGGTCGGTCCAGCTATGAAGCGCGAGCGTAAAAGCCCCCCAGTGAATCGGAATCATCGTTTTGCCGCGGACGTCAAGATGCGCTTGAACCGTCTGCTCAGGCATCATATGTATGGCCTCCCAGCGCTCGTCATACTGCCCGCACTCCATTAAAGTCAGATCGAACGGGCCGTACTTGCCCCCTATCTCGCTAAAGTGCGGTCCGTAACCGCTGTCGCCGCTGAAGAACACGCTCATGTCATGGCCTTGAATCACCCAAGAGCACCACAGCGTAGCGTTGCGGTCCGTCAAGCTTCTGCCCGAGAAATGTCTGGCTGGCGTGCAGGCCAGCGTCATTCCTTCGTAATCGAACTCATCCCACCAATCACCTTCAGCAATCTTCTGGCTATCAACGCCCCAGCGCTGCAGATGCGGACCAACGCCCAGCGGCACGAAAAACTTTTTAACCTTGTCTTTCAGCTTCATGATAGAGCCATAATCAAGATGATCGTAGTGATCATGGGAAATAAGCACCGCATCAATGGTCGGAAGCTGCTCAATATCGATCGGAAGCTGCTTGCTGAAGCGTTTCCCTCCGATTATCGGAAAAGGAGAAGGCGCATTGCCGAGCATCGGATCGATCAGAACGGTTTTTCCTTCCATCTCCAGCAGCAGCGCGGAATGGCCAAGCCAAGTAATCGCTGGACGCTTCGCTTTCTGC
The DNA here is from genome assembly GCF_037167145.1 of Paenibacillus sp. YIM B09110. Taxonomy (NCBI): domain Bacteria; kingdom Bacillati; phylum Bacillota; class Bacilli; order Caryophanales; family Paenibacillaceae; genus Paenibacillus; species Paenibacillus sp. YIM B09110. The sequence goes on along the minus strand of NZ_JBANSP010000007.1, from coordinate 187,058 downwards.
AGCCGAGCGGCGTTCAACGTCTCTACCTTAACAGGCTTGCTTGGACGGCTCTTCGGATTGCCTTTTAGAAATTGGAAGGCTACCTTCACCTGCTCCCCGAAACTCATATTCATAGAAGTAGCAATTGCATTAATGAATTTGCCGTTCTCATACTGACTGGATGCGCTCAATGCTTCCTTCCGCTCCTTCGTCAGCTTGCCGCCGAAGGCCGGATAGAAGTTAAGCAGCAGGTACGTGAAAACGGCTATAACAACGATAATTTCGATAATAAAGATAAAGATAACAGCTCACCTCTTATAGAGAAATCTGCCGAGCTGACGCTAGGCAGCGAGTCTATTATCAATCATATAATAAATGACAGCCATAAGTCCAAATTATGCCTCTGACCGCCCCAAGCCCTCATAGCTCAGCGCGCTTTCCCAGGTCTCAGCTAAGCTTATTTCATCTTCCTTAAGCAAGCTTCCTCCGATGTCGTTCTCTATAATGACAAGCGTCCTTAAAGCCTTCGCCCCATATCTGGTGCCGCTTGCTATATGAAGCACATCCCCCGCTTCGATTCGGCGCAGCTCGCCGTTGCACAGGAACGAGCCTTCACCCGACGCCACGGTCCATACCTTCGTCCGCTTTATATGCATCATATACGCGGTATGCCGATCTGCTTCGATCTCCAGCTTCCTCGTGACGACTTCTGCCCGCTCGCCTCTCGCATGATGCAGAACGCTCATTTTCCCCCACATCTTCTCCTCATACATCGGATAGGGAAGAGTCGTTCCGAGCTTCTCCTTGATCAGACTCGACTTGTCTTTGCGGGCGACTAGAATACCATCTGCACTGGCAGCTACTATAATATTCGGTACGTCGATAATATGGATTGGTCTCGATAGCTCGTTGATCAAATGGGTTTGCCCACTGCTGTCCGTTATATCGCCGAGTCCCACTATGGCGCTTCCCATATGGCTGGTTAGCGTATTCCAGTTCCCTAGGTCGTCCCAAATCCCGGCATAAGGCAATACGATAGCGCGAGCAGTCTTCTCGACAATCTCATGGTCGAAGCTGCTTTCCGGCAGTCCTTCATAGAGGGCATTCCAATCCTTATATTGCGTAGGAAAATTCCTCTCTTGCAAGGCGTCCAGCATGAACTGCAGCGAGAACGCGAATACACCGCAATTCCACATCGCCCGCTTGCGGATCAGCCGCTTCGCCAGATGCTGATCCGGCTTCTCCACGAACTGCTCGATTGGAATATATGCGCTCTCCCCGCCGCCCTTCTTCGGTACAATGTAGCCATATTGCTGGCTTGGATAGGTTGGCGGCGTGCCGATCAGCGCCAGATCCGCGCCCGACGCAGCTAGAGCGGCCGGCATCTGACGCAAGGTGGCGAAAAAATCTGCTTCCACATAAGCGTCGGCAGGAATGACACAGATCGTCTCGTCCAGCGGCACGCCTAATTCGGAATGAAAGTAGCTGGCGGCCAGCGCAATTGCCGTGAACGTACCGCGCTTATAGGATTCGGTCAGCAGCGGAATACGGTTGCCAATATGGTTTTTTGTTATTTCCGTTTGGCTCTTATGGGTCATAATATAAGCCGATTGCAGCAGTCCCGCCGCTTCCAGTTGCTTACTTATACGCTGGATCATTGATTCCATGCCGCCAGCCCCGTCAGGCAAAAGCCGTAAATAGATTTTGGACCGTACATCGTTGGACATCGGCCATAGCCGCTTGCCTGAACCTCCCGATAAAAGCACTACTCGCATCTTTCATTCCTCCTTATTGCAGCTTTACTCCCAATCCTCTGCCTGCTATTTGATTGACTGCCCGCTTCATCGCCGCACCCGAGCTGCCCCACGTCAACTTCCGTACATCACGCAATCCTTGCTGCCCCTTCTTCTTGCATAGCCATGGATGATCGTAAGCGTATTTCATCTGCCGCTTTAAGCTTCCGATGTCTGCCTCCGCCCATTGCTGCCCGCTCTCTGCGAACAAATGGCGGAACGAGCGCGAAATGGCATGTTTGCCGTTCATCCTAGATGAAGGGTTAACCAGTTTATAATTGACCAAAAAGGAATTGCGCCTCGAAAGAAAATCCATATGACCGCCCCAACCCGTGGCGATAACCGGCGTGCCGCTTGCCAACGCTTCAAGAAACGGCAGTCCGACGCCTTCCCCGCGGGTCGGCAGCACGAAGGCATCTCCGAGCGTATAGATGCCGGCAACCTCCTGCTCGCTTATATGGCGTGCAATAACCACAATTGGCGCTGTTTGCTTAACAATGCCGAGCTTCTTCTTATAGCTCGAAATCTTATTCTTGATCCACTGCTCGTTTTCGCTGCTGCTATATCCGCTTGTTTTAATAACGAGCAGCACTTTATCTTTGGCCGAGAATTGCTCCCAGTAAGCTCTGAGCAAAGCCTCGGGGTTTTTGCGATGTTGGAAGCCGAATACTGATACGAACACGAATCGCCCCTTGGCCTCGCTAAGAGAAAGCTTCTTAGCTCCCGGACGATACTTCCTCGTATGCACGCCATGCGGCACAACATAGATCGGAACCTTCACGCCGCTTGCCCGCAGCGCTCTCTTATTCTGCAGCGAAGGGATAAACACCGCGTCAAACTTGTTGATTTTAGCACGCCATCGCTTCGGAATCCTGGTCGTCTCCCAGACGGTGTTCAATATAATCGGTTTATAATAAGGCCTAAGCTTGCCGAATTGGATCGTGTCCGCGGTATGGTGATAGATCAATGGATTGCGAGCGCCCACCGGCAAAACTTTGCGATGTTTGGCAGCTCCGACCTTGACGTTAACTCCCTGCTTCCTAAGCGCATTTACGTATTCTCTGCTTGCTATGCCCGTTCCGCTCTTCCTGCCTATCGGCCCTTCCCATACAACCGTAAGTTTCGACACGATGCGGCCGCCTTTCATTTTCGTTTGTAAACTTCTCGTTTGTGGAATGATAATGAACGGTATTTCCCGCTCATCTCGGTCCATTTTTGTTGCGACATGCGCCGAACGCTCATCTGAAGCCCCTTATTGCGATTGGTTGTCAGAACAAGCCGATCCCGATAGCGAGCGTACAAATAATTGCCGTACGTCTCGTACTCTGAGAAACCGAATTGCCTCTTCTTATCGACGCTGTCTAGAATAGCCTGGTACCACTTTTTGCCGTGCAGCTTCTCCATGTATCGCTTCATCTCGGCCAGCTTAGTCCGTTCGAACAGCATGTAGTGCGTCACGAAAGATCGCTTGGCCGTTACCCGCTGCTTCATTAACCTGCGGTACGAGTTGAAATATTCGTCTTGGCTCCAATTGCGGCAATACAGCACGGTTTTCCCGCCGGTCCGGAAGTTATGGCGACGAATAAGGACCGTATCTGCATCTATGATGAGGAAAAAATCTTCCTTACATATGCGATCGCCGCTTAGCTTCAGCAACTGCTGATAGAGCCAGCCTGCGCGTTCCCACTTGGCAGAATGGTATTGAATTTCGTTTTTTGTAAAAGGAAGAACCGTCTTCTCGTCGACGAATTTGCAGCCCTTCTTACGGCACAGCTCCATGATCGACGCCTTGCGCGGAGAAACGATATAGATATTGCTAATCGTATTAACCGACTGCTTGCGAACAGCGTCGATGACGAAGGGCAGCGTCTCCAAATCTTTCTCGATCGCGGGTATAAGCACGTCGATCCGGGGGTTACGTTCATTCCGCGACTGTCCAGTTTGAACAAGCGACATCGCTCTCAACTCCATTTCGCAATTATTTGCTTATCATATGCGACCCGAAAAGGTATGGAATGGGCAAAGGAAAGAGAGTAGATGAAAGAGGCTTATTGCCAATCATAGATTGATAGATTGTCATTCTATGCAGCGGGAAATGCAGGCGTGTGAGAAAAGCTCCTGTAAAACACTCAAACATTCTGATGTGGTAAATTAATGAGAGAGAGGATAGATGTAAGGGTGGAATTATGGCTTCCGTTTGTGCAAGGTTTTTTGTTCTCGTTATCGCTTTGCTTCGATTTAGGCATCGTGAATGTCGCAATTATTAAGACGGGGATGGAGCGCGGCTTCAAACCGTCGTTCATGATCGGGTTCGGCTCCTGCTTCGGGGATTTATTCTACTTGTCACTAGCACTGCTCGGGGTGAGCGTCGTATTTGAGATTGCAGTCATCAAATGGCTGTTCTGGATTATCGGGTCCGGCGTGCTGTTCTACTTTACTTACAAAATGTTTCGCGAGACATGGCGACCGCGCGAGCTTCCTATGGACGCAGCTATTTCGGCCGAACGGTCGCTGTTTCGTGATTGGCTTGCCGGCGCGGGTCTTGCCGTCTCTTCGCCTACCGTCATTGCTTGGTTCGCATTCGCGGCAGGAACGCTGCTCGCCACGTTCGATTTGTCGGACCGCAGCGCATTGCTCGTATTCATAGCTGGATTTTTTACAGCTGGACTTCTTTGGTCGCTTGGCGTAGCACTCGCGAGCAGCTTGTCCGGCGCTTTTTTCAAGGAAAAGATCGTGAGAGTGCTGTCCTTTGTCTCCGCTATGCTGTTCCTCTATTTCGCTATTAAAGTATTTTGGGACGGGCTGCGCGATGTCATAGGGTAGAAGGACAAATCATTCCACAATCTGCTAAACTAGTCATTAACAAAATGAACAGAACGAATGGAGCTGATGGAATGACGACGATGAAGGAAGTAGTCATTGGCATTGATGGCGGCGGGACTTACACTCGCGTAGCAGTGGCTGATCTATCAGGAAATGTAAGAGCATCAATTGTTGTCGATGGCGCTGCCTCGCTCCACAAGGATTTGGCTGCAGCAACGAATGTCAGGCAAGCGATTGTCTCCGCCCTTGCAGAAGCTGGCGCCGAGCTGCATCAGGTTCGCGGTGTCGCCGCGGGCATTGCGAGCTATAACTCCCCTGCTGATTTGGAATGGGTGGAGCAGTTGACCGACGTGCCCGGTCTAGACTGCCCTAAGTGGCATGTCAATGATACGGTAGCCGCTCACTACGGAGCGCTTAAGGCGCGGCCGGGAATTGTCGCAATCGCAGGCACAGGCTCCAACATACTGGCGATTACCGAGAGCGGACAAGCCATTAGCAATTATAGCTTTCATCATTATGCAGCAAGCGCAGCACGCTTCATCGCTTATGACGCCGTGTATGAAGCACTGGCAGGCCGTACGGACGAATCAGACGGCGAGCTTATATCCGCCATGCTTAACCATTGGAAATGCTCTACGCTGGATGAGTTCGCATTGCTTGCCCGCAGCGGCTTCGAAGAAGATGCCAGAGAGAGAAATCGCAGATTCGGCCAATTCGCTCCCTGCTTAACTTCCGCGGCGGCGGAAGGTGCAACTCTTGCCGTTCGTGTGTGCGATCGCGCAATCGAGCAGATGATTGTCGGCATCGAGTTGCTCGCCCGCTCCTTCGAGTCGGAAACCATTCCGGTTTCCTTTATAGGCAGCGTCGCCAACAGTCCGTACTTCCTCCGTACGCTTGCGGCGAGGCTCACATTAGGGCGGAATCGGAGCTATTCCGTCACTGAGCCGTCACTTCCCCCTGTCGCAGGCGCCATACTGCTTGCGCTGAGGCGACTAGACATTCAGATCGACGAGGAGAGCTTGCAGCAGAAGCTCATCGCGACGGGTTAATACGACTATGCGCTATTGGCTAATCGGTCTCACCGTCGTCGTCCTGGGTACAGCATCCGTATTCCTATATTTATTCCTTAACTCCAAGTCGTTGGAGGGTCGTTACGAAAAACGATCTGAAGAGCGCCAGACATGGCTGTATCAGCTGCAAAATTTTGTGCCGGAGGAAGCTTCCGACAGCGGCTATTCTCTTGCTGTCATCGATCCGACCGAGGACGGGACAGATGAGACGAGCTACAGCAAAGAGCGGATTAAAGCGCTCAAGGCAGCCGGCGTCTCACCGATTGCTTACTTAAGCATCGGCGAGGCGTCCTACTTCCGTACCTATTGGCAGGAAGAGTGGGGACAATTCCGTAATGGCGCACTCCGCATCGAGAAGGGAGCCCCAGCTTGGATCGGCACAGTAGCCAATCCGAATTGGCCGGAAAGCGTCAAAGTTCGCTATTGGGATGAGGCATGGTGGAACAACATCATCCGCCCCCGTCTTGACGCTATTATCGAGGCCGGATTCGACGGCTTATATATGGACATTGTTGACGCCTATTATTATTGGGGTGAAGCCGAGAGCTACGGCGAAGGGCTCGAAGAGAAGCGCGAAGGCGATCCTATCGATGAAGAAGATTCAGCGAGACGCATGATCGCCTTCGTACAACGAATTGCCGAGTATGCAAGAGGCAAAAACGAATCGTTTCAGATTTTCCCCCAGAACGGGGAAGGAATCGTGCAATACGATACGGACGGAAGCTATGTTGAGACAATCGACGGCATCGGTATCGAAGACCTATGGTTCAACGAGACGAAGCAGCAAGAACAAGACGAGATCGATTACCGCTTAGCCTATATCCGCCAAATAGCAGACGCAGGCAAGCGCGTATTATCTGTTGATTATGTCGATCAGCCTGGCGGCTTCCCGTTTACGAACAAAATCCGTATTCTGCGTTATGCGGTCCTCTGTCAATCCGAAGGGTTCTATTGTTACGCCGGGCGCAGCAACCGCGAGCTTGACATCTTGAACGTCATTGAAGACGTCCAGCCGGTAGGTCGTCCAAGTTCGCTTATAAAATAACAGGAATTCCTCCAGTTAATTTCATCAATATTACTCATCAAACTGAGAATCGGGTATATTAGCGGGAGTAATTCCATCTATTTGATCAAAATGAGCGTAGAGCAACGCAATAACGGGAGAAATTCCAGTTAATTTGCAATTTCCTCATAGAAGCAACAAGAAGACCGGTCGCATACGCGAGCCGGTCTTCTATAGCTCTGCCTCTTACTTCGCTGGCAAGAACTCTGTCGTAAAGATTTCTTTCGCATCGAACTTCTCTTTCAGCAAGCCGAGATCTGCGAGCTGCGTGATCAGTGTCGTCCACCGCTCTTCGGACATATAACCGAAGCCGTGCTCGGCAGCATCGCCGCCGTATACGAAGTTCGTTTGCGCTTCGCCTTCGAAGTTCAGCGCGTCAAGCTCGATGTTCGGGTTCGCCGCATGAATGACTTCGTTGATCTCCGCCGCGGAATCCTTATAGGACAACCAACCCTCGGAGAACGCTTTTACGAAACGCGCAACCGTCTCTTTGTTTTTCTCCAAGTAATCTTTCGTTACGAACAATACGATGTTGTACGGGTCATAACCCGCTTCGGAGATAAGAATCGTCTTCGTCTTCACGCCTTCCTTCTCAAGGAAATACGGCTCGGAAGTGACGAATGCTTGGCTTACCGATTCCTTATCGGCGATGAAGTTAACATGCTGGCCGTTATAAGCAACTTCCTTCGCTTTGCTCAGATCAAACTTGCTTTTCAGGAAGTCCCAGTATGTAATACCAGGTTGAATGTAGACCGAGCGGCCTGCCAGATCATCGAATGACTGGATGTCCGCATTCTCATGGAACATAAGCGCTTGCGGGCTGCCTTGCAGCGCCGCCGCTACGCCCACCAGCTCGATGCCTTGGTTTCTAGCGATAACCATTTGGTCGGCATGCACAAGACCGAAATCCGCTGCGCCGGAAGCGACGATCTGAATCGCCGATACTTGCGGACCGCCTGGTTCGATCGTAACATCAAGCGCATTGTCCTTGAAGATGCCTTTCTCTTGCGCCGCATATACGCCGCCATGCTGTGCTTTCGGGAACCAGTTGAGTACAAGCTTTACTTTTTCCACAGGTACATCTGTTGCAGCCGGCGCATCCGTAGCTGCTCCGTTTGTTGCTCCGTCCGTTGCCGCAGGAGCGTTCGTCGGTTCGTTGTTGTTGCCTCCGCTGCCGCAAGCCGCTACGAATACCGCCACCAATAGACACAAAATAAGTACTTTACCTTTTTTGAAATGTTGCATATTCTCTCTCCTCCGCCTATATCTATTTATTTTTCAACCTTCATAGCCGACTCATGCCATGATCCCAATACCCACTTGGCAAAAATGCTGACTATTAGATAAAACCCAATACCTAGAATGGCGGCCGCGATACCGCATGCGAATAGGAATGGCGTCTTCACTTGAATGGCAGCGACCGTGATCGCATAACCGAGACCACCCTTTCCTCCGCCAATACCCGCGACGTATTCACCAACAATGGCGCCGACGATCGACAGCGTACAGGAGATTTTCAGACCAGCCATAATGTAAGGCATTGCAGCCGGAATGCGCAGCTTCAGCATTTTCTTCCACTTGGAAGCGTTATATAGCGTGAATAACTCATCCATGTTCTTGTCTACCGAGTTCAGACCCATAAGCGTATTAGAGATGATAGGGAAGAAGCCGATCAAGAACGAAATGACAACAATGGATTTGTACCCCGCTCCGAACCAGATCACAACAATCGGCGCAACCGCGACAACGGGAATCGTCTGCAAAATAATCGCATACGGGTAAATGCTTCGTTCCATAATCTTGGAGCTGGCGAGCAGTACGGATAATAGGATGCCTATGACCGCGCTAACCGCAAATCCGATTAGAGATTCGACAACCGTAATTTGAATAGCCGCAGTCAGAATACTCCAGTCCTCTATAGCAGCTTTATACACATCCGATGGCTTAGGAAATATGTAATGCTTCAATCCCAGCATCGAGGGGATAATCTCCCATAACGTAATGAACACGATGAATGCGATAATCGGGCCGAGATAATAGTGCTTGAAGCGATGCCAGCCCTGATTCTTCTTTACCATCTGCCCCACTGGAACAATGGTTTTGCCAGCCGTTTCGACACTTGAGATCGACATTATCCCAGCTCCCTTCGGTCTGCCCCGTGCTCCAGATGACTCGATGCCAAGTCCACATATTCGGAAAACTTCGGAGTCGTTCTCATACCGAGCTCTCGTGGATAAGGAAGGTCAACATCGATGATCGACGATACTCGGCCTGGACGGGCCGACATGACGACGATACTCGAAGAGAGAAACACTGCTTCATAGACGTTATGCGTAACGAACAGCACGGTCATCTTCTCTTTTTGCCAGATATCGAGCAGCTCCATTTGGAGCGACTGACGCGTTATCTCGTCGAGCGCAGCGAATGGTTCGTCCATAAGCAGAAGCTTCGGTTTCGCAGCCAGCGCCCTGGCAATCGACACGCGCATCTTCATGCCGCCCGACAGCTGTCTCGGATGAGCCTTGATATGATCCTTCAAGCCGACCATCTCCAGCACATGAAGCGCCGTTTCCTTGTGCTCCTTGCGGCTTCCGCCCCGAAGCTCCATCGGCAGTACAACATTGTCCAGCACAGTGCGCCATGGCAGCAGATTAGCATCCTGGAACACGAAGGCAATGTCGTTCGATTCGCGAACGAGCTGCTTAGGCGATTTGCCATTCACCGTCACCTGGCCCGAAGTTGGCTCCACCAGACCCGCTACCATCCGAAGTGCCGTCGACTTGCCGCAGCCTGATGGCCCTAGAAAGCTTACGAACTCTCCCTCTTGAATCGTAAAATGAATGTCGCTGAGCGCTAACGTTCCGGTACTAAACATTTTGCTCACATGCTCGAAGGCTACCAGTTGCTTCTCCGCTGTTCCCGCCATACGTCCCTCTCCTTTGCGCTAATCGTTATCGGCATCTATTCGATCAGATCGATTATTAATTACGTGTTAAGTTAAGTAACATATTAGCATCGGTATTTGCTTGATACAATATTCAAGGTAGCCAAATTTACGAAATTTGTTTGTTCACTGTACCCAAAATGGCATTATTATGTTATGTTTATGTCCGGTATTTGCCTTCCAACATAATTTTCATCACCAAAATATCACATGCATATCGATCCCAGAAAACGCAAAGAGGCCGCCCCAGCCATATACAATGACTATTGGGACAACCTCTATTCCACCTTACTCATGTATTCGATTAGGCACATCGTATAGGTATACGGGAGTGCGGTAAACATCGCTGCATACGATAACCCCGTGAGGCGGCCAATCCGGCAAAGCAAAACATACGCTGATAATACGCGCTCCCGGCTTCGCCTTCTCTTTGAAAATACCGCTTAACCGCTTCATAGCACCGGGATAGAGGTAGCAGACGATAACATCAGCTTGCTCGTACGCTTCCTTGTAGATGTCTCCTCTGCGAAAGGTGACGTTGCTCCGCCATAATGCAAATCTGGCCAGCTGCGAAGTCCATAACGGAAGGGAGGCGTTCTCGACGCCTTCCACCGTACTTCCTTTGCATTTCTCTGCGATATGCAAAGCTAGATGTCCCCAGCCGGAGCCCGCTTCAATGACTCTTATCGGCCCGCTCATTCGGCCGATCACCGTAGACACGGCCATGCGGGCCTGCGACGAGGAAGGCATCGGCGATATGCCGTTGCGCCAGCTTCTGTAGACGATCGAGACGAGTCCAATCAGCACAACTCCCGCAACAATAGTCATGAACGTACTATAGAACGCAGAGCTCACCCCGCCTCACTCCTGCCTAATTAACCTTGAATTTCGATGCAGCCTCCGCCAAGTCTTTGGTAAGGGAGTCGATCGTCCCAACCATACCGGCAAGCTGCTGCGCCATTGCGGATTGCTCCTGCATCGTCGCCGTGACCTCTTCAACCGAAGCCGACACTTCCTCTCCCGTTGCCGATAAGCTTTGCGCGGCCTCCATGACGTCGTCCTTGTCGCGCTCCATTTCCATGACGCGGCTGGACATTTCATGGATTTCATCCGCGATATGCGACACGTTTTCGAAGATTGCTTGGAAGGCGTCCTTCGTTTCTTCTACAAATTGCTCTTGCAGGGCGGAAATATTTCGAATTTCCGATACGCTCGCATTGTTTTCTTGAACGAAGCCAAGGTTCTGCCCGATAATCTCATTGATTTCCTGGGACTGCTTCGTGCTTTGCTCGGCCAACTTGCGGATTTCCGACGCGACGACGGAGAAGCCCCGCCCATGTTCGCCCGCTCTGGCCGCTTCGATAGAGGCGTTCAAAGCAAGTAAGTTCGTTTGGCCCGCAATATCCTTGATCGCTCCCGTAATTTGGCTAATGTTGGTGGAGCTGTGCTGCAGCTTGGCTGTGATTTCCGAAATTTTTTGAACCTCATGCTCGTTTTGCTCTTTCACTCGGATCAGGTTCTCAATGACTTCGCGGCTTTGATGGAAAATGTCTACGATTTTCTCGGCTTCCCCTTTAATTAATTCCGTTTTCTCTCGCAGCGAAACGAAGCTTTCTCCGAAGCCATGGAATTTGTCGACGATCTGCTCGGTGTCTTTCGATTGCGTGTCCATTGCCCTTGCGATCTCTACGCTCGTTGTTGTTGTTTCCGTAATCGAAACGGCCGTTTGCTTCGCAGAAGTATCCAGCTCATTGGTGCTCACCTTCATGATCCCGATGGACTGGTTCATGCTGCCTATCAATTCTCTGTTGTTAAGAACCATTATATTAAAGCTATCCGCAAGATCCTTGAATTCGCTCTTGTATTTCGCGTCATCCCTTACCGTCAAATCGCCGGATGCCATTTGCTTGAACAACTTAGACAGCTTGATAAGCGGTCTCGTCATGCCGCGAGAAATAAAGATGCCCACTGCAATAGCAAGAAGGATGGCCACCAAGGTCACGACAATTAACTCTGTCATCATTTCTCTGACAGGCTCGTTAATATGCTCGTAGGATTCTGTCAATGTGATGACAAAATCGGCATCGGGGATTTTCGTGAAGCTTACGATACCGTTGCCGCTTTCCGCGTCGCCCTGAATGGGGGATCCTGCAGCCCTTTCTTTCAACCATTCATCAAGACCCGGGGAGTCCAATTTCTCACCCACGCTGTCCGGATTCACATTGTCGTAAATCACAATACCAGAGCGACTTAGTATAGATAGGCTTCCTTCTGTCTTCACGCGCTCCAGCTTATCAACAAAAAACGATGCGTCAATCGTTCCATTGAAAACCCCTATTACAAGTCCCTTCTCACTTATGATTGGCTCTGCAAAAGGAATAACCAGTTTCCCGGTGCTTTTGGAAATGATCGCATCGCTAATAAACGATTTGCCTTTTATCGTCTCTTGAAAATACTCCCGGTCCGTCCGATCGCCTCCGACATCGCTCTCGGAAGACGAAGCAACAATAATCCCATTCGCATCTATAAGTTGAAAGGATTGAAAGCCTTTTGTTTTTTCGATACCCGACTTTAATATGGCATTGGATTGCGTCAACAGCTCATTGCCCGGCGAGAAAAATTGATCGTCCGTCATTTGGCCGGCGCTTCTGAGCGCCAACAACGACTTGAATGTATTATGATCTGCGGCCAATGCAACGCTCTGTCTCTCTGACAATACAGAAGACCATAAGTTCTCTCCGATCAGCGTTCCGCGGATTAACAAAGACTCTTTACTTTCTTTGAACAACAGATCCGAATTGCTCTGATAAATCATCGTCGCCGTGCCAGCGAAAACAACCGCCACCAGCAAAGAGATGTAAATCGGCAGCTTCCATTTCAGTGATACGTTTCGTTTCAAAAAATTGACCCTCTTTTTCTCTTTCATCTCGTCATCGCTCCTGTACCGGGCTTGTACCCGCATGCTTGTACTTATACCTTACCTTTTATATCGGATGACAAGTAAGGCTACAGGCATCATTCGACAAATTTTTATTCATTTTTTTAATTTTTCAAGGTCATCTCCCTATCAAAAAAGCTTCATCCGCACGGATGAAGCTCCATCGATTCCAATATTGGTTTTACTGCGCTCTGCGCGGCAGCCTGACTTCGAAGATCGAGCCCTCGTTCAAACGGCTCTCCACTGTTATGCTGCCTTGATGCAGATCGACAATCTTCTGCACGATGGACAGTCCAAGCCCGCTGCCTTCAATCGTTCTCGTCCGCTGCTTGTCACCTTTATAGAATCTCTCGAACACCCGCTTCCGATCTTCATCCGTCATACCTATTCCTGTATCGGCAATACATACGATCGTGTGCTCTTGTGTCTGCTCAAGCGTCAGCTTGATGCTGCCGTGGGCGGGAGTGAACTTGATTGCGTTATGAATGAGATTCACCCACACCTGGCTTAACAGCTCCTCATTAGCTACGATCTCAGCCTCGGCAAGCGCCAAGTCGAGTTCTAGCTCTTTCTCCAGCCATTGCGGCTCACAAGCGAGCACAATCGTCTCCAGCTGGGTATCCAGCCTGAACGTCCGGAGCTCAAGATGCTGTTCGTCGGCCTCCAGAGAGGTGAGCTTGAGCAGGTTGTCGCTAAGCTTGGACAGCCTCGTCGTCTCCTTCTCAATAATCGCCGAATAGCGCATTCTCTCCTCTACCGTCAAATCCTCGCGTTGCAGCGTGCTCGCGAACCCTCTGATCGACGTTAACGGCGACTGAATTTCATGCGACACATTGGAGATGAATTCCTGCCTAAGCCGTTCCACCTGCTTCAGCTCCTGTGTCATCTCGTTAATTGATTGCGCGATATTGCCGATCTGCCCATCGTATCTGCCTTCCTGGTCGACGACGACATTGAAATCGCCTTTGGCGATTCGGCGCAGCGCATCCATCATCTCGTTCCACACTTTCCGTTGCTTCGGAAGCGTCAGCAACCCGACCGTCATCCACGTCACAACGATGAACAGCAGGCCAAGTCCCCAGTTCACCAATTGCACCGTGTAATCGGACCACGATACTTGATGGGAGCGGTAAAACCAACGAGCGAGTAAATACGCAAGCGAGAACATTCCGCCGCAAAATACGAGCACAAAGGAGACTGCGGCTACTCCGCGAAGCGCAATCTGCAGCTTCGACAGCTTGCGCTTCATCGCTGCACCTCCAGCCGGTAGCCGAGCCCGCGAATCGTGCTAATCTTCACCGATACTCCCCAAGCCGCGAATCGTTCGCGAAGCCGGTTCACATGCACATCGAGCGTGCGTTCATTGCCTTCGAAGTCGTAGCCCCAGATCGCTTCGATAAGCTGCCCCCGCGGCAGCGTCCGCCCCATGTTGCTGATCAGCATGAACAACAGCTCGAACTCCTTCGGCGGCAGCGTCACCGGCTCGCCGTTCACCGTCGCCGCGAAGCTATGCCGATCAAGCTGAAGCTCGCCGGCCGTTACCTGCTGGGACAACGCAATCCGATAGCGCTTGAGCAGCGCCCTGACGCGAACGGCCAACTCCGCCGGATCGAACGGTTTCACCAGGTAATCGTCCGTTCCGATGTTGAAGCCGCGCACCTTGTCGCCCATTTCTCCCTTGGCCGTCAACATGAGCAACGGAATATCGTAGTTGTCGCGCAGCTCCCTGCATAGCTCCCAGCCGTCCATATTCGGCATCATGACGTCGAGCACGACCATATCGGCGGCAGCTTTCTCCATCATAGCGAGCGCCTCCCGGCCATCCGACGCCTCCTGTACGCTATAGCCTTCCTTCCGCAAAATAACGCTAACAAGCTCTCTAATATGAGGGTCGTCATCCACGACCAATATATAACTCATTCGTCCTTCCCTCCTCTGCCGCTTCTTTCCCATGAGTGCTTAAGCGGATTTGTTCATTCGCAACTGACCGTCCGCGAATTCCTTGTATAGACGATGAGTACGGTACAGCTGCTCATGAGAACCGACGCCCGTAATCTCGCCTTTCTCCAGAAAAACAATGGAATCGGCATCCACTACCGTAGACAGCCGGTGCGCAATGACAACGGTCGTCCGGCCGGCCATCAGGTTTTTCAGCGCTTGCTGCACGACCTCCTCCGACTTGCTGTCGAGATTCGACGTCGCCTCGTCCAGCATTAAGATTTGCGGATCTCGCAGCAAGGCGCGGGCGATCGCAATGCGCTGGCGTTGACCGCCCGAGAGCTTAATGCCCCGCTCTCCAACTTCCGTTGCGTAGCCGTCGGGCAGATCTTCAATGAACCCGTCCGCATAAGCCATTCGCGCCGCATGCTCCACTTCCTGCTGACTGACCTCTCGCTCGAGACCGTAGCACAGATTGTCCTTGATCGTTCCCGCAATGATTGGACTTTCCTGCGATACATAACCGATTTGCTGCCGCCAGAATCGGAGCGATGCGCCGGAGATATCTTGGCCTCCGAGACGAATGATGCCCGACGACGGCTTGTAGAACCGCTCCAACAGCGAGAACAGCGTCGTCTTGCCGCTGCCGCTCGGTCCGACGATCGCCGTCACCTTGCCCGCTTCAATGGTCATACTGACATCGCGCAGAATCGGCTCTTCGGGCTTGTAGGCGAACGAGACGTGTTCCACTTGCAGCGACTTATCCATAGCGGACAGCATCTGCCCTTTGTTCTGTTCTTCCTCCTCGGATTCGAGAATACCGATGATACTCTCCGTCGCGCCCATCGCCTTTTGGAATTGCGTGAAGAACTGCGAAATCTGCGTAATCGGCAGCATAATTTGGAACAAATACATAATGAACGCGACAAGCTCTCCCGCCGTCATTTTGCCCGATGAGACTTGCACGCCGCCGAAGCCGATCAGGCCGACCAGCAGCATCAATATAATAAACGTGATGATAGGTGAAATAAGCGCCTGCATTCTTGCTTCCTTAAGTCCCAAACCAAACAGGTTGTGAATACCTTTGCGTCCGTGTTCGTATTCAGCCGGCTCCGATCCCGAAGCCTTCACGAGTCGGATCTCCGAGACGACGCGGTTCACCACCGAGGTGAAGCTGGCGTTCTCCGCCTGCGTTTCCTTCGATACCTTATACATTTGACGTCCGATCGGCATCATAATGAGCGCCGCTACCGGAAATACAACTAACATGACGAGCGTCATCTGCCAATTCATGTAGAACAAAATGGCAAGTGATCCGATAATCGATAATATGCCGGTAAAAAATCCGGTCACATGCTCCGTAATTAGCCCCTTGAGAATGCCCGTGTCATTCGTCAAACGGCTGACCGTGTCGCCCGACGACTTACTGTCGTAATACGGAACAGGCAGCCTCAGCAGCTTGCCCCATAACCGCTCGCGGATAGCAGCCACGATTTTGTTGCCGCCATAATGCAGCAAATACACTGATATGCCCCCGCAAACGACTTGCCCGATGAACGCCGCCGCCAGTCCCAGCATTTGCCCCGTGCTCAAAGAGCCGAACGAGAAGCCGTTGACCAGGTTTTTCGTGAACATCGGGATCGTCAAGCTAACGAGCGTATTCATCACGCTTAGCACGACCGCGACAGACAACAGCGCTTTGGGCGGGTTCGTATCCATTAACAGGCGAATGAATCGCTTAAGACTTCCTTTTTGAGTATTCATCATACCACTCCTCTATTCCTTGTTTCTCTATCTCTCTTCGTACTGTACCGTACCCATTTAAACGCAATTTAAACGAAAGAAAGGCATCTCCCCAACAAAAAAAGCACCCGTTACATACGGATGCCTTCGACTTGCACGCTTATTTAAGTTGCTATTTTTCTAAGCTCCGGAAATTCCTCTAAGTAGCCGTTCAGCTCCAGCTCGATCAGCGCCTTGCGGATGCTGTTCTCGTCCTCGCCTGATTGGTCGGATAGCGCGAGCAGCTCCTGCATCGAAATATCCGGTTGCTGCTTGCAGTAAGTAAGCAAGCCCTTGGCCGCCCAGGATAGGCGGTCATCCTGAAACTCGCCGATCATTTTACGGAATAACTTGTGTGGAATCAACTGCTGATCGACAAGAGACTGCATCGCTTTAATCGCTTCCTTAACCGTCATACGCCCTTTCCTGGATACTTCGGACAACGTCAATGTAGACGCCTCCGATGTCCGGGAGCTTAAGACGATATATATCATTTGCGAGTAAATATCGAGGTTCGGCTTAAAGAAAATTTCTGTTGATACGGTAAAATTGCGTACGTCAATTTGCTTCATTTCGTTAGTCATGATGAATTCTCCCTTCCAGATGGTCTATACCATCATAAAGGTTCGAAAGCGAGGATTCAAATCGGTGCTTTATGAGAAAAACATCATAATAAATCCGGATTATACTTTTGTTGCCGTGCCGAGCAGCTTCTGGATATGGCTCTCGATCTTAGCCGGGTCATCGGTCGGGCTGAACCGCTTGACGACGTTGCCACCCTGGTCAACGAGGAACTTCGTGAAGTTCCACTTGATCAGCTTCGATCCGAGCACGCCGCGCGCCTCGTTCGTCAAATGCTGGAACAGCGGATGCGCATTGCTGCCATTGACATCAATCTTCGCGTACAGCGGGAACGACACGCCGAAGTTGATCTCGCAAGACTGCGCGATCTCATCGTCGTTAGCCAGCTCTTGATTATTGAATTGCGAGCAAGGGAAGCCAAGGACGGCGAAGCCTTCCCCCTTGTGCTCGTCATGGAGCTTCTGAAGGCCTTTGAATTGCGGCGCGAAGCCGCACTTCGTAGCCGTGTTCACGATCAGCAGCACATCACCCTTGTATGGCGCAAGCGTCTGCTCCTCCCCTTTGATCGTCTTCACATCGATATTATAAATAGACATGTTCATCCGCTCCTTCGATTTTCTCGATTTTGTATAATTGAATTGTATACAATACAAAAACCGATGTCAACCCTGATCGGTGCCTCCTGCAAAACAAAGAGGGCTAACCGTCCGAATCCCTTCGGCAGTCAGCCCTTCTCCTTAGCTAGAATCGTTCTTCTTCCTCCCAAGCAAGCGGCGAATGGCGGTAACGAGCGAGGTCGATCCTGCCAGCGTCGCTCACCTCAACGCCCTCTTCCTGTAAATTCATCATTTGCAGAAAACGTCCTTCGTCATCCGGAATCGCCACTTCGCCTTTGGCGTTAACGACTCGATGCCATGGCAGGTTATGAGCACGGCTCATCGAGTGAAGGATACGAACGACTTGGCGAGCGCCCCGGCTACTGCCCGCCAGCTCGGCTACCTGACCATACGTCATGACGCGTCCTTCCGGAATTTGTTGAATAATCGATATAACCCGTTGCGTGAAAGGCTGCATAACTTTATGACGCTCCTCTGACTTCTTTGCCTGCCTGAAGGCAGCGCTATATTTGTAAGCAGAGGATACTCGATTGAGCTACGTATCGTCAACTACGCGTTATTTGAACTTCGCCGGAAATTGCTTCACGACTCCCGCCACCAGCTTATCGCCGAACATCGCCATATGATTCTCGCCTTTATCGAACGCCGCTACGCTTGCATTCCAATCCTTGTTCATTCTTGCCGAGATATCTTCGGTGAGAAGCTTTAGATGAGTATCCAGATCGTCCTTCATCTCCTTGTACGACCAATTCGGATTGGCGGCGCTTAGAAACTTCGCGATATCGTCCGCATTCTGATACCACTGCTTATTGTACGCTGCCGCCTCCTCCGATTTGCCGCTCTTCAGCGCGTCAAGCAGCTTGCCTGCCAATACGATATGCTCGGTCAGCAGCTCCGTTAACTTCGTACCGGCAGCTTCGCCATAATAAGGCTTGAAAGCATCGCCGATATCCTTCTGGTTGCGAAGCAATCTTGCCAGCACCTGTTCCTGGTCTCCCACTCCGGCTAGTGTGCTAACGATATACAACCGCGTCCATACAACATGATCAATCCACAGCTCTCTCAGTTCCTGCTTCAGCGTAGCAGCAGACAGACTCAAACATTTTGTTGGATTGTTCTCCGCGGCTTGAGCTTTCATACCCGGCACACCCGCTCCGAATATAAGCGCTGCACATAATAGGGCCATCACAACTGATTTTCTTAACATACACTCATCTCCTCCAAGTGGTGGTACGACACGCCTGAGATTAGTGTGACCCAATCGATCTTTTCCATGCGACTACAAACTTTTGAACGTTTTTCCACCTTTTTGCTGTTTTTATTTACGATTTCGACATTTTTTTCGACTTTCAATAAATTTGCTTTTTATTTTTCCGATAAAGGATGTAGAATAGAAGTAAAGAGTTAATGCCCGATCTCGTCAAACTCGCCGATGCTTGCCGTCGGTAAAGTAAGACTTACTTTGTAACATACCCGTAAGGAGTTTTTCTCTTTTACTATGTGAAAAATGTTACAATCTCATGCCTTACTCACCTTACCTGAGGCGTTTGACATCATCGAGCCCATGACTCACCTACATTCCTATGTAAAGGAGGACGTTCCCCAATGTCACAACCATCTGCTCAACAAGAGGTTTCTGCAAGCCTCGCGGAAGAAAAAAAATCGTTAGACGTGCTCGATCAGCTTATGCAGCCAGAGGTACAGACCTCTCTGACTGTATTGGTGGATAACCTGCCTAAGCTGGCTGAAATGGTCACTGCAATGACCACTGCCTATGACTTCGCTAAAGGCATCGCGACTGACAAAGTATTGATCAACGATTTCGCGCAAGGTATCGGCGAATTCGTTAAACCAGTTCAAGAGAAAGCCAAAGGCATCGCTCAAGCAGCTATCGAAGCTGGTGAGCGCTCGCAAGTCGACACTTCTTCGACAGTCGGCCTATTCGCTATGCTCAAAATGCTGAAAGATCCAGAAGTTCAAAAAACGCTTCGCTTCGCTCAAGCTTTCTTGAACGTATTGGCAGAGCGCAAAAACTAATTACAAATAAGCAAAGAATGGAGGATGGACATGTCTAAACATATTCTTATTTTGGGCGGCGGTTACGGTGGTCTTCTTTCCGCTCTAACAGCACGCCAACATCTGTCTGCATCGGAAGCAACCATTACCGTTGTTAACCGTTTCCCAACTCATCAGATCATTACGGAGCTTCACCGTCTTGCTGGCGGAACTATTGAGGAGAATGCTGTATCCCTTCCTCTTAACAAGCTGCTTGGCGACAAAAAAGTTGACATCGTTGTTGACACCGTTAAGCAAATCAGACCTGACGACAAAATCGTTGAGTTCGAGAGCGGCAAAGTAATCGGTTACGATGCGCTTGTCGTTGCACTCGGAAGTGAAACGAACTACTTCGGAATTCCTGGACTGGAAGAGAACAGCATGGTGCTGAAGTCGGTTGCTGATGCTAACCGTATCCGCAAGCATGTTGAAGCTCGTCTGGACGCTTACAAAGCATCCGGAAACAAAGCTGACGCTACAATCGTAGTCGGCGGCGGCGGTCTGACCGGCGTTGAGCTCGTTGGCGAATTTGCTGACAAGCTGCCTGAAGTATGCAAAAGCAAAGGCATCGACTTCAACGATATTTCGTTGTACTGCGTAGAAGCCGGCCCTGCCGTATTGCCAATCTTCCCTAAAGTGTTGATTGAGCGCGCGGTATCCAGCCTTGAGAAACGCGGCGTTACGTTCATCACTGGCGTAGCAATCACTGAAGCAACGAAAACAGCCGTATCCCTGAAGGACGGCAATACAATCGAATCGAACACAATCATCTGGACTGGCGGCGTAAAAGGCAACCCTGTTGTCGGCAGCAGCGGCCTTGCAGAAGATCGCGGCCGTTCGACGGTTACGCCAACGCTTCAATCGACTTCCCACTCGGACGTATTCCTTGCAGGCGACTGCGCGGTTGTATTCCCAGAGGGCAGCGAGCGTCCATACCCGCCAACCGCTCAGCTTGCTTGGCAAATGGGTGAAACAGTCGGCCATAACCTTGGCGTTCTGTTCAAAGGCGGTTCCATGAACAAATTCGAGCCTGTATTCTCCGGAACGCTCGGCAGCTTGGGTCGCAAAGACGGCGTAGGCACAATCGGCGGCAATGCAACGCAGCTGAAAGGCTTGCCTGCATCGCTAATGAAGGAAGCGAGCAACATCCGCTACCTGTCGCATATCCACGGTCTATTCGCACTGGCTTACTAAGCCAAGAAATAGAAGAAGGTCGAGGGCTTCATATGAAGCTCCCGACCTTCTTTTTTTATTTGAATATAGCGAATTTCAATTTCTTGCTCTTCAGATATTGTATGATTTCAGGAAGCGCTTCGACCGTTAATTTCTTCTCGTGCATGACGTAGATACCGCCTGACGGCGATTTTTGTTTGAAATAGCTTAATATTTGTTTCTCCGTCTTCGCCTTCCAATCGACAGGATCGCGATTCCACATAAGTACCTTCATCCGCTCCTGCTTCGCAACCGCCTCTACTTCATCATTAATCGCACCGTATGGCGGACGGAACAGGCTAACGACTGTGTTCTCGCCCTCCGCTTCCGATTCAATCAGCTCGTTCACTCTTGCAATGCTATCGGCATTCTCTTCAGCGGTACTCGCCGTGAAGTCGTTATGCGCCCAAGAGTGATTGCCTACAGCCATACCATTATCAACGGCATACGCCGCAGCTTCGGGATCATGCTTCACGTTAAGTCCTACGAACAAGAACGTTGCCGCGATGTCATGCTCCTTCAATATATCGACGATCTGCTCCGTATATTCGGAAGGGCCGTCATCGAACGTCAAGGCAACATAACCTTTCGGAACGGAATAGGTATACTCCTCAGCGTCTGCCTCCAACACTTCGTAGCTATGCGCAGCAACTTCAGTCTTCGGCTCGACCGTTTCTGCAGGTGGCGTCACTTCAACTACTACAGGCTCCACTGCCGGCAGCACCGGCCTCGGTGTAGTTCTTATTAAGAGCTCATCGACAAATGGGAACGATTGTGCCGCATTGGCGCTTACCGTATCGTCGCTGTCCGGGCTTAGTGCATCAGCATGATTAGAGAACAAGCCATTCTCTGTACGAGAAGCGAACAAGAAAAATAAGCAAACCACCATAGCGAGACGCAGCGCTGCCTTGCCAACGAACGGCGCCCATTTGCGCTTGCGAGGCTTCGGTTGAGGCGGCTGTATTTCTTCAACTTCAGAAGCAGCCTTCTCCGGAAACGAATCACTCAGCCGCATTTGTTCCAACTGCATGGCATAGGACTCCGAGCAAGCAAAATACAGCGTTTCCCCAAAACGTTCATCCATCTTGATCAGCGAGCTATAATGCCGATTGCGGAACGGATCCCACTTGGCATATAAAGACATCCTCACTCTACTCGCAGCAAGAGGATGGAGTGCGATTATTTCATTGTAGGTAAACTCATCAATGGCGATGACGTACCGAGCCGGCTCCTGAATGCGAGTGATGATGACCTCCATCTGAAAGCCGGTCCGTGTCTGCTCAATGGACGATAGCTCAATCATTTGGACTGTTTTAGTTTCCATAGCTGCTCCCGACTCTCATAACCGATCATTTATGTATGAATGCGATATGTTATTCTATTAGTCGTTGCGATCGTTTTTGTTCTGGCTTAGCGGTATAGACATCCGGCTCGTAAAGTCGCTAATCATGTTGGACAAGTAAGCCTTCTCTTGGCGTACCGTATCGAACTTCTGTTTCACATGCGCGTTCTCTACTTCCAGTCTGCCGATCCGCTCTTCCATCTCGTTGATTTTCTTCATCTTCTCGGCATTAGCCTCGTTATGGGTCTGAGCAAGACTCGTATACTTCTGCTGCTCGAGGTCAATGACACTCTTAAGGTCATCGATTTCTGTCGACAAGGTGGACTGGAGCTCCCGGTAATCCTCGATCACTTGATCGACCTTCAAGTTCTTCTCAATCAGCTTCTGCTCTAGATCTAGAATGCTCTTCTCGCGCTCTTCAATCACTTTGTTCAAGTTCTTCAGATCACGGGTTAATCGTTCAATGTTGCCGTTCGAGTGCGTCAACCGATCCTGCAGCTCGTAAATGTTGATTTCCGCATGTTGGCGAGCTTGAATCATCTGCTCAACGGCAAATACGAGATCGAGCGACTTCTTGTCTAGATTAGACTTGCTGGCTGCGAATGTCATGGACGATAACGACTCCTCTACTGCCGAGGCCAGCTCGGAATCGGCTAAGCCGCTGTCAGGCGCAGACTTTGGGACCAATGGTTCAGATCCCAACTCCTGTTGTTGATCTTTTGCATCCTTTTTTTTGAAGAAGGGTGAAATCATTCTCTCATCATCACCTTGTCTAATTTATCTATTAAATTTGTCATTATCTGTCGAACTATATTGGATCTATTATAAAATAATTACAGACGCCATAAGCGAGACTTTGTACCTAACTTTACCAAATCGAACTAAAGGCCTAGTTTACGAACGCAAATAAACCGTGACATTCGTCCAGGCGGACGAGTGCACGGCTCATAGGCGGCTGCTGTTAAATTAAGCTGTCAATCGATCAATCTGCTCGTATTTCGAGCAACTCGTATTTAATGATGCCCATCGGCGCTGTTACCTCAATGATATCTCCGACTTTCTTGCCAATAAGCTCCTTGCCTAGCGGGCTTTCGTACGAAATTTTGTTATCTTCGACGTCCGCTTCCTCGCTGCCGACGATTTTGTATTCAATCCGTTCAGCGAATTCAATATCGTTTAGTACAGCAGTAAGGCCGATATTGACCTTCGACGTATCGAGGGTGGTAGCATCCACAACGCGTACCTTCTTCAGCATTTTCGTCAGGATCGTAATACGCGTCTCCATGAACGCTTGATCTTCCTTAGCCGAATGGTATTCGCTGTTCTCCTTCAGATCGCCGTAGCTGATCGCCAGCTTAATACGGGCAGCCAACTCCTTGCGCTTCACGTATTTCAATTCATCCAATTCAGCTTCTATTTTCTCAAGCCCTTCTTGGGTCAATATAATTTCGTCATTCGCCATTTGGACAACTCCCACTAGTAATATTTATATAGTTTAACCGATATTGGTCCAAAACAGAAATTTTCATTCTTTGTAATGTTAGAAAAAGAAGCGTACCCGACCTTTCGGATACGCTCTCGCTTGCTGTTTATTAAGCTAAAACCGCCTCATTATCGTTGCTGCGCAGCTGCTTGCTTCTCAGTTGACCGCAGGCAGCATCGATATCCGCGCCATGCTCTAGACGAACGCTGCAGTTAATCCCCTGCTTCTTCAGCGTATCGTAGAAGATTCGGATTGATTCCTGCTCGCTCCGCTGATACTGACTATGCTCATCAACCGGATTATACGGAATCAAGTTGACCGTCGCCAGTTGCTTGCGATTGGCAACTAGCTCAGCCAGCTCAAGCGCATGCTCCTTCTTGTCGTTGACGTCCTTCAGCAGTATATATTCCAGCGTGATTCTCCGCTTCGTTTTCTCCAAATAATAATCGATCGCCTGCATCAGCTTCTCGATCGGTATCGCCTTGTTGATCTTCATAATTCGCGTGCGCAGCTCGTCGTTAGGCGCATGAAGCGACACGGCGAGATTAACCGGAATCTCGGTATCGTCCGCAAACTCGATAATCTTCTTCGCTAGTCCGCTCGTCGATACCGTAATATGTCTAGGTCCGATAGCTAGACCCTTATGGTCGGTCACAACACGGATGAAGTCCGACATGTTCGTGTAATTGTCGAAAGGTTCGCCGATACCCATCACGACAATATTGCTTACGCGCTCTCCAGCGCCTGCGCTATCTAGATGCAGCTGCACCTTCATGATCTGCTCCACGATTTCTCCGCTCGACAGGTCGCGACTCTTCGCAAGAAGACCGCTCGCGCAGAAGCTGCAGCCGATATTGCAACCGACCTGCGTTGTCACGCAGACAGACAGACCGAACTTATGACGCATCATAACCGTCTCTATCAGGTTGCCGTCCGTCAACCGGAACAAGAACTTGACCGTTCCGTCAGCCGACTGCTGCTTCACATGCTCGGTTAACGTCTGAATCGTGAAGTGCTCGGCAATCAGCTCCGCACATTGCGGGTTCAGATCCGTCATCTCCGTAAATTCCGTTACTCTTCTACGGTACAAGTAATCCCATACTTGCGCCGCTCTGCCTTTCTTATGTCCACGCTCTTGCAGCCACTCCGTCAGCTGCGCAAGCGTTAATCCGTAAATGGATGGTTTGCTCATTGGTTGCCCTCTTTTCAACGCTGTTTCCTCGTACGTCACATTTTCGCTATATCATATTGTCCCAAAATTTCGAACGGAACACAAGGAGGGATATGACGGTATCTAAGTTTTCGTCCAAATAAAAGCGGGCTCCGAGAGGAGGCCCGCCTTTAACGTACTTATATTGTTAAGGTGCAATATTAGGCGTCACTTTGACAGCAATCACAACCGTCTTTCCCCCGTACCTCAAGGTTACCGTCGAACTGCCTGCTTTGAGGGCGTTAATGTTGCCATTATCTACGCTAATAATATCTCTTCCCGATACAGACACCGTTGCCAATCCTGACACGTCCTGCGTTGACTTGTCGCTGTACGTAGCTGTAACTACATACGGAACGCTATTCCCCGCAACTATGGATTGCTTGGAAGCATCTACGGTCAACTTGAACGGAACGTCAACGGCTATCGTTATTCTTTTGCCTCCGTATACAGCCGTTATGTTGGCCTTGCCGATACCAACAACGGATATGACGCCGTCCACGACCGTCGCCACGTTTGCGTTGCTCGTAGCCCATACCGTTCCGGCCGCCACATCTTCCGTGGAATCAAGTTTTCCGTCACTAAGTGTTGCTATAAGCTCAATGTCATACTCTTGCCCGGGAGCTCCCGTAATTTTCTTCGTCAGTGACGTGAGCGACTTCACTGAGACATCGATCGGGATCGATATGGACTTCACATTTCTGCTCGCAGGATCACCGAATGTTGCCGTAATCTTTCCTTTGCCAAAGCCGTTCACCGTTACAACGCCATTCTCGACTGAAGCTATGCTGGTGCTGCTTGTCCATGTAGCTTGGTTCGTCACATCTTCCGTGTATTTATCTCCATACGTTGCGATTAATTCGATATGATGCTCGCCCTTGCCAGCTATTTTTTTCAAATTGGCTTTTATGGAGGACAAGGCGACGTTTACTTGAAACTTAATTGATTTACCGGCATAAGCAACAGTGATGTTCGCTCTACCGTATCCTACCGCTGTGACATTACCGACACTGTCTACGGTAGCAACATTCGGATTGTCGGTCGCCCATTCCACTTCGTCGTTATAAAACTCGGAGCGTGTATTGTCTTTAAACGTGGCGATGTGTTTCCAGTCATTCTTCACTTGATTCGGGTGCATATTTATCGATTTAACCGCTCTGCCCGTAGAATCGGATACGCTGACAGATTTAGCTGATGAGTCAACATCGATTGAATAAACAAGACCGTTATACTCACCTGTTATTCTTGCAGTACCGTACCAGTTAACCCTAAGAACCCCTGTCTCTGAAACCGATGCAATCATTGGATTAGTAGAGGACCAATTGACTCCCGAATCAATGACCTCGGGCTTGTTGCCAGCGCTGTCAGCGAATTGCGCTTTCATCACAAGTTGGATCGATTGTTCGTATATTGGTTGCAAAATCAATGTCTTTACTTTTTCGATCGCACTTGTCCCAATGTATACATTTTTGGCTTGAGAGTTAACTGAAATAGCCACTTTCTTACCGCCATAAGATCCCGTTAATGTTGCCGTTCCGTATCCATTCACTTTCACTTTTCCATCTATAACTTCAGCAACCTGATACTTCGTGCTCGTCCAGTTTGCCATTGTAGTGACATCTGACGTCTTCTTATCCGCATACGCAGCGGTTAATGTCACCGGATATTCAACGCCTACACGCCCGTTCAATTTGCTCATCGAAGCTGAAAGATTCGTTACAAGCTGCTCGGAAGCCACGTTAACCTTAACGGACTGCGATTGGCCACCAAGACTCGCAGAAATAATAGCCGAACCAACTCCTGTAGACGTAATTACACCATTACTAACCGTCGCTACTGCTTCATTACTAGATTCCCATTCTGCTATTTGAGTCACATCTGGCATTGTTGCATCGTTATACAAAGCTTGCGCCATCACGGTTTCCGTTTTAGCCAGACCGGTAATATTAACCGTTGTCTTATTGAGGTACAAGCCGATTAAGCGTATTTCTTGGCCGCTATTGGTTATATTAATTTGAGCCGAAGCCGGTTTTAGCTTTAAATACTCCGCCCCCGCCCCAGGTGTAAACGTCATTGTATAGACGCCGGGATTAACGGGTAACGTTGTGCCGTAATTAAGATAAGTATAGTCCCTCTCAATGACTTGATTGGTTTCATTGTTTGTATAAGTTATTTTATGCTTATTATCCCAATCTCCCCATTCGCTTAAATATGAAACCCTATTTCCAAAACCGTCTATAATACCTACAACATCCGGATTAATTATTTCGCCAACTCTGTATACATCTCGGTTTAAGCTAATTTTTGACTCCAGATTCATATCCGTGCGGAAGATAAAGTCATTTGACACTTCTTTGAATTTCTGTGAAAAATCGACGTATACGTACTCCTGGTTCGATTCGAAACCATATACGATCTCACTGTAGGATAACTTCGATACGTATATATGATCTACTAAACCTAATTTCGAACCACTATACAGGCTTGCTCGCTCTATCGGACTAAAAGCCCCCTCCATTGGCACAAGTCCAATGTCGGTAGCTTCCCACTCTTCGTCATCTACTTGAAACGAGATTTTAGTTAATTCCTCCTGACCGAATAACAATGTCGTTGTTCCCGAAACAACAACATCCTTCTTAAACAAAGAATAGGCTTTATCCAGGTCATATGCATTAATTTGCATATTATAGGTATCAGGCTTCACGAGGATCTTGCCACTGGCTTGAATAGGGGCACCGCCAATGGCCCTTTGATTATTATCAAGAAATGTAACGATATTCTGATCGTATTCAAAGTATTGACCCTCATTAGGCAGGTCTATTGTTACCGGAACGTATGAGCTCAAGTCAAGTTGTATTGGACTGCTAGTTTCTATGGATATTGGCAATTTTATAGCGTAAGAACCTACCGCCATTAGAAGATACTGTTCCGTGCCGTTGCTCCATTCATTCGTATTAAAATGAAGTGTCACGATATCTTCATCGTAATTAACTGTATAATCATAATTGGAAATGTTTTCCTCGTAATCATACAAGTAACGCCGTGAGTATAAATAGTCGTTTTCTGCTTCGCCATATACCCTCTTGGTTACCAAATAGACTTTGATCTCGTCTATACTGTATGAGTTTTCTAGATGAACAGGGACTATGACGGATATGCTGCCGTCACTATTAACAGAGGAAGTAGAGTGACCCGGGGCGTTTCCAGCAGCAGAGCCTTCTACTCTTCCACTATTCATTGCATAGGAGGGAGGATTGTGTTCGAAAGGTTCTAATACATTCTGATTACTCGCTGAGCTTGGCGCCTCACTCAAGTAGTTTCTTGACCCTTCTGCACTTGCCGAAACTCCCATTGGCAATAAAAAAAGCTGGGCCGCAATTAAAAGGATGGTTAATAAACTTAATGGTGTACGGATAAATCGCATGTAACACTACTCCTCTTCCACTTGGCATAATAGTAAATATATTCCACGTATATCTAGTATTATAACATACTCAAAGAAGTATATAAGGTATGAAAAAAGAAAAACGGACACTCCGAAGGGATGTCCGTTTCTTGGCACTGTGCATATTAATTTTAGTTTATTGAGCTATTTGTTACTGTCACTTTGATCGTGGTCGACTTGCCTCCAAATTTCAACGTAATCGTGGAACTTCCGGCTTTGAGCGCCGTGATATTCCCTTCACTAACGTCGACAATTCCCTTACCGGAGGCAGCGAATGTCGCCAAATCGGTTACATCCAAAGTAGAATTGTCGCTAAAAGTAGCCGTCACGATGTAAGAAACGATCTCACCTGTACCGATTGTAAGTTTGGACTCACTAACGCTCAGCGTGAATGGCACATCAACAGCAACCGTTACTTTCTTGCCGCCATATACAGCTGTAATGTTAGCCTTGCCTACACCGATAATCGTAATGACGCCATTCTCGGCTGTCGCCACGGTAGCATTGCTAGTCGACCACACTGTACCTGCTGCCACGTCTTCTGCGGAATCAGCCTTCCCGTCGCTAAGCGTTGCAAGTAGTGCCACTTCGTACTCCTTACCAGGTACACCAGTTATTTTCTTCGTCGGTGATGTGAACGACTTCACCGACACATCCACTGGAATGGATACCGTTTTCGCATTTTTGCTTGCAGCATCTCCGAACGACGCTGTAATCTTCCCTTTGCCTAAACCATTAATCGTAACGTAGCCATCCTCGACAGTCGCAACGCTGGAACTGCTCGTCCAAACGGCTTGTTCTGCCACATCTTCCGTATATTTATCTCCATACGTAGCCGTTAACACGATATCGTACTCGCCTTTGCCAGCTATTTTGCTAAAGTTAGCTTTAAGGGACGATAGTGCCACACTCACAGCAATTTTGACCGGTTTGCCTCCGAAAATAGCAGTAATATTAGCTTTGCCGAAACCGTTAACTTCAAGAGCACCACTGTTATCTACACTCACAACATTTTCATTGTCGCTAGCCCAAGTGACATCCTCGTTCTCTACATTGACTTGTTTGTTATCTTGCAAAGTAGCCTTTACAACCAAGTCGCTCTTCACTTGATTAGGGTGAAGGTTCAACGATTTGATCCCCTTCGGATTCGCGCTATCCGTAATGCTCAATGCTTTAATCGATGCGTCCACTTTGATTGTTACAGTAAGCCCCTTGTATTCTGCAGTAACATTGGTAGTACCAAAATCATTAACTGTTAGCAAGCCCGCCTCTGTGATTGAAGCGACTTCCGAATTCTCGGAAGACCATTCAACACCTGAAGAAATCACTTCCGGTTTGCTGCCGATGCTGTCCGCGAATTGAGCTTTCATCGCTAATTGCTGGCTATCTCCGGGCTTCATTGTCAACAGTTTCGGTTTGTCCGTTATCGTTGTGCTGATATATACATTTTTTGCAGCGGAATTAACTGATACGGTCGCTTTTTTACCGCCAAACTCAGCAGTCAATGTGGCCGATCCATAGCCGTTTACTTGTACTTTGCCGTCATCAAATGTTGCGACTTCCGGCTTGTTACTGCTCCAGTTTGCTGTTTCCGTCACGGCTTCATTCGAGTTATCCGAGTAGGTCGCAGTCAACGCTACATCGTAACTATTGCCAGTGCGCCCCGTCAATTTGGTAGGCGTTACGCCAAGGCTTTTGAGTTGCTTCGCAACAACGCTGACTTTAACTGCCTGCGATTTGCCTCCATAGTTAACCGTAATCGTAGCTGTACCAACGCCCGTGGAGGTAATGGCGCCGTTATCAACGGTCGCAACATTTTCATTGCTTGAGGTCCAACTCGCATCATACGTAACATCTTGCTTCGATCTATCGCTGAACGTTGCGCTAGCCGTAATGCTCTCCGTTTTATCGAAGCCAATCATATTGATCGACGATTTATTAACGGTAAGGCTCGACAACGTGACGTTGCTGCCGTTCGCAGTAAGCTTGATTGGAGCCGATACTGTCTCCAAGCCGAAATATTTCGCGCCCGCCCCCGGTATATAGGTCATCGTGTAATCGCCGACAACATCAGGAAGGAGTATAGGGTTGGACAAATAATAAGGATTAATGTTAAAAACAGCATTAGTTACTTTATTCGTGAAAATTATGCTATGACTGGTATCGCGGTCATTATCATCGTAAATATCCGTAACATGATTACCTCGGCCGTCTACGATCCCAGCGGTATCCGGATTAAAAAGATAAGAATTCGCTTTGTAGGAACTTTGGGTCAAATTAATTTTGGATTTCAAATTCGTATCCGTTTGGAATGTGAAATCTCCAGTAACATTCTTATTGCCTTGATTATAACCAAGTGAAACGACATCAACCTTGCTTTGGTATCTGACATCCGTCTCACTGTAGTTTAATTTGGAGACGTATACCGACTTCAAGCTCTCCTTATCTTCGTATTTATACAAGCCGACAAACCAAGTCCAGTTGTAACCCCCGTCCTGCGGATACACTCCGAAGCTTAATTGCTCCCAATCCTCATCGTCCATTTGGAGCGATACCTTTGCCAAAGTGCTTAATGCTATTGATAATGTGTTCTGATTGGAAATAGTTACGTTTTTCTTGAAAATCAAATAGGCTTTCTCGTCGTCCCTCGCATTAATTTGCAGGTTGTAAGTATCCGGTTCAACTAATATTATGCCGCTATTTGCAATGGCCGAAGCTCCAATAGGCTTCTGATTGCCATCCACGTACGTCACAAGGTTCTGCTCGAATGCAAAGCCTTCTCCCTTGTTCGGCAAATCTATGGTTACGGGAATATATTTGCTCAGATTGACCGTTTTGGACTTTCCTTTATCAGCCGAAGTGAACGGTAATTTAATGGCATAGGAGCCTACTGTTAATAGGAGGAATCTTTCGCTTCCGGCAGTCCAATCAATCGATTCAACTCGGATTTTAACGTTATCTTCACCATATTCAACGGTATAATCATAGTCAGTATTATAATATTCCGAATTCCTATCTAGAAAATCCAACGAGTAGTAGTAATCCGTGCTTCCTGCCCCGTAAACTTGCTTTGTAGCAATTTTTGCATCGACGCTGTTATATTGCGGATTAGCAATCACGGTCGGAACGACTACTGTAAGGATATCTCCGCTATCGACGACATTAGCAGAGCCTATAATAGAAGACTTCGCTTTGGTTGAGCGTGAATCGCCAACTCTATTCTCAAGTTGAGTGGTATAAACGGGAACTTCACCCTTCATCGTTACAACAGTTGAAGGCGTGTTTCCTTCCGAGATCGGCGCCTTGCTTAAACTATCCACAGATAATTCCGCATTTGCGGAAGCTTGTCCGATAGGTAAAACAAATAATTGGACCATGAGTGCTAGTACAGCTAGTAAAGCAAATGATTTACGGGTAATTCGCATGCTGATTACTCTCCCTTTTCGTTAAGTTTTAAAGTAAAAACATTCCAAATTCTTTGGGTATTATAACATGGGTCTTCCAACTTGTGTAACCATATATTTACAATTTAAGATAAATTAAATTAATTTTCGTTACTATAGAACTAGTATATTAAATCGGACTACCAGGTACTTAATGGGAGTATCCCAATCCTTGAAACTTTCGACAAAAAACGACGTACATACTTTTGTCATATACATCGAAGGAGGCCGCATTATGACTGGCATCAGAATCGTTACCGATTCCACGACAGACTTGCCCAAGGAATTGCTTCAACAGCACGGAATAGAGGTCATTCCGCTGTCAGTTTATATAGATGGAGAAAGCTATGAAGATAATGTTACGATTTCCCCGATAGATTTTATTCACAAAATGAAACAAGCTGCCGAGTTGCCAAAGACCTCGCAGCCTGCTGTAGGAGCGTTTGTAGACTTATATGACAGGCTCGGGGCAGACGGCCATACGATTCTATCCATTCATATGACAAGCGGCATGAGCGGAACATATTCGACTGCCTGCGCAGCTGCAACGATGTCGGAAAGCAATGTCGTCGTTGTAGATTCGCAAATGATATCGCAAGCGCTTGGATTCCAAGTCATTGAAGCGGCCAAGATGGCGCACGCAGGAAGCACGATTGACGAAATTACTGCGAGGCTGCGCGGCATACTTGAAGGTACATCTTTATTCGTCGTTGTCGATACGGTCGAAAATCTGGTCAAAGGCGGGCGCATCGGCAAAGCGAAAGGCTGGATCAGCACCGTTCTCAGTATCAAACCGATTGCCATGCTTGATAAGGGCGTCTATTCGCCTGTTGCCAAAGTTCGGACCACCACACAAATTATTAAAAACCTAATCGAACGTTTCCAAGCCGATACCGCAGGAAAAGAAGTGAAGGAGATCGGCATTTCCCATGCGGACAACCTTACATTAGCCGAACGGCTGCGCGACGAGATTAGTCGCTTTACTGCAGCACCGATTCGTATTCAGCCCGCAACGCCGGTCATAACGACGCATACAGGACCTGCCGCAATTGGCTTTATGTATTGCGTTAATTAATCATTTACAGGCTCGAAAGCTGCTTGATATCATAACGAAAAAAAGTTTCGCTATTGCTCTACGCCAGGTTGGCTCGTAAGCAAATAGCGAAACTTTTTTACTCTATTTCTTCTCAAAGTGTTCGAGTTAGGCGGATGGAGACGAATTGCTGGCGCAATAAAGTAAATTCGTTACGTTATTGAAGCTAGTACGTGTACACAAGGTGAAATAGCGAAAATTCGTTACGCTATTCCGCTCCGGTCAAGGCACACCGCCTTACAGCCACCACTCGTTATCATTCACGTCCGCGTTCTCAAGCGGGTTGCGGCTCCATTCGAATGTCGTCTCCTCGCCGTTCAGCAGCCATCGGCTTGGGCAGGTCGTTTCCATCCAGTCGAGCGGCTCGCCGGGAGGCAGCTCTTGGGATGCTAGGTCGAATGCGGCCCGCAGAGCCGCCTCCTGCTCCTCGGTCACGATGGCTGGATCAACGGAGACGAAGAGCGGCGTTCCGCTGCCTGCGAGCAAGTCGAGCCACTGCTTGTTCAGCTCCCATGGAACATCCTTTGTAATGCCAATGCAGTCGGCATCGTGACTATAGAAGGTATTATGCTGGGCCATGCGGAACGCCATCGTATTGACGCCCATATAACGCGTCCGCTCCCATGACTTGCCGCTCGTATCATCGCCCGTGCGCTGGATTTCGAATAGGCCTGCAGCAAGATGACTGATCGTATTGCAACCGATCAACAGACTGCTGCCAGAAGCTTCGGCGATAGTCCGATAGAGGTCAAGCACGATTTCGGCTGTTGTTCTCGATTGGTCGCTGAACGTATTGGCAAGCGAGTTCACGTTCGATTTCATTCGGAACCCCCATTCGCCAAGCAGATCATAGGTAGAGAAATCATGCTTAATCAGCTCGAAGCCCCAATCCGACATTTCCTTAATCGATTTCGCAATGAACTCGAGTACTCCCGGTACGGTTGGATCAAGCACGCTGTCCGTCTCGCTTGCCGAATATCGCAACCATTCCTTCGGCACATTCGGGTCAGACGACATCAACGGCCTGCACCAAATGCCTGGACGAACGCCGGTCTCTTTCATCGCTCGCGCAAGCCCCGCCATATCAGGGAACTTGTCGCTGCCCGTCCATGGTGCTCCCTTACAGCCTCCGCCGCCGCTTGCAAGCTGCCAGCCATCGTCAATAACCATGAATGGACGGTTAACTTCCGATGAAGCGAGCGAGGATATGAACGCCGAGTCTGCCAAGATCTCCTCATGCGAGCTATTGCCGTAAGCGTAGTACCAGTTATTGCCCCCATATACCGGCTGAGACGGCAACACGGGCTGCAAGCACATCAACTGGCAGAAGCGCCGAGCTGCAGCAAAGGCTGATTCCCCCTCTTTTCCTTCGAACGCCAACAATGCAGCTACTTCCAGCCTTCTATTTCCGAGCAATACGCCGACTGCACCATTTCGCACATCCGCGGTGAAGGTTATTCCCTCCTGATCGAGCTTCCAACTGCAAAATGCGCTTGGTCCTGTCCGTACGCCATAACCGTTCGTGACATTGCCGTTATTCGTCAAGAAGTACCATGGCATCACTCGCTCAGGCACGATGCCCCGCCATTCCAAATCCCCATAAGCCCGCTCCCAGTGATCGCCCATTACGAGCAGCTTGCCTTCTGCCTGCTTCGCCCAGCGGATCTTCACTGTAAGAACCGGTTCGGCCGCTGACTCCAGCCATAGATGCACCGGCGCCCCATCAGACTCTTGCGCCCCCGCAAGCTCCACTACAACACGGTCTTTACTCCACTTGCCCGTTTCCTGCAGGGTCAGCTGTTTCCAGCCAAGCTCCGTCTCTACCCGAATATCGATTGGTTGCTGCAAAATAGATAGTGACATATATTCCAATCCCCTCTCTGCTCTTCCTTGCATGCCTTATTAGAAAACTCGATAATGAGAGTATAAATGACTCTCGCTGCATTCGTTATCACATATGAGGTCTTACTGCTAGAAATAATGAACCAAATGGGACATGATAGAGAGACACAGAAAGGAAGGAGATGCCAGCGATGACGAACAGGGCTGCCGCTGTGCTAAAGAGCCGTACTTTTCCCAACTTAAAATCGGAGGTTTATCTGTATGGCATGCATACAGGCGTAACCGGCAAAGGCTGGTTATGCCAGCGGCATCTTCACCACATGATGGTGGAGGTCAATCTCGTGCTGAGCGGGACTCAGACTGCCATTATGGATCATGCCTCCTATGAGCAGCAGGCTGGCGATCTTCTCATCATACCGCCTATGAAGCCCCATCGGTACAAGTCGGATCGGCAGGAGCCACTGCATTATTTTGTTATGCATGTTCAAGTGTCCGACACGGCATTCATGCAGCTTATGAACAAGTGCGAGCAGCTCCATTATCCTAAGGGCGATCCGCTTAACGACAAGCTTCGACCGATCATCATGCAGCTTATCGAGCAGCTCCAAGAGGATGACTCGCACTCGCACATCGCGTTGTTGGCCAACGCGCTCTTGATGATGAGCCTGCTCGAGCGTCATATGAAGACGCAGCAGTCAGACAGCCCGCACTCTACCGAAGAAACATTGCCCGCACTTATTGCACGTGAGATTGAGAAGCTGGTTACACTCCGCCCTTCTGATGGCGAGGGCTGGTTCGAAACCCGTGAACCGCTGCACAATTGGCTCGCACAGATCGCAGAGAAGCTGCTTATCAGCCGCCGCCATTGTTACCGTGTATTCCAGCAAGCTTACCGTATGTCCCCGCGCGATTACTTAGCCGTGCTTAGACAGCAGGAAGCGATGCATTCGCTTGTAAACAGCGATGACTCCTTGGAGCAAATCGCCTATCGCATCGGGTTCGAAAATGTGCAAAGCTTCATTCGCCAATTCAGCAAATGGACAAGCATGACGCCAGGCAGCTTCCGCCGCTCGGAACGAGATTCAATTCATTACTTGACTCCGCTGGAGCTGAAGCTGGAGCATTAAAAAAAACCGCAGCAATATGCTGCGGTCGGTTGGTCCCGTCACTTCGATATATCGATAAACCCTTCACCGAACACGTCGCGCACATCATGAATCGTGATGAAAGCATTTTTGTCGGCGGCTTTGACGATTTTCTTGAGCGTGCTGAGCTCCTGCTTGCTAATCACAATATACAGAATCTCCTGCTTGTTCTTCGTGTAATAGCCCTGTCCGTGCATGATCGTAACGCCGCGGTCCATGACCGTAATGACTTGGTCGGCAATCTTCTGATGCTCCTTGGAAATAATCGTAACAGCCTTCTTCGGGTTGACGCCCTCAATGATGAAGTCCATCACCTTCGTTCCAATATAGAGCATGATAATCGTCAGCATGAGCGCCTTCGCGCCAATGATGAAGAAGGAAGAGAATGCGACGATCAGATCGAAGAACAATAGCGCGTAGCTGATGTTCCAGTCCAAATATTTATTAGCGATTCGGGCCAAAATAGTCGTACCTGCCGTGGTGCCCCCGACCCTGATGATCATGCCGATGCCGATTCCGACAAACATGCCGCCGAAAATAGCGTTAACGACGATCTCATCCGATTCGATGCGCCAATGGTCCGTCAGGACGAGGAACAGCGAGTTGCTCGCGACGGCAATGATCGTATACAGCACGGCCGTACGGTCAAGGAAACGATAGCCGACGATCAACAGCAGACCGTTGATTACCAAGTTGACGATGCCAGGCGACCATTCGAACAAGTAGTACAAAATAATCGTAATGCCCGTTACGCCGCCTTCGCCGAGCTCGTTCGGAATGACGAACAGATTGACGCCCAGCGCGAACAGGAACGCTCCGCCTATAATAATGAGTATATCCAGCAGCCTTTTCTTCATCGCGTATCTCCTAAAATAGCCGCAGTTAACGAATAACCGTCTGCTCTTCCTTATCCTTATAATTCAATATGCTGTCCTCCAGCATTTCGTTAATATCCCCGTACTCCTTAATAATATGAAGCTCGCCCCAGTTGCACAGCGAGTCCAGTATCGGCTTCAAGCTCCAGCCGTATTCGCTAAGCTCGTATTCCACCTTTGGCGGAACCTGGTTATAGCTGATTCGGTTGACGATCCCGTCCTGCTCCAGCTCCCGCAATTGCTGGGTCAGCATTTTCTGCGTAATGGCTGGCATTAATCGTTTAAGATCGCTCGTACGCTTCGTCCCATGGGTCAGATGACATAGAATGACGCATTTCCATTTCCCGCCGATCACCTCAAGCGTTGCTTCTACCGATATATTGTACCTTTTTGGAGCCATATCGTATTCCTCCTTGCCTCTATTTCCATAGGTACTTTTCAGTACCTATAGCACTTTTCGGTATCTATAGCACTTGAAAGTACGTACTATCCATCGCCGCGCGATTCATCCATAATAGCATTTACCGGCCGGTCATTACTACTGTGGAGGAAAAACGTATGACAACGAATCAACGAAGAAGTACCTTTGCGCTGCTTGCGTTAGCGATAAGCGCCTTCGCCATCGGAACGACAGAGTTCATCAGCGTGGGGCTGCTGCCTCTCATCGCCGACGACTTGCACATATCGATAACAACTGCGGGATTAACCGTATCGCTATACGCGCTAGGCGTCACGTTTGGCGCTCCGATTCTTACGTCGCTCACCGCCAAAGTATCTCGCAAAACGCTGCTGCTGGCGATTATGATCGTCTTCATCATCGGCAATACGCTGGCCTCGCTGGCGAGCGGTATTGCCGTCCTGCTGATCGGACGGCTCGTATCCGCTCTCGCCCACGGCATATTCATGTCGATCGGCTCAACGATCGCGGCTGATCTCGTGCCGGAGAACCGCAGAGCGAGCGCCATTGCCCTTATGTTCTCCGGGCTTACGGTTGCTACCGTCACCGGCGTGCCGCTCGGCACTTGGATCGGCCAGCAGCTTGGCTGGCGCATGGCATTCGTCGCGATTGTTGCCATCGGCATCCTGTCGTTCATAGCAAATCTGATTCTCGTCCCTTCTGGCTTGCGCAAAGGAGCATCCACTACGATTCGCGATCAGATTAAAGTGATCACTAACGGAAGACTGCTGCTGGCCTTCGCCATTACGGCGCTCGGCTACGGCGGAACGTTTGTCGTCTTCACTTATTTATCCCCGTTGCTGCACGACATAACCGGGTTCAGCGAGAAAACGATTGTCGTTCTTCTGCTTGTATACGGCATCGCGATTGCCATAGGCAACGTTATTGGAGGAAAAGCCGCCAACCGTAATCCTGTAAAAGCTCTTTTCTATATGTTCGCTATGCAAGCCGTTATACTGCTTATCCTAACGTTCACCGCGCCATTCAAGATTGCCGGGCTCCTGACGATTATTGCCATGGGCTTGCTGGCATTCATGAACGTGCCGGGGCTACAGCTCTATGTTGTGATGCTGGCTGAGCGCTATACGCCAAAGTCCGTCGATGTCGCCTCCGCCTTCAATATTGCCGCATTCAATGCAGGCATTGCGATCGGCTCCTATCTTGGCGGCGTCATTGCCGGAGGCATCGGCATCATTCATACCGCATGGATCGGGTCCATTATGGTCGCCGGCGCAGTCGTCCTAACCGGCTGGGTTCGTAAGCTTGAGTCAACCGACACGAAACAAGGAGAGAAGCTGCGCGCTTCCGCATAAATCATATAATTAGAGAGGATGTATCATTATGACTACAATAACTAATTCAATCACAAATTTGCAATCTACGACAACATTGAGCAACGGTGTTCGCATGCCTTGGTTCGGCCTTGGCGTATTCAAGGTAGAGGAAGGCGCCGAGCTCATCGAAGCTATCAAAGCAGCGGTCAGGCATGGCTACCGCAGCATTGATACGGCTGCCATCTACGAGAACGAAAGCGGAGTCGGTCAAGGCATTCGCGAAGCGTTAAGCGAAAGCGGCTTGTCGCGCGACCAACTCTTCGTCACTTCCAAAGTATGGAATGCCGATCTGGGCTACGAGCAGACGCTCGCCGCGTTCGAGACGAGCCTCGCCAAGCTCGGCCTCGACTATCTGGACCTCTACCTCATCCACTGGCCTGTCGCAGGCAAATACAAAGAAGCTTGGCGAGCGCTTGAGACGCTTTACAAGCAAGGAAGAGTAAAGGCAATCGGCGTCAGCAACTTCCAGATTCATCATCTGAAGGACTTGATGGAGACAGCCGGGATCAAACCGATGATTAATCAAGTCGAGCTGCACCCATTACTGACTCAGCAGGAGCTTCACAGCTTCTCCAAGGAGCAAGGCATTCAGCTTGAGGCCTGGTCGCCGCTCATGCAAGGACAGCTGTTCGAGCATCCCGTTCTGCAAGAGGTCGCCGCTAAGCATGGCAAGTCCGTCGCCCAAGTCATTCTCCGCTGGGATCTGCAGCGCGGCATCATCACGATACCGAAGTCGACGAAAGAGCAACGCATAATCGAGAATGCGAATGTGTTCGACTTTGAGCTTACGAGCGGTGATATGGAGCAGATCGAAGCCTTGAACGAGAACCGTCGTGTCGGCCCGGATCCGGACAACTTCGACTTCTAAAGCATACAGCGGCAGCACATCAAATACGGCTCGCTCCGGCTTGTCATAATTAAGCCGTTGCGAGCCGTATTTGATTTCATCCTGCGATTATTGCAACGATTCCAGACGCTCGGCGAGGCGATCCCATGTTTCTCTGATGCCTTGTTCCATACCCATCTCGATAACGGTTTTAACTGCTTCCTCCGAATCGAAACGCGAACGGCTGATTACTTTTGTCTTGCCGTCCAGTTCCTCGAACACCAACGATACATGCGATGGAGGCATGCCCTCCGCCTCGTTGCCTTCGGCATCCGAGAAGTAGTCTACATATACAATCTTCTCTTGATCCACGATCTCCTCATAGACAGCTTTGCCCCATGATTCAAAACCGAAGAAGTCGCCTTGCGCCTCATCGATACACTTCATACAGTAATGCCATACACCGCCCGGACGAAAATCAATATTGCAAACCGTCAGCGTCCAGCCGCGCGGCCCCCACCAATGCTTCAAGTGCTCCGCCTCGGAGAATGCGCTGAACACAAGACACTTTGGCGCGTTGAAGACACGCTCCATCACAAACTCTTGACCTTCTACCTTCGTCAGCATTTCATTCGTCATTTTACAATTCCTCCTAAAGTTAATTTGTCGTATCGTCCTCGTTCTTCGCTTGCAGCTTCTGCAAATAAAGTTCTAAGTTGTCAAAGCGCTCTTCCCACAATCTGCGGTAGTCGTCCAGCCACTTATCCATTGCTCGAAAAGGCTGCTCCCGCAGCTTGTAATGCCGCCGATTCGCATCCGCCTGCACCTCAACCAGTCCTGCCTCCAGTAAAACGCGCAAATGCTTGGACGCCTGGGGCTGCCGAAGCGTTAAACGTTCAGCAATCTCCCCTACTGTCAAAGGCCCGGCTTGAAGCAGCTCTACAATTCGCAAGCGGTTCGGCTCGGAAAGAGCGCTAAATGTTGTTGTATCCATACAAATTACGTTCCTTTGTTGTTCAGTCGTTAACCTATCCTGCACCATTAATATACTTCAAATTGAATATTCCTGTCAAGGAATATTCAATGCAAAAGAAGACCCCAAACGATTGCTCGCTTGAGGTCCACCCTCCTGTTGCCTAACTCTAGCCTCTTTTCTTGCGCGTCATAACATCGAAGATAACTGCTGCGGCAAGCACGCCGCCACGAATCATGTACTGGTAGGAGACGCCAACGC
This sequence comes from Paenibacillus sp. YIM B09110, assembly GCF_037167145.1. Taxonomy (NCBI): domain Bacteria; kingdom Bacillati; phylum Bacillota; class Bacilli; order Caryophanales; family Paenibacillaceae; genus Paenibacillus; species Paenibacillus sp. YIM B09110. Next base: position 146,533 of record NZ_JBANSP010000007.1, on the reverse strand, counting down.
CGAGCAGGTTCATGCCGCTCGAGAGTGACGCCATAACAATTGCGCCAATAATCGCGCCTGTTACTTTGCCGACACCGCCTGCCGAGGAAACGCCGCCGACATAAGCCGCAGCAATGGCGTCAAGCTCGAACAGCGTACCCGCCGTTGTCGAAGCCGATTGCATGCGCGCGGTGAACAGAATCCCAGACAGAGCAGACAACATGCCCATGGATCCAAATACGATGTAGGTAATCTTTTTAACGTTAATACCTGTAAGGTGAGCCGCTTCCGGATTGCTGCCAACGGCGTAGATATGTCTGCCTAGTACCGTCTTCGTCGTCAGGAAGTGATAAATAGCAACCACGCCAAGCATAATGATAACCGTCCAGGAGAAGCCATTGTAACCCGCAAGAATCCAAGTAATATAACCAATAATGAAAGAGATGAAGATCAACTTGACTGTGAACAAGCCTATAGACATAACTTCGAATTGGTACTTCATCTTGTTCCTGCGCTGGGTAATTTCGCTATAGATGTAGAATACGATGCATAGCAAGCCCAGGAGCAGTGATAGCACATGCAGGCCTCCTACTTGAGCAAGCGAAGGAATGAAGCCATTGCCGAGCGCATTAAAGAAATCGTTATCTACGTTGATCGTTCCCGTCTTTTCAGTGACTTGCAGCAACGCGCCTCGGAAAATAAGCATAAAAGCCAAGGAAGCGACGAACGATGGGATGCCGATCTTAGCTACGAGCACGCCGTTGAATAACCCGGCTACAACGCCAAGAACCAAAATGATCGGAATGGTCAAGTACACCGGCACTCCCATTTGGGTCATTAGGATCGCTGCGATCGCACCCATGAATCCGGCTGCAAAGCCGACGGACAAATCGATCTCGCGAATGACGATGACAAGCGTCATGCCGACAGCGAGTACGGCGATGTACCCCGTAGCGTCGAGCAGGTTACTAATATTACGTGATGACATAAACAACCCGTCCGTCATAATCGTAAAGGTAAGCATAATGACAAACAGCGCAATATACATGCCGTAGTCACGGATATTCACTTTGACAAGCGACTTCGCTTCGTTAAAAAGGTTCATTGGTCTTCCTCCTATTGCGTTGCAAGCTGCATAATGTTTTCTTGGGTAGCCTCTGCGATCGGCAACTCGCCTTTCATCTTGCCTTCAGCCATGACGTATATGCGGTCGCTCATGCCAAGCACTTCTCCGAGCTCGGACGAGATCATAATAATGCTCATTCCTTCGCTGATCAGCTTGTTCATAATCGTATAGATTTCGAACTTGGCGCCTACGTCGATGCCGCGCGTCGGCTCATCCAGGATAAGCAGCTTCGGTCCGACGAACAGCCATTTGCCGAGGGACACCTTCTGCTGGTTGCCGCCGCTCAACTTGCCGACGATTTGCTCCACGGAAGGAGCTTTGACGTGCATCGAGCTCTTATACTCGTTCGAAATTTTCACTTCTTCGTTCTCGTTTATGACCCCATTCTTGGCAATCCCGCTTAGGTTAGCCGCAACGACATTGCTTTTGATATCTTGGGCCAAGAACAAACCATCGCCCTTCCGGTCTTCGGTTACGTATGCGATACCCGCTTTGATCGCATCGCTTGTATGCTGGAATTTCGCGGGCATGCCATCCACGAATAAGTCGCCCTGCAGTTTATAGGACTTGGGATTGCCGAAGATGCTAAGAGCGAGCTCCGTACGTCCCGAGCCCATTAAGCCGGCTATGCCGACGATCTCGCCTTGTTTAACATGAAGATCAACCTTTTTAACAACGTTTCGTCCTAACTTTGGATCGTAAGCGGACCAATTGTTAAGCTCCAAGATTTTATCGCCGAACTTTTTGTTCGTTCTCTTCGGATAAATGTCGTCGATCTCGCGACCGACCATGTTTTTGATAATCGCGCTTTCGGTTATTTCGCCCTTCGATGCATCAAGCGTGCAGATGGTGCGTCCATCGCGAAGGATGGTTGCCCGGTCCGCTATGGAGATGACTTCTTTCAACTTGTGAGAAATCATGATGCAGGTAATGCCTTGTTTCTTCAGCTCTCTCAGCAGCACAAGCAGGTTCTCGCTGTCGTTTTCGTTCAGCGCCGCGGTCGGCTCATCTAGAATAAGCAGCTTGACGTATTTGCTTAACGCTTTGGCGATTTCAATCAATTGCTGTTTGCCGACGCCGAGGTCCTTGATCAGCACCTCCGGATTGACGTCCAATCCAACCTTCTGGAGCATTTGCTTCGCCTGAACGATCGTTTGGTTCCAATCGATGACTCCGCCGCGTTTCACTTCGTTGCCCACGCTAATATTTTCGTATACGGTCAAATCCGGGAATAACGCCAACTCTTGATAAATAATGGCGATACCCGCCTTCACGCTGTCGCTGATCCGCCCAAACTGCTGCACGCTGCCCTCGTACACGATATCGCCTGAATACGTGCCGTGAGGATATACACCGCTTAACACCTTCATCAGCGTGGACTTTCCGGCACCATTCTCGCCGATCAGGCAGTGGATTTCGCCCTCTTCCACCTTGAAACTGACATCAGTGAGCGCTTTGACTCCCGTAAATTCCTTGGAGATGCTCTTCATCTCCAATATATATTCGCTCATTGTTATGCCCCCTTAACCTAGCAGCCGTTACAATTGCGGAATAGTGATAGCCATGGACTACCACTATCCCGCTTGTGCTATGCTTTTGTCTTATTCCAGGCCTGTGAAGTCTGCCGCTTTGTAGTAATCCGATTCAACAAGCTCTGCTTTTACGTTCGCTTTGTTAACAACGATAACGTCTGTTTGTTTAGCCGGCACGTCGATCTTGCCGTTTTCGTACGAACCTGTCGTTTCAGGCGATCCGCCGTCCAGCAGCGTTACCGCCATGCCCATTGCGTCTTTAACCAGCGTACGAACGTCTTTGAATACCGTCATGGACTGTTTGCTGTCGATGATGTATTGAACGGAAGCTTTCTCCGCGTCTTGGCCGGTTACGACGAAGCTCGATACCGCGCTGTCGGAACCGAATACGTCCGCGATGGCGCGAGCCGTGCCGTCGTTTGGAGCAAGAATCAGAACATCGCCTTTTGCGTTAGCGGCAGCGGATGTCAGGTGAGTTTGCGCTTTGTTTTTAGCTTCGTTCGGATCCCAGTTCGTTGTAACTTGGCCGATGATTTTGCTTAGCTCATCGCGGGACAGTTCAGCTTTGTCTTTCAGAGCAACCGCTTCGCTGGAGTTGGCGATAGCGAATGTGCCGTCGGCGATTTTTGGCTGCAATACTTTCCATGCGCCGGCGAAGAATAGGAATGCGTTGTTGTCGGTAGCTGCGCCAGCATACAGGTACAACGGTTGGCCTGCGCCTTTTGCATTGTCCACCAGGTATTTCGCTTGCGCCGCGCCTACCGCTTCGCTATCGAACGTAACGTAGTAATCAACCGCGTCCGTATCCGTGATCAGACGATCGTATGCGATAACTTTGATGCCTTCTTTTTTCGCTGCTTCTACGGCTGCGCCAGCGGCTGCGCCGTCTTGAGGACAAATAATGAGGACGTCGATGCCTTTGTTAATCAACGTTTCTACGTTTTCTTTCTCCTTAGCGGAGGAGCCTTGGCTGAACAAAATTTCTGTCGTATATTTCGTGCCGGATAGCGCATCCTTAAAACGTTGCTCGTCTTGCACCCATCTTGGCTCATCTTTGGTCGGCAATACGATACCTACGCTTACGTCGCTTCCGCCACCGCTTCCGTCTTTGCCGCATGCCGCCATGATTGTAGCGAACACCATCACAACTAGCAGGAGAGAAATCGCTTTAAACTTTTTATTCATTTTTTTACCCCTCTCAAATGTGTTTCTGCTGTTTACAGGTCAAATATATCACCAAAACCGATTCATGAAAGCGCTATACAATAGCACTCTTTTATAACCTTCTATACTTTTTTAAGGTGAGTCTTGTCCGTTGTTAGGTTCTAAACTTGGAGACCGTGAGCTTCAGCTCGGCTACCAGCTCCACGAGTCTGCTTGCATGCTCGGACACTTCCTCGATGGATTCCGTCTGCATGTCCATGGAGGATGCGATCTGCTGCGTGGAAGCCGTCGTCTGCTCGGATACGGCAAGTATCGTCTGTATCGACGCGACTACTGTTTCCTTTTGCGCTTCGATGCTTGCGATTGTACCCCGCTCTCCTTGCAGGCGAGACTGCATTCGGCCAAGCGAATCGTTCATGCTGCTCATGGCTCGGCTCACCTCGGACACGGCTATCCGCTGCGTTTCGTTCATCGCGTTCGTATCGCCGACGACGGAGACGAGACCTTCCGTTTGCAACAGCATCTCGGAGATGGTCGCATGAATGCTCTTCGCCGATTGCTTCGCCTGAACCGCCAAGTTGCGCACCTCGCCCGCCACGACAGCGAAGCCTCTGCCGTGCTCGCCGGCCCTAGCGGCTTCGATCGAAGCGTTGATAGACAAAATATTGGTCTGATCCGTAATGGCGAAGATCGCTTTCGCCACGGAAACAATCGATTGCGACTGGCGGCTTAAGTGGTTCACGATGTCCGAGACCTTTCCGAAAGCCTGCTCCAAGCGGGTATACGAAAGCTCGAGCTGCTCTACTTGGCTGTTGCCGCTCTTGAGATCGCGGCTGGATTCGGCAAGCACCAGCTTGATGTCGCCGGACTGACCGATGAGCGTCTCGATCTCTCGGCTTAGAACATGAACAGCTTCGGAGCTTTTCTCGATTTCGGTCGAGGTGTGGGAAGCGCCGCGCGCGATTTCATCTGCTGAACGGGCAATCTCGACGCCCGAGGTCGCATTCTCGCTTGCGATGGTCGTAACGAAGCCAGCCGTCTCTTCCACCGCCTGCACGCTGAGTTCGACTTTCCTTATCAAAGCGCGCATGCTGCCAAGCATCGTATTGTAACTGGTCGCCAGCTCGCCAATCTCATCTGCTTTCGCATAGCTGAACTCCGACATCAAGTCGCCTTCCGCGGTCTTAGCAATAGTCATTCGAAGCGAATTAATTGTCTTCAGCAGCCCCGTCGCGATTAAATAAGCAGCCAGCGCTCCGATGGCGAGACCGATGACGAGTGCGATCAAGCTAGTGCCCACGAACGTGAAAAGCTTGTCGCTCAGTGCTTGTTTGTCCACAAAGGAAACGACGCTCCAATTCATCGAATAGACGAACGAGACCTCTCCTTTATACCGGACATCCTCCCATTCCATATCGATATCGCTTCTTTGGCCTGCCGCCACGTCCGCCACCCAGCCGAAATTCCGCTTCATTTCGACCGGCTCGGTGAGCGCGTCCGGTACGCCGGGTATGCTGCCGCTCGCGTTCGGATCAATGTTCGTGCCGTCCAAGCCTTGCATGAACGAGGAAATGATTAAGCCCTGGTTATCGTAGATGACCAGCTTGTTGTTCCCGAACTTCTCGTTCGATTCCCGCAGCAGCCCAATTCCGTTCAAGTCGATATCGAAGCCCGCCACGCCGTACAAATCTTCCCCGAGCAGCACGGGCGTTACGATCGAAACCGTCATATTGCCCGTTATTTCATCCAGTCGTACGTCCGTCCAAGTTGTATCCTTGCTCTGCAAGGCAAGCTTATAGTGAAGCATCTCTCTTGCATCGCCCGATTGGCCTTTCTCGTGAGTCGTCAACTGCTGCCCTGTCGACGCGAGGATGAAGTACGCCCCGAGCAGCGAATGATTCTGAGCTTTCACATCCTGCAGCATGTTTGCGATATCCTGATTCGAATGACCGGAGCGGCGGCTCATTCGCCCAATTTCTCCCGCCATTTGCTCGATCGCCTTCTCGTATTGCTCGGCGAACATCCGGAGCTCTCTGGTAGCGCTTTCAACTTGTGTCGCGTTTGCCTTTGCGAACGTCTCTGCAAGCGAAGCCTGCATAGTGCCGAAGTTCATCGCGCTCGAGCCTATCAAGGACAACAGTATCGCCGCCGAGATCAGACCCATCCACTTGACCCGCAGTGATCGCCTGTTCATGCGAAACCGAACGATTTTACGGAAATTAAAATTCCACCCTCGCGTCTTCCTCATCTGACTATCCCCCGCCTAATATTTGGGTTGTTGTTCGTTCTACCCAAATATTACTCGAGTTGCTTGGATACCCGCTTAACAATTAAGATGATAAATTTGTGTTGCCTAGTATTTTTTTGTGCAGGCTGTCGATTCATTCGGCTCTATAGCGGTGTGCTCGCTTTTGAATGGATTTGATACAGTCAAAAGCCTAGGAAGTAGCAAATTTCGGGGTTTAATTGGAATTTGTGCAGTCAAATGGACGAATAAAGGTTACTCGGCGCTATAACGCTGGTTTTGGCTGTATAAAATCCACTCAAAAGTAAATTTACAGACGATCTGGATGATTAGACTGCATGAAATACAGGCAAACGTAACATTAGTAAGCCAAGTTTCCGGTTTACACAGAAAAGGACCTCAACCCTTCACGGCGAGGTGAAGGCTGAGATCCTCTTACAACGTTATTCCGGCTGCGCGAACCTGTATACGTCCTCCTTGGCGTGGAAGCCGTCGGCAATAATGGTCGCGTCCAGGTTCAGCCGATCTACGGCGATCGGCGACAGCAGCACGGACGGCACCTCGATCTTGCCGTTATTCACCTTCCGGTCGGCGTGCGGAGTCTCCCCCTTGGCCATCATGACGGCAAGCTCTGCCGCCTTAAGCGTCAGCGCATGGATCGGCTTATACACCGTCATCTCCTGAGTGCCTGTTACAATACGTTGCGCGGCAGCGAGATCCGCGTCCTGTCCGGCGACCGGAATTTTGCCGGCCAGTCCTTGCGCTTCCAGCGCTGCGATAACGCCGCCCGCCGTCGCGTCGTTGGCGGCGATTACCGCATCGATCTGATTGTTGTTCGCCTTCAGCGCCTCTTCCATATTGGCTTTGGCGTTAGCCGGCGTCCAATCCTTGGTCCACTGGTCGTAGACGACCGTAATGTCTCCGCTGTCAATGAACGGCTGCAGCACGTTGAACACGCCTTCTTTGAACAAGTGGGCGTTGTTGTCCGTCTCCGCTCCTCCGATATACACATATTTGCCTTTCGGCACAAGCTTTGTGATCGAATTGGCCTGCAGCTCGCCGACCAGCTCGTTGTCGAAGGAGACGTACAGATCGATCTCTGCATTTTTGACCAGCCTATCGTAAGCGATAACCTTCACCCCGGATGAATGGGCCTTCTTCACAATCGCTGCCGTGGCCTCCGCATTATGAGGCACGATGACGAGAAGATCGATGCCATGGCTGATCATCGTCTCCGCCTGCACGATCTGAAGCGCGTCGTCTCCGTTCGACGCACTGATCTCGACCTCAACTCCTAGAGCTTCCACAGACTCCCGGAACAAATCCCGGTCCTTCAGCCAGCGTTCCTCGAGCAGCGTATCCATGGAAAAGCCGATCTTGATCGGTTGCTCCACGGCGGTCCCAGAGCTCCCGCCCGCTTCACCTCCGGGTGATACCGGAGAGGGAGAAACGACCGAGTTCGACGCGCCCGCACTTCCATCCGCATCCGCGCCAAGTCTGCCGTCGTCGCCGTTATTGTCGCAAGCGGCTACGGCTAAGACGATAACGATCGCAAGCAGAGCCGGCCTGACTCGCATCCATATACGCTTCACGCTAATCGCTCCTTCTCTGCCGTCAGCTCTCATCGTCGGTCAACTTTCTGCCGCCGAGCAGCGTCTTGCGGTATTCCTTGGGCGAGACAGAGCACATCTTCTTGAACACCTTGCTGAAGTAGTTCGGATCGTGATAACCGACCTCGAACGTAATTTCCTTGAGGCTCTTCTCCGGATCGGCCATCAGCTTCTTCGCTTTTTCGATGCGGCATTCCGTTAGGAAGTCGATGTAGTTGATGCCGAGCTGGTCCTTGAACATTTTGCTAATGTAGAACGGACTAAGTCCCACTCGTTTCCCGATAGCGTCGAGCGAAATATCCTCTTGGGAATGCTCCGCGATATACAGCTTGATCTGCTGGATCGTGTCCGGCTCCACCTGTTCGTAGTGCTCCGCGTAAGACTGCTTCATGCGATCCAGCAAACGTCCGGTTTCGGCCCGCAGCTGGCGGCCGTCCTGAGACTGGAAGGAGAACAGCGGCGTTTCCGCCTCGATGCCCATCTCGCTGAGCACGCGAGAAGCCACCCACAGCAGCTCGAGCACGCGTTGCTGCGTCTGCATCAATTCGGCGCCTTCGTTCTCATACTGCTGGATAAAGTCCATGACGCCAGCCCGCACCTGGTCCCATTGTCCCAGCCTGATCTGGTCGAAGAACTGCCTCTCCCGCTGCTTGGCCAGCTGGCCGTCAAGCACGGCGCCCAATACGGGCGTGTCCTCATAAAACCGGTATTTGACCGGTAGCGACGTATCCATCGAGGCTATTAGCGATTCTTGGTAAGACTGGCGAATGTGCTCGAGCGATCCCGAAACGTTGCCAATGCCAACGAACCAGCCCGCAATGGCGTCCTGCTTCGCAACGGATAGAATATCGCGGGCGAGGGAGATCGCTTGGGTACGGTACGAGCGCTCCGGATCGCGAACGACGATAACGGGCAGCTGACGGCCGTAGAGCGCTCCGACCAGACCGCCTCCTGCCTGCCTAACCTTCTCCTTCACCGCTGTATAGAATGGCTCCGCGCCTGCGGGCAACAGCACGAGCATGACGAACATTTCATTTGCCGTTCGGATGTCAAGGAGGCCGACCAGCTCGTCGACATGCACGTCGTGCACATGGTCGAACAGCAGCTGCGTCACGACGTCCGTCTCAATGAGCGGCAGCGCCTTCTGCAGCGAATTCTGCTTCATGCGGTCTTCTTCGATCTCCCGGAGCACCTTCCCGACCGTGGCAATAATTTCGCTTGCCTTGCTTGGCTTGAGCAGGTAATCTTTCACGCCAAGCTTGATCGCCTGCCGAGCGTAATCGAACGCGTCATACGCCGTTACCATGACATATTTGATCCGAGGATGCTGCTCCTTGATCACTTCCACCGCTTCCAGACCCGTCATGCCCGGCATTTTGATATCCATTAAAATCAAGTCCGGCTCGAACTCCCCTGCCATTTGCACCGCGATCTTCCCGTTCTGGGCTTGCGCGATGACTAGATCCGGGTAGCCCTTACGCAATATCGCCTGCAGACCTTCGCGTTCTATTTGCTCGTCATCTACGATCAGGAGCTTTATCATAGGTTTCGATTCCCCTTGTTTTCGGTATTTTCATAATGACCTTCGTGCCGCGCCCGCTTCCGCTTTTAATATCAATTACGTCCTCAAGGCCGTAGAACAGGTGGAGCCGTTTGACGACGTTGCTCATGCCGATGCCCGTCGAATGTCCTTCCGCCTCTACGGCATGCTCCGCTAATATGCTTTGGATTTTTTCCTCGGTCATGCCCGGGCCGTCGTCTTCGATCTCGATCGTTATTCGCTCTTCCCCGTCGATGACTCGAAACCAGATATTGCCGCCTTCCTCTTCGGGCTCGACCGCGTAAATGACAGCATTCTCGACGATCGGCTGCAGCGTGAGACCTGGAATTTGCACGTACAGGCATGACTCGTCGAGCTCTATGTGCAGCCTTAGCCGCTCCGTGAACCGCGCTTTTTGAATATCGATATACTGGCGCATCACTTTCACTTCATCGTACAGCGTCACGGACCGATCCAGTCGCTTCAGATTATAGCGCAGCAAGCCTGCCACGCTAACAAGCAGATCGCTTGTTTCCTCTGAGCCCTCCAAATAAGCTTTCTTCGACAGCGTATCGAGCGTGTTGAACAGAAAATGCGGATTAATCTGGCTCTGCAGGCTGCGAAGCTGACTCTCTTGAAGCAGCAGCTTGTTCTGCTGCAGCTCGTTCTCGAGCTGCGCCTTCTGCTGGATTTCCGAGATCAAGTTATTAATGTTGATCCTCATCCGGTCGAACATCTTCGCGAGGAAAGAGATTTCGTCGTTGGACTCCACTTCCACTACCAGGTCGAACCGCCCTCTGGACAGCTCCTTGGCCGCTTGGGTCAGCTTCAGTACCGGACGCGTAATGCTCAAAGAGAACCAGTACGTGAAGACGAGCAGGAGGAACGTAATGAGCATGAGAAGCCAGACACCCAGCTCCCTGAGCTCCTTGGATTGCTCAATAATGCCGCGGTAGAAGCGATCATAAGTCCTCAGCTCGGTATCGATCAGCGTCAGCGTCATCTCGGAGATGTACTTGGAGATGCGCGTCGCCTCCGTGAACGCCTGGGACGAGGCCTCCGTCTCCTTCTCCGATTGGAAAATAAGCGATCGGTCCGTCGTCTCGACGAGACTGTCGATTAGGTTCATGTAGCTGGTTAAGACAAACGCATTCTCGGCATTGCGAAGCATATTGACCTCGTTCTTCGCCCCTAAAATACTCTCCCGGCTCTCGTCCAGCTGGGTCAGGTTCGCATCACTCGGCGTCATCAGGTAGTTATTCAGCGACGTAATGATCTGCTGGCTTGCCGTCGTCACCTCATTCATGCGAAGGTAGCGCTGCAAAATGTCATTGTACCGATCTTGCGTCTTCTGGTTGTAATAAGTAAGCGCTATCCATATCGTCGCCATAAAAAACAGCACGATCGCCGCCAGTGTCCATATTTTTTTCTGAATGCTGATGTTCATCGCGCTTCCATCGCCTTCGCCATCCGAATATCGGTGAGATAACCGTTCATATCAAGAGGAACCGTCTCGCCGCTCAACCACTCCATCATCAGTTTCACGCTCAGCTCGCCCATCCTCTCGGGAGATTGCTCGATCATCCCGTCCAGCTTGCCCTGCTCGAACAGCTCTTCCGACTCGCGCCCGTCATCGAATGAATAAATATGATACGGCCCGATCTGCGAGCGCCTGCCGATCTCATGCAGCATCGCGCTGGCCATGCCGGCGTTCACCGCAATGAAAGCATCGGCGTCCGGTACCCGGTTCATCAGATCCTTCGTCGTGGCAATGACCTGCTCCCTTGTCGCCTCCGTTTCGGCGTAAGCCGTCCGAACATCCTTATAATCCTTCAAGACGTCTTGTATGCCGGCCAGCCGCTGCTTCTGATAATACTCCTGATAGGTGTCTCCCAGCAAAATGACGTTGCCCGATTGCCCCATATCCGCAAGCAGTTGCTTTGCGATCAACTGCCCCGCCGCGTACTGATCGGAGCCGACGTAGGTTCTTCTCAAGCTCTCCGCCATCGGCACGTCGTTAGCGACCGTAATAATGGGAATGCCGTAGAAGGCCGCCTTAATTTTCGTCAGGCTCTTGAACTCCTCCGCATCGAGTCCCTGCACAATGATGCCGTCCACTTTGGAGTCGATCGCGATTTCGATTTTTTCCAGGAATTCTTCTTTGTTTTTCCCGTAACTGCCCCATACCTCAAGACTCGCTCCGTCCTTCCGCGCCTGCTCGACCGCGCCGTGGCCAACCTTGTCCCAGAACGTCGTCTCCAGCTCCTGTGTGATGAGCACTAGACGATATTCGGTCTGCTTTGGGATCTCCGTCTGCGGCAGCCGCCAATCAGAACGAAAGGCTTTGCCCGCTGACACGAAGGTAAAAAAACATAATGTAAGACATACAATGCCTAGTAGAACCATCACCATTTTGCGCAAGAGAAGCGTCTCCTTTGTTCGAGCCTAACATCTAGCATCATCATATCCATGAATAGGAAAATGTTCAACTACGCTTATGTTATTTCGTCTTTTAGTCAAAGCAAACAAGGGATGCCCCGCAAGCAGCGGAGCATCCCTTGTTCTATTCATGCATGCATGCTGCTACTCCTCTTCCTCCTCCGTTACGATAATGCGACTCGTATTAGACAGCAGTCCCGCCCTGAAGCACGAGGCGCCGAAGCGGAATTCGAAGAAGACGACCGCTTGGTTCTCGATGAAATCGCCTGCCGGCTCGAACAGCACTCTAACCCGGAACGAAAGCGTGCGCGTTACGCCCGGCCCGATCGTGCCTAAGCCCACGCCCACCTTCGGATCCATTTGCCTGACGCCGTCGACGACCAGACTGCCCGATACGAATTGCAACTGATTAGCCAGCTTATCATAGAAAATAACATTTCCCGCTACGATATCAGTCGAGTTATTGCTTATGGATATATGATATTGATAGCTTTCTCCTACTTTAATAGTCTGTACGCTCGCCGTCTTAGTGAATGTCGCGAAGTCGGAGGCTCTAATCTGTACAATTGGGTTCACAATCGTATTCGACTGGAACGTCCGTGTCGAGAGTGTGCCGTCTGCAAGCAAGAAGCTCGCCGTCGCCTGTGCTGTATTCGTGAATGAGCTTCCGCCCGTTACCAAAGCATCGAAGCGAACGAATACCGCCTCATTTTGCGGAATAGGACCGAGATTAATGCCCGTATTCGGATTCGCCTCAAGCCTCACGACATCATCAACAATAACAGTGCCAGGTATGAAGATCAGATTCGGCGACAGGACATCTTGCAGCGTCGTTCGAACCGATATCGCATTGCCGTTATTGACTGCGAACAGACTTAACGTAATGCGTTGACCGATGAACAAAGTTACGTCGAGAAAGGTTTTGGACAGCAGCAGATTCGGCGACTGCGGTTGGACCGCACGGATTACCGTTACAAGTGCCGTGTTGACAATAGGCTGTACGGTGCCGCCCATGAACGGTATCGTTACCCCCGGGAGCGGCGGCAAGGTAATACCTGGAACCGTTACCGGCTGATTGAGCACGACAACGCCTCCTGCTATCGTTAGCGGCCCCAGGCCCGCATTGTCTCCCGGTGCCGGCGTAACTCCCGGCTTGAACACGGGAAGAACAGGCAGTAGCATGCCGTTCACCGGCGTTACGCCCGGTATGCTTGGAATGGCGATCTCCTTCGGGCTGCAAGTCGGAACGAGCGTGCCCGGAGGAACAGTAACAACAACACCGTTGTTCGTAATTAGCCCCTGCGGCGGAAAACCTGCGACAAACACCTGGAATTCTATTGTAACCGTTTGGCCGACAGCAATCGTCCCGATCACAAGCTCCGAGCCAATGTCCACGCCGCTGAATCGACCGCCGTCAATGAACACACTCGACGGTATGACGATAATTCCCTCAGGGAACACATCGGTTAAGATCGCTTCGCCAGGCGCCGTTCCCGTATTCGTTATCGTTATCGTATACGTGATCGTATCGCCTATTTGGGCGGTAGTCACGCTCGGCGTCTTCGTTCCGACAATGTTAGGCCCCGTTATGACAGCCGGCGTCGTTGTCGTCGTACTCGAAGATGATGTGGAGGAGGTCGTCGATGTTGTGGAGGTTGATGTTGTTGTCGTCGTAGTCGATGTCGTTGTAGTCGTCGATGAGGTAGGTTCAACTACCAGTCCCGGCAAGCAGCCCATGAAAGGAATATTATGCGCCTCAAGCGTGCCCGACACATTCGTCAGCGAGGCCGCAACGATCGTTCCGTTAATGTTGCCAAAGCCAATCGCTTCCCAGTCCGCATAAGGCGCAAGCACGGAGCCTGTAATGGATAAGTTTTCGTTGAACGCTCTTGTCGCCTGATAGAAATTCCATAGAATCGTTGCTCCGTCTTCACGCGTGGACGTAACGCCATTGCGGAAGATTGTATAGCTGCCGAAGCCGACATCGGTTCCTCCAACGTTAATCACTATGGTTGACCCAGCCGGGGCCACGATGTCGATGCCATTCGCCGTATTGAGGCGAAGGCCGTTGCCGTCGACATTGTCTCCGTTGAACGTGAACACGTTGAATGCAGGATCGGTTGCTGTTAACACAATTTGGCCAAAATTGTTCGCTACCGTTCCGTTCGGCGTTACAGCCGACAGATTGAGAGAAAGCGCTGCGAGCTCTTGCTCTGCTAAGTCAAAATCGATAGGTGTTCCGACTAAAGGCTGATTCGGAACGCCATTGTTGTTGGTCATCGTGTAATTAATAATTTCGCTGTCCGGATAGATGACCGTATTTCCCGCGAAATTCGTTCCTTGCGAAACATTAATGTTTCCTTGAACGATTAGATCCGGCCGTGTCGTTGACACGGGCAGCGTATCGCCGATGCCGTAGCCGGTGTAGGTAGCCGTCCCTCCAACGGCAACGCGTCCCTCCGAATCGACGAACGACTGGGTATGATCTCCGAATACAAATACGTTAAAGTCATTCGCGATGCCTAAATTCACACAAGCCATCCTCTGCGCCCCTCCTCCATCTTGAGGTCAATTCCTAAATGTCATTCCATGATGTGTATGCATAAAGAGCTAGTCTCAAACATACATGAGTATGGACTTTAAAAAATTCGCAAAGAGGGAGTCTTCGATGAGGGTTGCAGTCCTAACGATGTTCAACGGACTTGCCAAAACCTATTCTCTCGTCAGCGTCGTCGAAGAGCATCTGCATATGCTGCTCGATGCAGGCGTAAAAGTGAAGCTGCTCGTCAGCCAAGATTGTCCGGATTCCGAGCGCTTCGGCATCTTCGCCGATGATCGGCTGGAATGGGTGAAAATTACGAATCGGCTGCACGGACAGCAGATACATTGGATGGATTACTCGCAGCCGACAGGCAGAGTTCATGAGGCCTTCTACGATGAAGCGGAGACGATTGCCGAGAGCTTATATGAAGCGTTAAAGGATGAGGACGTATGTATCATGCACGATATTTTGTATCAAGGATGGCATCTCGTTCATAATGTAGCGGTTCGGATCATGCAGCGGCGGCTACCGAATCTTCGATTCCTCGCCATGAGCCATTCCATGCCGATCCCAAGGCCGGCTCGTATGGTCTGGCCGCTCTCGGCGCGGTATACCCCGTTGCCTAACACGACCTACCTCTACCCGACACAATCCGGACTAGCCGCGCTTGCCCGGCAGTACAACGTGCCGCTGGAGCGCTGCCGCGCCATCTCCAATTGCTGTAACCCGTACGCTGAATTCAGCCAAGAGCTGCAGCAGCTAGCCGCGAAGACCGACCTGCTGTCGCCGGATATCGTGGCCGTCTATCCCGGGCGGCTTACTCCCGGCAAGCAGCAGAACAAGGCTGCAGCCTTAGCAGGGGCACTCGCCGCTGCCTCCGGCAAGCGTGTAAAGCTTGTCTTCTGCGACTTTCCCTCGCTCGATATTGAGGCCGCTGCATTCAAGCGAATGATTGTAGAAACCGGTATACACAGCGGAATTCGCAAGGAAGACATCGTGTTCACTTCCGATGCAGGCTGGCCTGACGGATTTCCCCATCGCAGCGTCATGGAGCTGTTCACGATCAGCAATTTGTTTATTTGCCCCTCCTACTCCGAATCTTTCGGATTGATCGTGCTAGAGGCAGCCAGTCGCGGTAATTTCATCGTGCTGAACGAAGCCGTTCCCGCTTTGGAGGAGCTGGGCAAGCAGCTCCATGCCTACTTCATGCGTTGGGATGCTCGGAACATCGGCTATGATACCCAGGAGCACTATCACCCTTCCGAGCGCCATTATATGCGGGAGCATGCCGCGGCCATAGTGGGCCAGATGGAACAAAACCCTGTTCTCCATGCCAAAACTATCGCCCGTCAGCGCTATAATCCCGAATGGATTTGGCAGCATCAATTGAAGCCGCTGCTCGAAGAGGTTTGAGCGAACGACAAAGGACGCCCCCTGCGAGGGGCGTCCTTGTCGTTCGCTCGTTATTCCTTTATGCTTGCAATCGCCGCATCAAGAGCACTGACTACTTTATCACACCAAACATCGAACTCAGGGTCCTCCGTCTGATACTCCGGATGCTCCAAAATATATTGGATCGTCCTCTTAATGCCTTGATCAAGCCGCGTTGTCGCAACGAATTCCGGCACGAGCCGCTTTAACTTGGCATTATCGAACACAACGGTATTCGCTTTATCCCCCAACAAGCCGCCTCTGAAATCTTCATTGCTGCAAGCGTCAAGGAAGGCCGACGATACGTGAACCGCATTCAGCTTCACGCCTAGCGCATCGGCGATAATCTCGTAGATTTGATTCCACGTCACCGACTCATCGGACGTAATATGGACAGACTCGCCTATCGCATGGATGTTGCCCATCAATCCGATGAATCCTTTGGCAAAATCGCTATTATGCGTCATTGTCCACAACGACGTTCCGTCTCCATGAATAATGACCGGCTTGCCTTCCAGCATCCGTTTCGCCACCTGCCACGAACCTTTGCTACCGTGCACGCCAAGCGGAATCGAACGCTCATCGTACGTATGGCTTGGTCTAACAATTGTAATCGGGAAGCCCTGCTCTCGATATTGCTTAATCAAGTACTCCTCGCAGGCAATTTTATTACGGGAATATTCCCAATACGGATTGGACAGCGGAGTTCCTTCCGTAATTCTATAGTCAGATAACGGCGTCTGATAAGCAGAAGCCGAGCTAATGTACATGAACTGTTTCGTCTTGCCGCTGAACAAGCGATAATCCCGCTCGAGCTGCGACGGTACGAAGGCGATAAATTCCGCGACGACATCGAAGCTTAAATCCTCGATTAGCGCAGCTACCCGCGCTTCATCGTTAATATCGGCTTGCAGCACCTTCACGCCGGCTGGCAGCCCTTCGTTTCTTGAACCTCTGTTGAGCAGGTACAGCTCGCAGCCTTGATCCAGCAGTTGTCTCGTAATGGCGGAGCTGATAATGCCCGTGCCTCCAATAAATAACGCTTTCATTTATTCGCACACCTCCGAAGTATAGTCGGGTCTAGCGCCTCTCCTGCATATCGATGCATATGAACAGGCGTTCATAAACTTATTCGACGTTACTGCTGCAAACCCTCCCTCTCTTGCAAGGGTTAACAAAGAAGCGGCTATCCCAACACGGACTGGGAAAATGGAGCTATGTTGGATTTGCGCAGCAACTTTCCGAGGTTTGGCGCCTTTCCGGGAGCTATAATGGATATTTGCATTAACTTTTTCCATTAAACTTCTTTAACAGCTTCTTAATTCGAAAGTTAGTGCAAGAATCCAACATAGCATTCCAACCATGCTCTCATCCCGCAAAGTTACTGCAGATATCCAACATAGCTAGCTCATCGCATTAAATTGAACGAAGGAGGTACCCCTAAGCCTATCGCTTGGGACACCTCCATCTTAACGACCAGCCTCATATATTACGCTTTCTTCTGTGCCGTAGAGAACTGAATAGCCGTTCCGTTAATCACATTGCGAAGCACATTTCGGAAGACAAAGGCTGCTACATTGTTGTAGTTGCTGTAGAAATCCGATAAGTCGTCATTGAAGAACTGCACGACTCTCACCTTGAACACGGGATACACGAACGTATTGCCGAAAGGCGTCCTGGCCGCAACAAAGCTGAACAGCTCGTTCGTGCGAAAGGCAATTCGATATAGCGCAACAATCTTAGCCGGGGTAAGTCCTGTCGTGATTGGACTGACGATTTTGCCCCCCGACTTCACTCTCACCGCAACTCTCGTATTGCTGAACGACTTCGTGGACAATAACA
Organism: Paenibacillus sp. YIM B09110; assembly: GCF_037167145.1. Lineage (NCBI taxonomy): Bacteria > Bacillati > Bacillota > Bacilli > Caryophanales > Paenibacillaceae > Paenibacillus > Paenibacillus sp. YIM B09110. The sequence continues at coordinate 129,083 of NZ_JBANSP010000007.1, read as the reverse complement.
GTGTTGCAAGCGCCTTCGCTTTACTCAGACCGCATACCTCCAGCGTGATCTGAAAACTGCCGTCAGGAAGCTGTACCATAGGCTCGACCGTTACTAGCCGGTCCTTGCCCACGGAATACTTGATCTCGCTCCAGAAAGTCGCTTCTGGCGGAGACAGCGAGATACGGACCTTTTGACGTAAATCCTTTGTCATATGAACCCTCTCCTCCTCATGTTATCTATCATTTTATGGAAGAGAGAGTGATTAGGAACTGCATGGGCCTAGTCCTGAAGGAAATAGGTTGCAGACGTTCTATAGGGTGAAAAATGAAGGGAACTCGCTCCGCAGCTCATAAGGATCCTGCTCTTGGAAACGATGAATGCGCTCCCTCTTAACCTCGTTGGCTTGTCTATATTGGCTATATGCTCTGTCCGTAAGGAATGTTCTCGTCCACTCTTTGGGAGATTCATAGTACTCGATAATTTCGTTATAAGCGAAAGGTGAAATCAACTGGAGCTCAAGCGCCTCAGCGAACAGCGGCTTGTCTACTAGCAGCGGTGATGTGACCTGGACCCCGCGACTTGCGAGCCGTTCAAGGCCGTCCTTGCTGCGGACAGCGACCGTCAGCGTCTCCGTAAGCGTTACGCCCGCCTTGTCCAGCATCGGAATCCAACGGTCCACATAACTGCTGGCTAGATTGATAATATCGGCTACGTGAAGCACGCGCTGGTCCGTTAGCTCGGCCTCGACTTTCTGGCCCTGATGATCTGTAATCCATATATCTCCGTTTTTGAACAAGAAGATATGAGGAAGTCCCAGCCTGCGCGCAACCGGTATGGAGAAAAACCAATCTCTTCGCTCTCCGCCCGATATGTATAATGGCAGGACGGCTTGCTCCGACAAGTAGAACTCGGCTAGCGCATCGATGGCCGCTTCATACTGCTTATCCGCTTGCAAAGTCTGCTCGATGAGCGCAATGATCTCCTTAACTTGGTTATCTCTCGGCTGCGATTCCTTCAATATGCTCGTGATGCGAGCCAAGACTAACTCCGCTTCCTTTGCTCCTGCAATATTTTCCGTGTTGATGTAGAATGGGCCAGGGTTCCCGGAAGTGTACCAAAAAGCATCGTCCTCCTGGCCTGCTCGTACTGCAAGCCCCTTCGTTTCGATCAATCTCGCAAGCAGTATACTAGTAGCTTTCATCCTGTCCTGAATCGACATCCTCATTCCCCCTTCAATTCGCCTCGACTATTGTACTATAAATTGGAAAAGAGAGCATTATACGATATATAAAAATGTGGACACTCAAAAGGATAATTTCATCGCTATATTCTTGTAAGGTACTTAACATTTTGATGCGGAAAATGGTACACTAAAGCTATTCAGGAGGCGATTATCAATGTCCAATGAGACAGTTAATATGGAAATAGGAATTAGTACATTTCTAGAAACGACACCGGATCCGTCAACCGGGATCGTCATCAGCCATGCGGAAAGAATCCGCAATGCGGTGGAAGAAATCGTCGTGGCCGATCAAGCAGGCCTTGACGTCTACGGAATTGGCGAGCATCATCGCCCCGATTACGCGGGCAGCGCTCCGGCCATTATATTGGCCGCGGCAGCTTCGGTAACGAAGCGGATACGGCTGTCGAGTGCCGTCACCGTTCTGTCGTCGGATGATCCCGTTCGCGTATATCAATCCTTCTCCACGCTCGACGCGCTCTCGAACGGACGGGCCGAAATTATGGCAGGCCGCGGCTCGTTCATCGAATCGTTCCCGCTATTCGGTTACAGCCTTGACGACTATGACGCGCTATTCGATGAGAAGCTCGAGTTGTTGCTTAAGATTCGCCAGTCCGAGAAGGTATCATGGCCCGGCGGCGGACTTCGTCCCGCTATCGACAATCTCGGCGTATATCCGCGATCCGTTCAAGAACCGCTGCCGGTATGGATCGCCACAGGCGGCAATCCGGAATCGGCCGTTCGCGCCGGAACGCTTGGGCTGCCAGTCGCATTCGCGATTATCGGAGGCATGCCTGAGAGCTTCGCACAACTCGTTGCCTTGTACAAGCAGGCAGCCGAACGTGCCGGTCACGATCCGAGCAAGCTGTCGATCGCAACGCATTCCCACGGCTTCGTCGCCGACACGAATGAGCAAGCGGCCGACTCCTTCTTCCTGCCGACCGCGAGACAAATGAACGTAATCGGTCGCGAGCGCGGTTGGCGCGGCTCTTATGACCGTGCTGCATACGACGCCGCACGAAGCTTAAGAGGCGCATTGTATGTCGGCGATCCCGAGTACGTTGCAGAGAAGATCGTTCTCCTGCGCAAAAATCTCGGCATCACCCGCTTCTTCCTACATGTCAACGTCGGCACGATGCCGCATAAGGAAGTGCTGCACGCTATTGAGCTGCTAGGCACGAAAGTTGCCCCTATCGTTCGCAAGGAAATTGCGCGCATGGAAGGAACGAACTAAAGAGAGAAGGTCGCTTATAGCATGTCTATAAGCGACCTTTCATTTTGCCTGTTGACAGCTTCATTCATATGATGTATTTTCGTTGTACATACAAACTAGAAATGGGGGACGACATGATGAACGAGGAACAACAGACGCATAACGCTCCGGAGCAATCTTCCGACCATGACGATTCATTTCTTCACACCTGCTTATATTTCACGACGAATCGCCTAAGCAGAGCGATTACGCGCATGGCCGATGAAGCTTTCTCCACGACCGGACTCACGCCGGCCTACGGCTATCTCATCCGCCTCGTCATCGGCCAACCCGGCATTACGCAGAAGGCGCTGTCCGAGAAGCTGTATATTACGCCGTCGACGCTGACACGCTTCATCGATAAGCTGGAAGGGAAAAGACTTGTTGAGCGCAAGGTGCAAGGGAAGACCGTGCTCGTCTATCCAACCGAACAGGGCATGCAGCTTGGACCGTCCCTTCGCGAAGCTTCCAAACGGCTGAAGGAAACCTACGAAGCCCTTCTCGGCAAGGAAGCTGCCGCATTATTGACCGGCTATCAAGAAGAATCGAGCCAGAAGCTGGAGAGTTAACTCTCTTTCGCGTCATATATGTTGTATGTACAAGCAAAAGACAAAAGATAAGTGAAATAATATGGAGGTTGTTTTCCCATGAATGAGACTGCTGCACAAGATGCTGTCAAACATCCGCGATTTTATTATGGATGGATCATCGTATTCCTTACCTTTGCCACCTTGCTCGTATCCGCCGGCATCCGCTCTCTTCCGAGTATTTTGCTCGTTCCGTTCCAAGAAGAATTCGGCTGGAGCAGGGGAGGCATCTCAAGCGTCATCTCCATTGGGATTTTCCTATACGGACTAGTAGGTCCTTTCTCGGCTGCTCTGCTGCTGCGCTTCGGCATTCGCAAAGTCGTTATAAGCTCGCTTGCCGTATTGGCGGCAAGCCTCGCAGCAACGCCTTATATTCAATCGCTATGGCAATTCGAGCTGCTATGGGGACTTGTCTCAGGGCTTGCTACCGGGATGATGGCTAACGTGCTGGGCGTCACGGTCAGCAATCTTTGGTTCGTAGAACGTAAGGGCCTTATTATCGGGTTGCTGACGGCAAGCGCTGCAACGGGTCAGTTGCTATTCCTTCCTCTATTCGCGAAGATGAGCGCTGATTTCGGCTGGCGATATGCGATCTATACCGCAATTGCGGGCATCCTCATCGTGCTTGTCGCCGTCATCGTCTGGATGAAAAACCATCCGTACGATGTTGGAGCTGCGCCATACGGCTCTGACCAGATCGTGAAGCCGCCTGTTTTCAGTGAAAATCTGTTTCTTGCTCCGCTGCGCAGTCTGCGGCTGGCGATGAAGAACCTTACCTTTTGGCTGCTTGCCGGAACGTTCTTCTTCTGCGGCTTCTCGACCAATGGCCTTATTGGCACTCATCTCATTGCTGCTTGCGGCGATCATGGCATGCTGGAAGTAACTGCTGCAGGACTGCTCGCCATGATGGGCTTGTTCGACCTGTTTGGCACGACGATATCCGGATGGCTCTCTGATCGGTTCGATAGCCGTTGGCTTCTGTTCTGGTATTATGGACTGCGCGGACTGTCGCTATTGTTCCTGCCCTATGCGCTCGGCGGTTCGCCTGCAATGCTCGTTGTATTCGCGGTCTTCTACGGCCTTGATTGGATCGCAACCGTTCCTCCGACTGCCAAGCTGGCAGGACAGACGTTCGGAAAGGAAAAGTCCGGCATGGTCTTCGGTTGGATCGTCGTTGCGCATCAGATTGGCGCCTCTATCGCTGCGTACGGAGCAGGCGTTATGCGCGACTGGTTCGGCAGCTATTCGCAAGCGTTCGTTATCGCCGGTTTCGTATGCTTCGCAGCGGCTTTAATGGCCGTGCGGATTCGCAAGCATAGCCCTTCAAGTACCCAGGTGACTGCTTAACCGATAAAAAAGTCCATTCCTCGCGGAATGGACTTTTGCGTATTAGCTCAAACTAACGATTAATGTGAAGGCTTCGCCTCATCGATGTGACGGATATGCTTGTAGCTGATCGCTATGAAGACGATCGACAGAAGCACGAACCCTGCGCCTACATAGAACGGCACATGAGCATTGTATATCTCAGCTAGCTTATTCGCCATATACGGTGCAATAGCCGCACCGATGAAGCGCAAGAAGCTGTATGTCGCCGAGGACGTTGAACGCTCTACAGGAGCAGCGTCCATTACGGCTGTCGTAATAAGCGTATTGCTGTTGCCGAGTATCGCCCCTGCAAAGATGACCGCCGAGATGACAACCCACTTGGTCGAAGTGAAAATACCCATTAGCGCCAGATCAGCCGCGAACAAGATCAGCATGAAGCACATTGCCTTCAGCGTGCCGAATCGTCTCTGAAGCTTAGGAGCCATAAAGACGGAAGTAATCGCCAGCAGGATGCCCCAACCGAGGAACACATAGCCCATGCCGCGCGGTTTCAAGCCCATAACGAATGGCGCATAAGCCATAATCGTGAAGAAACCTACATTATAAAGGGCTGCAACAATGCCAAGCGTCAGCAACGAACGATGCTTCATCGCCTTGAACGGTGCAAGGAGCGACGTTTTGTTCTGCGGAGCAGTCTTCGCAGCCGGCTTCGGCATCGTCAGAATAAGAACGAGGAAGCCTATGACCATGAAGCTTGAAACGCCGAAGAACGGGCCTCTCCACGAAATCGAGCCTAACGTGCCGCCGAGCAGCGGCCCGATCGACATCCCGATACCTGCAGCCGCTTCATAGAGGATGATTGCTTTCGCCGTTCCGTTCTTGGACAACGATACAAGAGCCGTTAAAGCCGTAGCAACGAACAAAGCGTTGCCAAGTCCCCAGAAGGCGCGCAAGCCGACCAACGTCCAGATACTGTCCGCGAATCCGCCGAAGAAGGATACGATAGCAATAATTACGATACCTGACAGCAGCGTCCACTTCGCTCCTAGACGTGTTGATATGGTGCCGGTTATCAGCATGGCGATGGCCATAATCGCATTATAGCTCGTATAGAGCAAGCTGACCTCGCTTGGAGAAGCGTGCAAGCTGGCGGACAGCTCACGCAGAATAGGATTAACAAGTCCCATGCCCATGAAGGCAATGACGCTCGCGAAGAATACCGCCCAAACGGCGATAGGTTGATTAAGTATGCTATTCTTTTGTTTCAACAACTCCGGTTCACTTTTTAAAACTGCGGTAGAAGCCACGATATTATCCCCTTTATGTTCATTTGATGGAGTGGTTCACGCTCAATGTTGTATCATACAACCACTTAATTGTATTATGCAACTAGATGGGTGTCAATGGCTATTTACAGCGCGTTTATTTGATTAATTCAACGCCGAAGTCTATCATTATAGTAGCCATGCAGCGCGCTGCGTGCTATGAACAACCAAATGAATTGCCAATGAGGTGTTCCATTCATGAATGACGATTCACTAGCAACTATAGAGCTAGAACTGGCCTTTCTAGTCCGACTTATTACTTCCCGTACTTCGAATAAAGGTGTCGGCAATCTCGACCGCTCCGCTTATTTGCTGCTGCATCAAATATCGGTCGAAGGCTCGGCTGGCGTCAAAGCGCTGGGGGACGCGCTTCTACTCGATATATCGACCGCAAGCCGGCAAGCGGCTGCGCTGGAGCAGAAGGGCTACGCCGTCAAAGTGCCTGACGAGCAGGACGGCCGGGCCTACTTCTACCAAATTACCGAGCTGGGGGCGCAAGCGATTAGCGAATATAAGCAATCGCGGCAAGCCAGCATCTCTAGACTGCTGGATGAATGGCCCGAAGAGGAGCGCCAATTGCTTGGCGAGATGCTTCATAAGTTCAATCATGTGCTGCGTACGAAAAAGTAACTCATACCTAGAAGCCCAGTGCGCATTCATCATGCCTGGGCTTCTTTATTATGAACAGCTTTTAGGAGGGAGAGGGTTCATCAGGCTTATCCGGCTGCTTAATAAGCGAATACGCGACATAGCCAATCAGACCGAGGAAAAGCCCCGTGCCGACAATAATATATACCATCGTAAACAGCTTCCCTAGCATCGTCCGGGGCTCGAAGCTCGGATGACCGACCGTGCTCAAAGTCGTCACGCAAAAGTACAGCGCATCGATAATCGACAGCCCTTCCTCACTAACGTAGAAAATCGTACCGGACAGAAGCATAATAAGCACAAGGATGAGCAGCGCCTGAAAGTTTTTCATTTTCAAGGACTTCCACAGCCCCTTCAACAACCGCCCCAATGTCAGCATAAACGAAATCATCGGCACTTCCCCTTCGGCTAACACGTTAACAATCATGTATTCATTATTTCCATTTACATGAAATCCTATTGATCCTCTCTTCTGGCGGCGAACGACGAATATACGAATCTGATTGCACACGCGACAAGATAGCGCTATCATTGCAATTCGACGAATCAACCGCGCCTATTTTGTAGTTTTATCGTGAAAATTGTGATAACATATTGACTTAAAGGAACTGCGTGGACGGGGATACATTATTCCGTTCATACTCGTATGTACGCCGGCTTAGAACGATCATTTTTAAACGGCGGCCAAATGGGGTATGATTGAAAAGTCGAGTTCTTACGTTGCAATTATTTTGAAGGAGGATTTAACAAATGGCATTGGTTTCGATGAAAGAAATGTTGATTAAAGGTTTGAACGAAGGTTACGCTGTTGGTCAATTCAACATCAACAACCTGGAGTGGACGCAAGCAATCCTTGGTGCTGCCGAAGAAGAGAAATCGCCGGTAATTCTTGGCGTATCCGAAGGCGCAGCTCGTTATATGGGCGGCTTCACGGTCGTTACTGCGATCGTTAAATCGTTGATCGAAGAGATGAAAATCACAGTTCCAGTGGCAATTCACCTTGACCACGGTTCCAGCTTCGAGAAATGTAAAGCAGCGATCGACGCTGGTTTCACTTCCGTTATGATCGACGCTTCGCATCACCCATTCGAAGAAAACGTAGAAACAACGAAACAAGTTGTTGCTTACGCGCATGAGCGCGGCGTTTCCGTTGAAGCTGAGCTTGGAACAGTTGGCGGACAAGAGGATGATGTAGTTGCTGACGGCGTTATCTACGCTAATCCAGCAGAATGCAAAGAGCTCGTAGAGCGCACTGGCATCGACTGCTTGGCACCTGCACTTGGTTCCGTTCACGGTCCTTACAAAGGCGAGCCGAACCTGGGCTTCAAAGAAATGGAAGAAATCTGCCAAACAATCAAACTTCCTCTCGTATTGCACGGCGGAACTGGCATCCCTACAGCGGACATCAAGAAATCGATCTCCCTGGGAACTGCTAAAATCAACGTCAACACGGAAAACCAAATCGCGTTCACAAAAGTGGCTCGTGAGATTCTTACTTCCGACTCCGAAGTATACGATCCGCGTAAATTCTTGTCGCCAGGCCGTGATGCTATCAAGAAAACAGTTGCCGGCAAAATGCGTGAATTCGGTTCTGCAGGTAAAGCTTAATAAATCGCTTAACGCGACAATAAAGGCTGGACAAGCTGCTTACGGGCAGCGAGTCCAGCCTTTGTTATTGGCTTGTTCCATCCTACTGTTCTAATGAACTGGCAAACATTCGTTCCAATTTGCCCGCATTCGACCCTAACCAACTATCCCGCTCAATGAGTTGATTAACCATATGCGTGAACGCCAAAGAAACATCCTTGCCCGATAAATATTGTCCAATATAGATGTGCAGCACAGCAACATGATACAAACGGGTTAACAGTCTTAACTGTCGAAATTCATCTGTAGTAAAGGTGCGAAACGCAGAATAACCTTCAACAAAAGCAACTGCCATATCCAAAGAGCCGCCCGATAGCTGTAGGACATGATTAAAGCTAATTGAAAATTCTAGAAAAGCAATATCAACAGATAAAAAATCAAAATCAAGGACACCTGTGATTACCTGATCAGTAGCCAGTAAATTAAAAATGAGCAAATCATGATGCACCAGTTGCCGCGGCAGGGACATTATCTCTTCAAGGTTTTCTTTTACTGAAGCAATGCTTTGATCATAGACTTGCTTTTGCTCGACTGAGATTGGAAATGGCGGACTATTCCAAAAGGACTCGACTTCTTCTTGGTCAATAAGAGGATGAATTCCGTATAGGTCGGTAAACGGAACCCCTCCGTATTGCAGCTCCTTTGGCCTGACATACTCACTTAACCTCGATGACATTTCCCCCACAACGAGACCAAGCATTTCTGCATCTCTCGGAGTTGAGATTATAGGAGCAGCACCCTCAATATAAGTATTGCAAACACCTAAGGCACCATCGGGCAATATGACATATGCTTCTTCCCCCAGAGTCGGCAGAAAACCTGGAATATCAAAGGTTAGTCCCCTATTTTTCAAAAAAGACGTGACGCTAATTTCCAATGATAAGCTTGCAATGGACTTTAGATACGAGTCATACTTTCGAATTACGAATTTCTGATTATTTATCGAAACGAAACCGGTTGTATTCGTTAAACCGAAAGGTACAGTTTCTATCTTTGCTCTATCGTGAAAATACTGTGTACGAATCCAACCTAACGGATCATTCATAACAAGTATCTCTCCCTTAGTTCGGCGCCGGCTGCTGTCGGACGTTTAAATAATGCACCCATTGCTCATGCAGCTCTGACGCAGAACGTTTAAAGATGCCTGCGTAATCGTCCGGTCTGCGAATCACTTGGTTAAGCGCATCCAGCCCGTACTCTTTAATAACGAACTCCACCATCAAATAAGAAAATTGAAAACCTCCCATCGTTTCGAAATCCCATGTATCATTCTCAAGCTGATCCCATGTCGGAATGGTTCCGCTCCGAATAGCGTCGGCAGTCGTATCTTTAATGAATTGCTCGCTCATCTGTTTCGCTTCGTATCCGCCAATACCTTGGCATAGCCACTTCGGCGCCTGCGGATTAATGTCGCGTACGAGCCACATCGCGAATAAATGAGTAGTTGATTTGAGAATCGATTGATACGTATGCTCTGGGCCAGGATCGAGCGGGGAAACAATCTTAAGCGTATTCCCTTCGAATGTGCCCATGAACCAATTCGGGGCATCCGGCTCTCTTACCGCTTGATGAAAAGCAGGCAGGTCAGGGTAGATTTCAATAACGATCTTCTGTGATGGCTGGTGCTTAAGCTTCTTCGCCAATTGCTCCACGCTGCCGTTAAGCTCCCGCAATACGTCCTGATGAACCTTTTTCTCGCCTCCTGCACTACCGGCGCCGCTCTGTTCATTTTTACTCACAATCTCTATCAGCTCTTGAATAGACATAATGGCGATGTCACCCCAATCTTTTAATTGTTTTCTTAACTTTTCGAGTGCACGATAAAGCCTGTTTTTCACCGCGCTCTGGCGCATGCCTACGTTCCCGGCAACCTCCGTGAGCGTACAATCCATAAAGAAGTGCAACGAAATAATTTGCTGATCCAGTTCGCCCAGCTTGCCTAGCGCGGAACCGATATCGATTCGAATTTCCACATACTTAGCGAAATCAAGCGATATGGATTGCGAAGCTTCCAATTCCGCAAAGTCTGACGTGTACTCCTTCTTCCGCGAACGGCTTCGGTATTCGTTTTTCGCTGTATTTCGGGCGATCGTGAATATCCAAGTGAATAGGCTTGCGTTCTCATTGAACCGATTCAGGTTCTCGATCGCTTTCATAAATACATGCTGCGTCAAATCATCGGCAGCCTCACGGTTGACTTTAATGGCGAAATAGTTCCATATCGCTCGGCGATATTGATTATAGGCAGCTTCGAATTGTTCGATCTTTTCCTGTCCATCCGGATAAACAGCATGCTGGTCTTGAGCTCGAGACATGAGTAAGAACCTCCTCTTGATCTTACAATTGATTAGACACCGCTCGAGGCGAAAAAGCCACATAAAAACAAAAAAACTGTCCCATAAGAAATCTCATGAGACAGCTCGAAAACAAGTATTTAGAACAAATCACGTGCAATTTTATTAGCGATATGCTCGATCTTCGCCGCCATTGCCGAATCATCTGCGGCGTTAAGCTGTTCCGATTTGAATAATTGATGCTTCGTTAATTTATAATATTCCGTAAGTATTTCACCCAACGTCATGCGGTACGTCATAAGGAATTTCATGTCCAGCATGGCCCGAACTAACACATGTCCCTGCAACAAAATCAAATTCCCATTAAATTCGTTAAAAATGTCTCTGCTTTTCCCTTCCTGATAAAACGCCAAAATCCGCTTTTCCCGTGCGACCATGGCATCACTCAGGCGAATGTGAATATCCGGATAGATCAATTGCAGTTCATTCAAGAAACCTTCGGAAATATATGCCGCAAGCAGCACCGATTGCTCGAACAGCTGTTGAAACCCGGCTCCGAATGACTCGACCGAATCTTCCGACACCACGACGAGCTCGTTAATGAATTCAATAAGAACATCGACGGCGCTATTCATAATCTCTTCTTTGGACGAGAAGTACTTGTACATCGTAGCTTTACTAACATCCATATGCTTAGAGATCGCTTCCATGCGCAGCGCTTGGAATCCGTTTTTTCTGACGATCGGTATGACTTTCATGACGAGTTTATTTCTCATTTCATTTTGCGGGTCCTTGTTCATTTCTTTAGAGTCCATTTTAATGCCTCCTTAACCTGCTACTATTATACAAGAAATATTGTCTCATCAAACACATTAAACTATTTTTACGTTTTTCGTTTACTCCGTTCATGACTTTGTGATATGCTATCTCTCGTAACTTAATACACGAAGGCGAGGTTATCCATATGAAAACAAGACAACTCGGCAATAGCAACTTGGACGTTTCATCAATCGGATTAGGCTTGATGGGCATGTCGCCAGGCATTTACGGTGAAACGAACGACGAGCAATCTATTCGTACCATTCATCGCGCTTTGGAGCTTGGCGTGACAATGCTGGATACCGCCGACGCTTACGGAAACGGACATAACGAAGAGTTGCTTGGTCGAGCGTTAAAAGGACGCAGGGAGCAAGCCATTGTCGCCACCAAGTTCACTTTTGGACCGAATTGGTCGTTTATCGGCGGACATCCCGATTACGTCAAGACAGCAATTGACGCCAGTCTCACTCGACTAGGCCTTGACTATATTGATCTATATTACCAGCACCGAGTCGATCCGAATGTACCGATCGAGGAAACGGTCGGAGCGATGTCCGAACTCGTTAAAGCGGGGAAAGTACGCTACTTGGGCTTGTCGGAGGCTTCCGCAGCAACGATACGCCGTGCCCATGCCCAACATCCAATCTCTGCCCTGCAAACCGAATATTCGCTGTGGAGCCGCGAGATCGAAGACGAAATTTTGCCTGCAATCCATGAATTGGGCATTACGCATGTGGCTTACAGCCCGCTAAGCAGAGGCATCATTTCGGGACAAGTTCGCAAATACGAGGATCTTGCTGCCGATGACATTCGCAGACACATGCCTCGTTATCAAGGCGACAATTTCCAAAAAAATCTAGATGTTTTGGCCGAAATAGAAAAGCTTGCGATCGAGAAAAATTGCACACCTTCCCAGCTCGCGTTGGCTTGGACCATTGCAAAAGGGGCGCTTCCGATTCCAGGAACGAAACGCGAAAGCTATCTGGAGCAAAATACACGCGCGGTTGAAATCGAGCTAACTGCGAACGATCTAGCCCGTATCGAAGCCGTAAGTCCCAAAGACGTCGCACATGGCCCTAGAATGAATGACCTATCCATGCAAGCCGTCAATTTATAATCCATGGTATACACATCAAAAAAGGTCCAATGCGTACTTCGCATCGGACCTTTTTTTTGTGATATTGCGCTAATCTTACATTTTAATGACGGGTTTTACCGTAACGCCCGATTTGGAATCGGCGAAAGCTTCGTTGATTTCGCCGAATTCATAGAACTTCACGAGCTTATCGAACGGGAACTTTCCTTGTTTGTAATACTCGATCAGCTGCGGAATGAACAATTGAGGAACCGCGTCCCCTTCGATGCTCGAAACGACCCGTTTGCCAAGCGAGAATGTAGCCGACTTCGACAGATCAGGCGCTCCTACTACATAGGCCGCTGTTCCAAGCATCTTCAACGCCTCGACAGCTTGCGACGCGATGAACGGAATGCCTGTTGTGTCTAATGAATAGTTGACGCCCGTACCGGTTATTTTGCGGATTTCATCGACCGCGTCCACGGCCTTCGAGTTGATCACATGCGTCGCGCCAAGCTCCTTCGCCAACTCCAATCGGCTGTCCACGATATCGAGAACGATAATTTTGGAGCAACCGATAATATGGGCTGCCATTACCGCGCTTAAGCCAACGCCGCCCGCTCCGAATATCGCGATCGTTTCGCCGAAGCTCGGTCTAAGCGTATTCAATACCGTACCGCTGCCCGTTTGAATGCCGCAGCCAAGCGGTCCTAGAAGCGCCAAATCTACATCCTTATCGACCTTGACGACGCTTCTCTCGCTTGCGATCGCGTAGGTTGCGAACGAGGATTGACCGAAGAAATTGGACAAACGATGACCATGCTGATGAATCGGCGACGTACCGTCTGCCATGACACCGGCGAAGTTAAGCTCCATAAACCGCTCACAATAAGCCGGCATGCCGGACAAGCAGTTCTCGCATTGTCCACATGACGCGAAGGACAGTACGACGTGATCGCCAGGAACGACCGTCGTCACGCCCGACCCAACCTTCTCGACGATACCCGATCCCTCGTGACCGAGCACCGCAGGAAACGGAACCATGCCCAGATCGCGAGCAGTCGCGTCCGTATGGCAAATGCCGGATGCTACGATTTTGATGAGCACCTCATTCGGTTTCGGATCCGCGATCTCGATTTCTTCCAATTCAAATTTCGAATCTTTGTCGCGTGTAACGGCAGCTTGTATTTTCATATTAAACACTCCTTCTTCTTCGGTTTATATTGCTGATCGGGCGCTTGAGCAAGCCCTTGACTTTGATCTATAGTATAAGTAGATGTGTTCACAAAGCTGTAACCATATAGAGGTCCGCAGTACGTTAACGTACATCTTCCCGTCAGATGTCAATCACGCAACGAACGAGGTGAATCAGATGATCGCCGATCCATTAATGCCAACCAGTGTCTCGCAGCAACGTCTGAAGCAGTCGTTATTATCCCTAATTGCTTCGAATGGCTACCGGAGTACGACAATAATAGATATCACCAAACATGCCGAGCTCAGCAGAACGGCATTTTATAATAGCTACCATAGCAAGGAGGAGCTATTGCAGGATTTAATTGACGATATGCAGGACGGATTTCTGCATGCGGTCAAAGTTTCCTTCGACAAATCCAATCGCGTCGATTTCAGCGCCTATCCGTCTATGCTTCCCGTCTTTCATTTCGTAGAGGAGAACGCCGCTTTTTTCGATTACTTGTTCAGTCCGAATGCTAACCCGAAGGCTTTAATCGACTTCTACACCTTCCTGTCATCCAGCTATACGAGCGATATCCGCTTCACTCCCGAGACGAGCAATCGAATCGACGCTACCGATTCGGCTCAATATCTCGCTTTGGCGTCCCTGTCCTTTATTGGGTACTGGGTCAATAGCCGATACCGGCTCTCCGCCTCGGAGATGGACGAGCAACTACAGCGGCTGCATCGGGAAAAAGGAGCGGAGTGGTACTTCACGTTGTCTGCAACCGCTTCGGATAAGCAAGGCCGCCGTTCAGGTAACAGCAATCCTGAGGACCGCCGCATCGCGCGCACCCGGAGCGCAATTAAGGAAGGACTTCTTGGGCTGCTAAGAGACGGTATCGCCATCGAGAGTATAACCGTTAAGGAAATAACCGATCGCGCCAATATCCGTAGAGCCACCTTCTATGGCCATTATCGAAACAAGACGCATTTGGTGGAGCAGATGATCGACGATTTTGGCGGTCAGCTTATTGGGCGGCTGTTCTGCGGATCAAGCTCCGAGCCGCTGCAAAATGCCATCCAAGCCTGCGACCGGGCGTTCGATCAGATTTTTGAGAACAGTGTTTTTCTGCGCATACTGAATAACCCAAGATTCAGCTTGCTGTTTACGACACGAATGCTCCGTCTCCTGCGAAAGCATTACAGGGCATCGAGCGCTCCTATCTCCTTTGATCGGGAACTATACGTACACTACGTGTCCGGTGTCATGCTGGAGCTGGTTCTTACCAAGGCTGGCGTTATCGAGAAGCCCCCTACCGAGAGGCTGACCGCCGAGAAGCTGGTGCGGCTTATTAACCAGAAGGAATATCGTTTCACAATACTGTAACCGCTACGGCAGCGTGCGCAATATTATTTCAGAAGTGGCCAATCTCACTGGCCGGAGGAATCGCCTTTGTTCCGAATCATGGTCATTGTCGAGGTGATTGGATTTTATACAGGTTAATGAGCTAAATGACTTTTACAAAGCAGTTTGGGTGGATTTCCTGCAGGCAAATGAGGCAAATTGGGAGGAATCGTGCTAAAGCGACGAATTAGACTGTATGATTTCCACTCAAAGGCACTTGTTCCTTCTACAACAAGCTATTTGGTTGGACGAATTCCGTTCAAAATAATCAACGACTAGACTAAGGACCTCATACATTCCACTGTAAAGTGAAATGCAGAGGTCCTTAGCCCTTATTCGCGGCAGATCATCACTTTGTTACCGTCGGGATCCTTCACGACGAACCAATGGTCGTGCTCGATTTCCGTTACAAGCTCCACCCCAAGCTCCTTCATGAAGTCGAGCGAGCCTTGCAAGTCATCGGTCATGAGCATGAAAGCCGGCGTTTGAATCGAAGGAGCACCTTCAGGCTGGTCGCCTCCCCACATCGGCATCGTGTCGAGAATGACGCCGACGCCGTCCATCGGAAGCGGACACAGATGTCCGCCCATGATGGCGCAGTCTTCCTCACGCAGCCCCATAACGCGACAATACCAACTGCGAGACTTTTCGATATCACGTACAGGCACGAAAATCGATCCTACCTTGTTTTTGATCGGGCTCGTTGACGGATGGCTTTCAACGGTATGCTGTTGATCGGTCATTGTTTTCCCTCCATGGATCATTTTAAGCGCTTTCGGCGCTAGGAACGGTCGATAGCCTTCCGGCTTCTCGTCTGGCTGCTGGATAGGATTGGGCAATTGGCTCATGATCGTGGTTGTCCCTCCCCATTTCTCTTGTTACACCAATAATACCAAATCAAGCCTGCGAAGGAGCATATTTTCTTATCATGATTAACCGGCTTCATCCTGCCTAATAGGATTGAAACGTCCGTTGCCCTGTGCAACAATAGAGGGGATGGGCCTTGCGCCAGCCAAACCTATGGAGGTATATGAGCATGAAAACAATGAAGCTTGGAAGCAGCAACTTAGAAGTACCCGTTATCGCAGTAGGCTGCATGCGACTTCCGTCACTGGACAAGCAGCAGGCTGAACGTTTCGTACAAACTGCGCTTGATGAAGGCGCTAACTTCTTCGAGCACGCCGATATTTACGGTGCGGGCAAAGCCGAGGAGCTATTCGCAGAGGCGGTACATATGAGCCCGAGCGTTCGGGAGAAGCTTATTCTTCAATCGAAATGCGGCATCGTGCCGGGCGTCATGTTCGACTTTTCGAAAGAGCATATTTTGAACTCGGTTGACAACATTCTGCAGCGTCTCAATACGGATTACTTGGACACGCTGCTGCTGCACCGCCCGGATACGCTCGTCGAGCCGGAAGAGGTAGCGGAAGCGTTCGACCTGCTGGAGAGCTCCGGCAAGGTGCGCCACTTCGGCGTCTCCAACCAAAATCCGATGCAAATTCAACTGTTGAAAAAATACGTGAAGCAGCCGCTTATCGCGAACCAGCTCCAACTCAGCATCACGAATGCGACAATGATCTCCCAAGGCTTCAACGTCAATATGGAGAACGGCGCAGCAGTTAACCGCGACGGAAGCATTCTCGACTTCTGCAGATTGCACGACATTACGATTCAGCCTTGGTCTCCGTTCCAATACGGCTTCTTCGAAGGCGTATTCCTGGGCAACGAGAAGTTCCCTGAGCTGAACAAGAAGATTGACGAAGTCGCCGCCAAATACGAAGTTACGAACACGACGATCGCTGTCGCTTGGCTGCTTCGTCACCCGGCGAATATGCAACCGGTCATCGGCACGATGAATATCGATCGCCTTAAGGATTGCATCAAGGCGGCCGAGATCCGCCTTACTCGCGAAGAGTGGTACTCGATCTTCCTTGCGGCCGGCAATATCCTTCCTTAATACGAACGGAAGATATAACAAGGACACCCTTTGGCTGCAAAGGGTGTCCTTGTTGATTTATTTGTCAGCCACGCCTACTAACGTGTTTCATCCGACGTTATGGCGAACAAGTGATGATCCTCCCATACGCCGTTAATGTTAATATACCGCTCCGCCAACCCCTCAAGCCGAAAACCCGCCTTCTCCAGCACGCGCCTCGAGCGCATATTTCTAGGCATCACGCCGGCCTGCACACGGTGCAGACCGAGCTCATCGAACGCTTTGGCTACGCATAGAGATACCGCTAACGTCGCATACCCTTTGCCGTTATGACGCTGATCAATGAAGTAACCAACATTAGCATGCTGAGCTGGTCCGCGTGCAATGCCGGTTAATGCAATTCGTCCGACCAGCTCGTCCGTCTCTGCGGCGAATACGCCGTAAATGTAAGCCTTATCGTCGATAGCATCACGTATGTTGACTGCAATCTCGCTCTGCTGCCCTTCAAGCGTGAAGTGCTTTTCCTCTCTGATTGGCTCGAATGGCTGCAGAAAACTGCGGTTTCTCAATCTTAAATCATGTAACGAGGCGGCGTCCTCCGCCTTGATGTTTCTTAAGTAGATAGGATTGCTGTTGCTCATGTTGATCCGCGCCTTCCTCTCCGCTAATTAGTTCATAGCCCGATTATTCGCCAACCACTCTACCGCAAAGTCAACCGCTTCCTCCATGTCGAACAAGAAGCAATCGGCATTGCCCACTCTGCCAAACCTTTTAGCGCACTCCCTACCGAACTGCTTGCCAAGCTGATCGAAATCACCGGAATCATAAGCGAAGTCGGTGAACCACTTCCATGTCCGCTCGCCGTCCTCCATGATCGCCGTACCCATCTTCTTAGTTGGCATGTCCGGTATGATAGCTTCAGCCAGATGGAAGCTCGTGCACGAATCGTACCCCACGCCGAGCAGCAGTACCTTGGCGCCTCCGCGATACAGCTTCCCGAGCGGTGAATCCATCCCGAATTGCGGCGTCAGCGGGTGACCGTATACGATCTCCGCTGCCTGCCTCCCATTCGCACAGAAGGAAACCTGCGGATGCGTTGATCTCACTGTTCCAGGCACAGTTCGGAACAACTCGGCAATCCGCCCCATTCCCCTTGTCGGCGTAATACTCGGATCGAAAGCCGGCAACTCGTTATAGATAATCTCGATCCACTCCTCGGGCACTGGCGGGTTCCCCCACTCTGAGGGATCGCTCCAGTCTCCGCTCTGCGCCGGCATAATGAGCGTACCCCCTTCGCCAACCGCTTGAAGCAGCGCCTGCACGACCGCTTGCGCCCCGCCGCACACCCACCCCAAAGCAGATAACGAGGAATGGACGAGCAGCATATCTCCTTCGTGAACGCCAAGCATTCTCAATTGTTCCACAATCGTCTTTACCGTAATCGGCAGCTTCGTACGATCGATAATATTTTGTTCACTCATGGTGCATCACTCTTTTCATAGCCGTTACCGTAACGGCCTTCTAGGAATGCAAACATTATATCGCGTGGGTGAGGGGCGAGCAAACGAAGAACGCCTTAAGCGCCATTACGAATGAGGCAGGGTGCAAATGAGCAGCATGTTGCCTTCCGGATCGTAGACGCGGCGGCCGCGCATTGCCATCTTTCAAACAACAAACGGCTGGTCCGCCTTCGACAAGGCGGCACAGCCGTTCTTTCTAAGTCTAGATCCGTATCACAAGTATAAACAAAAGGAGCAGCACCGCCATGCAAGCGGCGTACTTGTAATTGGGCGAGGCCATCTCGAACACGGGTTTCTTGAACAATCCGGCCAATAAATTGTTGACCGCCGAGGCCGGAGAAATCGGGTTGGATAATGCCCAGCCGCCGAGCAGCAGGATGGCATAATCGTTCGCGCTCATCTGAATGGCCCCAGGGTCGATGCCTGTCGCGAATATCGTGACAAGCACGATTGGATGCAGACCGATAAGTGCGGAAATAATCATAAGAATGACGACCATAACCGAGAATGACAGCCAAATCGGAATCGGTATGCCAGCAAGCAGCTCAGGCAAAGAATCGCCTATCCCCGTCGCACCGATCGATCCGCTGAAGAAACCTGCCGCTAGAAATAACGTGATTTCCTTCTTCAACGATGGCAGCGTCACCTGCATATGGTTCACGAGGCCTTGCCGGTAAACGGAGCCTTGCCCTTGCGCCAAGCACCAGAGGAGCGGAACAACGACAGCTGTCATGCAAGTGATCAGAACCATCGGCAGATCAACGATCGATTCCAATATCAGAATGACCGCAATCGCCGTAGCGAGATATATCCCGAGCCCGATCGGGAATCCGCCGCCTCCTTGCCGATCTTCCGCCTCTGCTTCCGATATTACGGAACTTTCGCCAGGCTCGCCCTGTTGATCACTCAACGGAGCAGCCTCTTTCTTCACTTCGCGCTCCGGATCAAGCAGCTTCCGCAAGTCTATCCCCACGCTCACTAGAAAGCTAAGCAACGACAATACAATTAAGTACGGAAGCAGCTCCGACCACCGTACCCCAAGCGCCGAGGTGATTAGCGCCATCGCCGCAAAATAAGGCGACCAGACAATCGCCCCGGCAAATCCGCGATTCAGCGCATTCGCAAGCAGCTTCGAAATGCCGGCTGGCCGCGGCTTCACGAAAGCCAAATGATACACGACGGATATAGAGCCTACGTTGATAAATGCGCCCATGATCTGCGTCAGCAGCTGCGTCCCTGCATATAAGACGATACCGCTCTGCACCTTCGTCTCGTAGAAACGCCGCAGCGCCGCCACGTACTTCGGCAGCCTCACGGGAATACCGAATAACGGCGCGAACGCAAACAAAGTGACGATCGTCGCATTCATGCCGGCAGCGCTCCACCACATGCGGGCATCCGCCTTCTGAACGAGCATGAGCACAACACCGCCGACTACGAAGGCGGATGTCAGCAGAAGCGTGACTCCTTTTAAGCGTGGAAGCAGTATCGCAATTGCAACAAACACCAGAACGCCAAGCACGGCGGTAAGCATCTCCCAGCGCGTAAACTGCTGCAAGATGAAAACCGCCGCTAAAAGTAAAATAATCGATTGATCCAGCATGGTTCGGTAAGCAGATTTGATGCTAACCGCCTTCTTTCCTTATGTCTAATTCGTCTCCGAACCCTTAGCTGAACTGCCAGCAGCTTAAGCTAAGATTACCATATTGATAGCTGCGATGGAGCAATTTCGCCTCGCGCGCGCGATCTCCCGCCCCCATTGCCAGCAGCAGCGGAATGAAATGCTCGTTCGTCGGCACAGCCTCCTGCCCGTATGGCGCTAGCTCTCTATATCGGAACAGCGCTTCGGTATCCCAAGCCTCAAGCTTGTCTTGAAGCCAGTTATCGAAAGCTTCGGCCCAACTGTCCGCTGCCTCGGCGCCCCAATTGACTCTGCGCAAATTATGAACCGTTCCCCCGCTGCCAATAATAAGAACGTCCTGCTCGCGCAGCTCCGCTAATGCTTTGCCGATCTCGTATTGCTGCTCGTTGGTCAAATAACGGTTGACGGATAAAGCGACGACCGGAATGTCCGCATCCGGATACACCAGCTTCAGCACAGCCCAAGCGCCGTGATCGAGACCTCTTTGCTCATCCCGAACGCTGTCAATTCCGTGCTTGCGGAACAATGCTTGAATTTGCTCAGTTACAGCGTGATCCCCGCTGGCCGGATAAGTCATTTGGTACAGCTCAGGCTGGAAGCCGCCAAAGTCATAGATCGTGCTGTACGTGTTAACATCGCTTACCGTCTGCGTGTTCTCTTCCCAATGCGCCGAGAACAATACGATCGCTTTCGGTTTTACAGGCATGCTTTGGGCAAATTTTTTCAAGAAACGGGTGTAATCCACTTCATCAAGAACGAGGGACGGGGCGCCATGAGCCATAAAATAGGAAGGTATCATCTTGTCATTCACTCCTTATTATTATTGGATTGATCGCAGGTTCGCGTCTTCTAAAAGCCATTCCATAAAATCACGTTGGTTCTCTTCCATTACGCCATGGTCGGAAGGATACGTCTTGAACTTCAGCTTCGGCGTTAAGCTCTCGAAATAAGCCGATGTTTCATTCCCAATACGTATTGGGAAAACGGAGTCGAACTCGCCGTGAGAGACAAATACCGAGACGTCCTCCACGCTCTTCAGCGGATATTCCGTCTTTACGAATTCCGGTACATAGCCGTTCAGCGCGACGATTCCCTTCAGTTGATCGCCCATCGTGAGCGCCAGCGTCATCGACAAGATCGCGCCTTGGCTGAAGCCAAGCAAGTAACGTCTGTCCGGGTCGACTGCATATTTGTCAGTTGCGTAGTCGATGAACGACTCAAGCTGCCGTACGGCACGGTCGAACGTTTCGCGGAGCGGATTGCCGAGGCTTTTCAGCTCATAATATTGATAGCCTGCCCCCAGCAACAGATCGCCTCGAATGCCGATAATGATGAACGATTCCGATAAAGGAGCGACTAAACCGAGCATATTGTGCTCATTCGAGCCTTTGCCATGCAGAGTGAAGATCGTCGCGTATTTCTTGTTCGCATCAAAAGTAGGTGGAAAGTGAATGTCATACGCATAGGCTGGATTTGGATTCATCGTTGCACGCCTCCACTGAATTTATAGGGTTTTGATCTCTTTAGTTATTTGAAATAAGTATATAACTTTTGTATAGCTAATATTATTCCGAAAAGAGTAGCGTGTCAACTAGTTTATTGTTAATATGAATTTATATTCTGTATTACAAATATTTCGAGGTGAAATCGAATGGACATCGGTTCGAATATACGCGCTATCCGCAAGCGCAAAAACATTACGATCGCACAGATCTGCGAGGAAACAGGCTTGTCGCAAGGGTTCATGAGCCAAGTTGAGACGAACAAAACTTCGCCTTCGATCGCAACGCTGGAAAGCATTGCAGGCGCATTGAAAGTCCCGCTTGCCTACCTGCTTCTTAAGAAGGAAGACCGCATGCATATTGTGCGCAAGAACGATCGGAAAATAACGACAAGCGGAATACATCAGTTGAAGGTAGCGCATCTAAGCGCCACTAAAAACGTTCGCATGGTGCTTGTTGAGCTCCCTCCCGGAGCTTCCACAGGAGAAGCCCACGCGCATGAGGGCGAGGAAGTGCATGTCGTGCTCCAGGGCACGATATACGCCGAGCAAGGAGAGGATGCCGCCGAGTTCCATGAGGGAGACTCCTTCAGCTGGAACGCCTGTACGCCGCACTTGGTCAAGAACATTGGCGAGGAGCTGGCGATCGTGCTTATCTCTATCTATACAGAAACGGAGCATGCCCCGAACTATCAGTGAATGGAACAAAAAAAAGACACTTCCTCAACACAGGCGGTTGCAAGGAGTGTCTCTTCATTATTCGGATTACTTCGTAATAGCCCCGCCATCGATCACAAGCTCTTCGCCTGTTACGAACTTCGACTCATCGGAAGCCAAATATAGAACGCCGTATGCAATGTCCTCCGGATCACCGGCATGCGGAGGAAGCGGCACGGCATTTTTGTAAATATCGCCGGCGATCTTCGCGAATTCGCCCATAATCGGCGTCTTGATCGGACCCGGATGAATGGAATTTACACGAATATTGTCTTTTGCGAATGACTGCGCCGCATGCTTCGTCAAGGAGCGAACTGCGCCTTTGGAGGCGCTGTATGCCGCACCGTTACCGTCCGCGTTCTCTCCGCCGACAATGGCTGCGATGGATGAAATATTAACGATCGAGCCTTTGCCGTTTTTCTGCATTTCCGGAATAACCGATTTCATGCCGAGGAATACGCCCGTTGTATTAATCGCCATCACTTTGTTCCAATCGTCGATATCAGCCTCTAGAATCGTTTTGGCTATATGAATACCCGCATTGTTGACGAGAATATCGATTTTGCCATATTTCTCTACGGTAAGATCAACGACTTGCTTCCAGCCTTCCGGCGAGGAAACGTCCAGCTTTACCGCTACTGCGTCTCCGCCGTTGGCATTAATTGCGTCTACTCCTTGCTGCAGCAGTTCGAACTGTACGTCCGTTGCGACAACCTTCGCTCCTTCTTTGGCGAACAATTGCGCATCCGCCAAGCCCATTCCGCCAGCAGCTCCTGTAATGATCGCTACTTTGCCTAATAATCTACCCATATTTATCATCCCTTCGCTCATAGTTGTCACGCGTGAAGCGCTCTCACAAACAATGACCAAGAGCATGTCATACGCTCTACGAAGTAGTATAATCAGGGGAGATAGGGTCAACAATATTCAACCTTTCACGGTTTTGTTCATTATCCAACAGTCTAACAGCTGTATGTTCAATTACATTTCATTAATCAACAGAGGAGGACCACGATGCATAATGAGTCTTCTGATCGAAGAATTAAGAAGTCCAAGTCCGCCTTGAAGGACGCCTTGCTGACGCTGATGGAGCATAAGGAATTCGACGAGATTGCTATAACCGACATCGTCAAGCTGGCGGAGCTGAATCGCGGCACTTTCTATAAGCACTATCCTTACAAGGAAGAGCTGCTGGACGAGATCCTTGAGGATATTACGGCCGATCTGATCGCATCCTACAGAGCGCCTTATCAGCATCATCACACCTTCGAGGTCAAGAGCTTGCCTTCGGCAACCATTAAGCTGTTCGACCACGTCGAGCATTATGCGAAATTTTATAAGCTGCTGGTCAAGACGAACGCATTAGCCGATTTTCAAAATAAGCTGCATCTTGTGCTCAAAAAGCTGTTTCTCGATGATCTCACCGATATGACTCCCAACCCGCAGATTGATCAGGAGCTGCTGGCAGGCTATCGCGCTCACGGTCTTCTCGGCATGATCATCGACTGGATCAAGGGAGATTTCAAATATAGCTCGGCCTATATGGCTAAGCAATCGCTGGAATTCGTGCGCGCCAATCAAGAAAATAACGTATATATGTCGAATCTTACAAACAAAGATTAGCAAGGAGCTTTCATGAAAAAAACCTTATTAGACGCAGCGAGCGTTCATAAGGTTTTTTCGATTTTTTAAATGACTTTGATCGTTATCGTCTGCCCCGCGCTTGCATTCGGCCCGATCCATACGGTGAAGTCGCCTGGCTCCGTCGTGAGCTTCATGTCTTTGTCCAATATAGCGAGGGAATCGCCGTGCACGTTCAACGTTACGATTACCGATTCTCCGGGCTGCAGGCTAATCTTGCGGAAGCCGATCAGCTTCTTAAGCGGCTGAGTGACGCTCGCCACCTCGTCTCGGATATAGCACTGTACGACTTCTACGCCTTCGCGGTCTCCGGTATTCGTGACGGTCACGGTCAATTCAACATTTCCGTCCGCACTCATAGATGTTTGGTCTGCCGAAATGGAGCTGTACTCGAAGCTCGTATAGCTAAGTCCGTAGCCGAATGGATATAGCGGCTCTGTTGTCGAATCAATGTAGTAAGAAGAATAGACACCCGCAGGAGGGCGACCGGTCTTCTTGCGATAGTAGTAGATCGGCACCTGTCCGACGTTGTGCGGGAACGTAACCGACAGACGGCCGCTCGGGTTGTAGTCGCCGAACAGCACATCGGCGATCGCATGACCGCTTTGCACGCCGAGATGCCAAGCCTGGACGATCGCGGCAGCATGCTCTTGTAGCCAAGGCAGCGCAAGCGGTCTACCGCTCAGTACCACGGCTACGACTGGCTTGCCCAGCGCGGCGACGGCTTGCGCTAGCTTGCGCTGCGCGCCCGGCAGATCAAGCGATGTCCGGGAGCGCGATTCGCCGCTCATCTCAAGCGCTTCGCCCAGCGCCAGTACGACGACATCCGCTTGGCGCGCCGCTTCCAGCGCGGCTTCGAAGCCGTCTTCGCCGTCTGCGTCGATGGCGCAGCCTTCCGCATAATGGATGGCTGCCCCCGCTTCTGCGCTTGCCGCTTGGCGGATGCCCTCGAGCAGGCTGATCACGTCAGCCGGATGGCCGTCCATTGCCCAGCAGCCGAGCGGGTCTTTGCTATTGTCCGCAAGCGGCCCGATCACGGCGATTGATACGCCTTCCTTGCGCAGCGGCAGCACTTGCCCTTCGTTGCGCAGCAGAACGATCGATTCTCTCGCCGCCTCGCGAGCGAGCTCGGTGAAAGAAGCGCGTGCCTCGGCAGCCGCTTCGGCAGATGGAATGGCGACGTACGGCTGCTCGAACAAGCCCAGTTTAATCTTAACCGCGAGAATACGCAGCACGGATTCGTCGATAAGACGTTCCGGCACGCGGCCTTCGCGGACGAGCTTCGGCAGATGGCGCATATAGAAGCCGGAATGCATGTCCATGTCGCAGCCCGCTAGGATGCTGCGTTCAACCGCTTCTTCCTCACTGCCTGCGACGCCGTGCACGATGAGCTCTTGCAGCGCATTGTAATCGCTCGCTACAATGCCTTCGAAGCCCCATTCGTCGCGAAGAATCGTCTTCAATAAGTATGGATTGGCGCATACCGGTATGCCGTTCACTTCATTGAACGATGCCATGATGCTAAGTGCGCCTGCATCAACCGCTTCGCGGAACGGCGGCAGTATCACTTCGCGCAGCACGCGGTCGGACAGATCAACCGTGTTGTAATCGCGTCCCGCTTCCGCAAGTCCGTAACCGGCAAAATGCTTCGGACAGCTAGCTGTCGCCTGGCCTGCTCCATCATCAATCTGTGAGCCCTCTACCCATGCTTTGGCGTACTGCGATGTTAGCAGCGGATCTTCGCCGATGCTCTCGGCGATACGTCCCCACCTGGGATCGCGGCTCACGTCGATCATCGGCGCGAACACCCATGCGACGCCATCTGCAAGCGATTCGCGTGATGCGGCTTCCGCCGTGCGCCGCGCCAAGTCCGGATTCCATGCCGACGCCTGCGCCAGCGGAATCGGGAACACCGTCTTATAGCCGTGGATGACATCGCGGCCGATCAGCAATGGAATCTGCTGTGAGGTATGCTCTTGAATGACCCGTTGCAGCTCGTTCGCTTCCTCTGCGCCGGACAGGTTAAAGATCGAACCTACTCGCCCTTGGCGAATTTCCTCCAGCAGCAGATCGCGCTGAGATACGCCCGTCTCGGGGTTAATCGGGTTGAAGCCCCAGTCGTACTGTGTCATCTGGCCGACCTTGTCCTCAAGCGACATGCGGGACAACAGCTGTTCCGCCTGACGAACAATGTCCGGGGTCATCCATTTGCGCGGATTAGAGGTTTGTGATTTTATTGGCGTTAGTGGCTCTTTCATTTTCGAGATGCCTCCTCTTACAAGCTTGGGAAAATCAGCGTTTGGATAGAATGCGCCGGAATGCTGCCCTCGGCGATTTGTTCGCGGTTGCGAAGCACGTAAGGCAGTTGCTCGTCCGAACGGTTCAGGACAACGACAACGAGATCGCCATTCGTATTCTTGAACGCGGTCGTCTGCAACGCTTCCGTATACTTCGTGCAGCCGACGCGAATCGCACCCGGACGGATATATTTGCTGAAGTGGCCGATGTAATAATACGACGACTGGAACGTAAGCGAATCGGACTTCGTATCGGCAATGATCGGCGCGTCGCAGTAGTTGCCGACGTGGTTCGGGCCGCCTTGCTCGTCAAGCACGATGTTCCAGTCCGTCCAGCCGGACATGCCGTTGTTCAGATTGCCCATAATATCATGCGCGTAGCGCTCGCCGCTCTTCCACGAGCCGAGCTGAACGCCGCCTTCATGGCAGCCTTCCGTGAACATAAGCGCTTTGTCCGGGTAGCGGCGGGATACGGCATCAAGCGCCTCGAAGTGATCGCCGGAGTACCAATGGAAGCCAATGCCCCAGATATACTTGGAAGCTTCGGCGTCATCGAATGCCGTCTTCGCGCGATCATATACGCGCTCCTTGTTATGGTCCCAAATCATGACCTTCACGTCTTTGCGCCCAGCCTTGTGCAGCTCAGGTCCAAGATAATCGCGCACGAAGTCGCGTTCTTCCTCGGCCGTGTAAATGCAGGAATCCCAGACTTGGACAGCCTTCGCTTCGTTCTGAACGGTAAGCCCCCATACCGGCAATCCTTCCGCCTCGTAGGCCTCGATGAACTTCAAGTAATAACGCGCCCATACGTCGCGATATTCAGGCTTCAGCTTGCCGCCGTTGTTCATCTCCCCGTTCGTCTTCATCCATGCCGGAGGACTCCATGGGGATGCGTAAAAGGTGAAGCTATTCCCTGCAAGCTCTCTCGCCTGGCGAATATATGGAATGATGACTTCGCGGTCATGACTAATGTCGAAGGTGCTTAGCTCTGTATCGCCATCTTGCACGTAGGAGTAGTTGCCCAGCGCAAAGTCGCAGCTATTGATATGAGTGCGGCAGATCGTATAACCGATACCGTCTTTCTCGTCATAGTAAGCGTTCAGAATACGCTTGCTATTCTCGTCGCTCAGCTTCGCCGCCGTAACGGCCGACGCCTCGGTAATCGCGCCTCCGAAACCGATGATCGATTGATATTCGACATCCTCGTAAACATTAATGATCTGATTCTCTACGCCAGCTGTATCTTCGCGCAGCTCAAGCGGCGCGATCTCCGTCAATCGGTCTTGATTGCCTTGCGAGGTTTGGATTGTTCTAATCGTACGAGTAGACATATGGAGTTATACTCCCCTTTCGTAATTCTTAATGCTTTTATTATAATAGGAGTCAGACCCGCTCTTGAAGAAACAATATGGTCCAATATATCAACAATCTGATTGAATTTATCTCTATTCTCTGGAGAGGGGAGCAAACGATGAATGTGATTAACGTCCAATTAAGCGAATATTCCAAGCATGTAGAACCGTTCCGCCAAACTTACAGCAACGGTCTGGACACCTATATTATTCGGCTTCAAATTGAAGGAATATGTGAAGCGCTCATCGACGGACAGATGAGGGAAATACGCCCGGGCCATCTCATGCTGTGCAAGCCCGGCGATATCTACGATCTGCGCATAGGCTTCGGAGCAGGAGGAGCACAGCTGGCAAGCGACTACTATGTGATGGGCAACGGACCGGGCATGCACGAGTGGTGGGAACAGCGCATGCGTCCGACATTGTCCATGATCGCCGAGGACAGCAGACTGAAGGCGATCTGGCATCAGATCGTTCTCGAGAAACGTCGGCTGGACGGCGGACAACCGGACATTGTCGACTCTCTTGTCTGGTCGCTGCTTATGCTGATCGACCGCGCCCTCGACGAAGCGCCGGACATTCCGTCTCCGCTTGCCTCTCATGCGCTGCGCATGCGGCAATATATCGAGGAGCATACAGCCGAGGAAATTACCCTCGCGCAGGTCGCCCATCATACCGGACTTAGCGTGTCTCGCGCCGTCCATCTGTTCAAAGCGCACTTCGGCGTATCGATCATCGGCTATGCACAGCAGCTAAGGCTCAGCCACGCCGTGAAGCTGCTCGATCATAGCCAACTGTCCTTGGAGCAGATCGCGGCGGAAGCCGGCCTCGGCAGCTACGCTTACTTCCATCGGCTGTTCCGAGAACGCTACGGCATCTCGCCAGGCGCTTATCGGAAGAAGCAATAGGACAGCGAAATCACAAAAAAACCAGAAGCGCCCCGCGCTCCTGGTTCCCATTGCTTTGTCCGCAAACCTTATTTGTAATAAACCTTGTCCTCATTGTACTTCGCTCTGAATTCATTAATCGCATACGTCTCGTAGATGTCCCGATCTACTGCGCTTTCCACGACGTAAACCTCGATCTTGTGGACCTCGTCCCTATGCTTCTTCATCGGTGACACGGAGTCCTCGAAGTGCTTCTTAATTCGCGGTCTTATTTTCCTAGCCTTGCCCACGAACAGCAGCTCGTCCTTATCGTTGTAGAACATGAAGAAACCGCCCAGCTCTCTCGTAATGAGATGAAATTGAGTGAATCCGTAAATGTTGCTTTCCTGCGGGTTGTCTTGCTTGAAAATCGTCACGTCCGGCGTTGGCAGCGTAATGTTGATCATATCGGTTCATTCCTCTCTATATGGATATCACGGTTATAACCCTTGTCCCATGCATTCTATCTTACCACATGCGTGCAAGCAACGTGTACGCTACAGCAGGACTGCAGCAACAATTTCCCCATACTTGACAATCAATAAGTTTAGATACTAAACTATCCACATGGATAAATATAAGGATTCACCTGCCGTAGATTCTAGAAAAGGCGCCCGGGCTTTAGGCAAAATGATTTTGCAGCTGCGCCGGCTTGAGCGCCATCCGCATACGTTCGCCGGCGCGGGAACGCTCACGCCAAGCGAGATTCATACGATTGAAGCGATCGGCTGCGAAGGAGCCATTCTCATGAACGAGCTGGCCGCCCGTCTCGAGGTGACGAAGGGAGCCGTTTCACAGCTGGTCGTGCGTCTGGAAGCCAAACAGCTCGTCGAACGCAAGACATACCCGCATGATTCGCGAGGCGTATTGATTTCATTAACCGAGAAAGGAAAAGAAGCGTACACCGCCCATGACGAGGTTCACATCCGATTCTACGAAGAGCTTCGCTCCGGGCTAAGCGAGCAGGAGATCGAAATATTCGAAACCTTCATCGAAAAATTAAATGAAATGCTAAAGAGATAATTTTTTTGCCATATAGTTTAGTATCTATACTAATTTTAAACGGAAATGCAAAGGAGAATACCTATGAGAGATCACATACTAGTCATTGGCGGATATGGCCATGTAGGCCAAACGATATGCAAGAGACTCGGTGAACAATATCCCGGCAAGGTATATGCCGCAGGCAGGAGCTGGGAACGGGCGGAGGCGTTCAGCCGCACGACGGACCAGAAGGTATTGCCGCTCGCGTTCGATATCGCTCAAGGTCTGGACCCCAGCCTGGTGAACCAAGTGAAGCTTGTCGTAATGTGTCTGGATCAGACCGATACCGCTTTTTTGCGATTCTGTCTGGAGCATTCGATTCATTACGTGGACGTGTCGGCCAGCTTCTCCTACCTGGAGCAGGCGGAACGTCTGCACGGCGAGGCTTCGGCGAACCGGGCAACGGCCGTATTAAGCGTGGGACTTGCGCCCGGCATGAGCAATCTGTTGGCCCGGCATGCGAAGCAGCAGCTCGATGTTGCCGATGAGATCGATATTTCCATTTTGCTCGGAATGGGCGATCGTCATGGAAAGGCAGCCATCGAATGGACGGTCGATAACCTGGGCACCCGCTTCCATGTCGTTCGTAAAGGCCGCACAACGGAGGTCAGCAGCTTCACCGACGGCAAGAAAACGAATATGGGAGCAAGCTTAGGCGAAAGAGCCGCATACCGGTTCAATTTCTCCGATCAGCACACGCTGCCGCATACGCTAGGCGTCCCATCCGTATCCACCCGCTTATGCTTCGATTCTAGGTCCTCTACGCAATTATTGGCCCTGCTCAGAAAAATAGGCTTCTTCAACCTATTGAAGCTGAAGCCGGTTCGCTCGGCCGCCGTTTGGCTGTTCGGCCGACTGCGCTTCGGTACGGATATATTCGCCGTGAAGATCGATGCTTGGGGCAAGAGAGGCAAGAAGACGATGCGTATCGAGAGCTTGCTGCAAGGCAACAACGAGGCCGACATGACCGCCCAAATCGCCGCTTCCGTGGCAACTATTTTATACGGCACCGAACTGCCGCCAGGCGTCTATCACATTGACCAATTGTTTGATCTGGACACCGTCACCCGGCCTCTCGGACTCCGGACCGTGACGATCGAAACCGTAATTCCATAACCGATCGAATCATTGTCTACCGATGCTGGCATTTTTTTATATTTCTCGCCGATATGAGAATACTATCCCCAAACTCAGATTTTAGGCAGGGAGATGGGATGAAATGAAAGACACGATTGAAAAAATGTTTTCGCTAGGATTGGGCGTCGTCGTTGCCGGCAAAGAACAGGTTGAAAAGACGGTTGAGGAGTTAGTAAAAAAGGGAGAGGTCAATCGGGCAGAGTCCAAAGAGTTGATTGACCGGCTTGTGAAGAAAGGTGAAGAAGCTCGCCAGCAGATGGAAACGGCGACGGCGGATCGGCAATGGGCTACGCGGGAGGACATTGAGCGGATTCACGAGAGATTGGACGCTCTAGAGCGCAGGGACCGCAAGGATGAGTAACGGTTTGCCCCGTATCGGCATTAGCAAACGAATTCGGCAGTTGAAGCGCTACCGGACGATTGCATCAGCTTTTGCCCGCAACGGATTAGGGTACATTTTCCACGATATCGGACTTCATGAGAAGTTCTCTTTATTCGGGCACGGCAAGCGCAAAGGAATCGAGGCCAAAAGCATCGGTGAGCGCATCCGGCTCATCCTCGAGGAATTGGGTCCAACGTTCGTGAAGCTGGGGCAAATCGCCAGCACGCGTCCCGACTTGATTCCACCGGGCATCTTATCCGAGCTGGAGCGGCTCCAAGATCATGTGCCCGCATTCTCCTACCGGGAAGCCGCTCGCATCATAGAAGAGGAGCTCGGAGATGAGCTCGGCAGACTATTCCTCGAATTCGCGGAAGAGCCAATGGCTGCCGCCTCAATCGGACAGGTGCATCGCGCCGTATTGAAAGATGGAACAGTGGTCGCCGTTAAAGTGCAGCGCCCCGGCATTCATGCGCGGATCGAAACCGATCTGGACATCTTGGCCGATGTCGCGCGAGTAGCCGAATCCCGACTCGAATGGGCTGGCGCCTATCGGCTCGGCAGCATGGTCGAAGAGCTCGGCAAGGCGCTTCGATCCGAACTTGACTATACCGTTGAAGCAAGGAACGCGGAGCGATTCGCAAGCCAAAGCAAAGCTTTAGGGGACGTAAGAGTTCCTAAGGTATGGCGTGACTATAGCTCGAGACGGGTATTAACGACGACCTATATGGAAGGAATTAAGCTATCCGATAAGGAGCAGCTTATACAAGCCGGAATTGACCTGCGCGTGCTGGCGGAGCGATTCACTGCGATTATTTTGCATCAGGTGCTGATCGACGGTTTCTTCCATGGCGACCCACATCCCGGCAATGTGCTCGCGCAGAAGAACGGCTCGCTTGTCATGCTGGACTTCGGCATGGTGGGAAGGCTGACCCCGGAAGCGAAGAAACATTTTGCCTCCTTCGTCATTGCTCTCAGGAATCAGAGCACAAGAGGCGTTATTCGCGCTATAAGCCGAATGGGAGTGGTGCCGGAGGATGTGAACAAGGATGAATTCCACCTCGATGTGGATGCTCTGAGGGATAAATATTACGACGTACCCTTTAACCAGATTAGTATGGGAGAGGCGGTGCAGGATTTGTTCGCGGTCGCGCTTCGGCATCGCATCCGAATTCCCGCCGAGCTGACGCTGCTGGGCAAGACGCTGCTCACGATGGAGGGCGTCGTGTTGTCTCTAGATCCGACATTCAGCGTGTTCAACGTAGCTGAGCCTTTCGGCAGGAAGCTGCTGTTCGAGCAGATCAACCCTGCCCAGAAGCTGAAGTCGTGGATAGAAGAAGTTCCTGAATATGTGGATTTGGTGCAGGACATTCCGATCGCAGTGAAGGAACTAGTAGCTTCGATGCGTCAAGGACGGCTGAAGGTGGAGGTTGCGATCCCCCAGGTGGACAGCTTGATGAAACGAATGGATCGGATCAGCAATCGCCTATCGTTCAGCATCGTGCTGCTCGCCCTTAGCATCGTAATGGTCGGTTTAATCATCAGCGCGGCCTTGAATCATGCGCAGACGTTATTCTGGGGCATTCCCATCATTGAGATTGGCTTCGTCATCGCGCTGCTCATGTTCTTGTGGCTGATCTTCGCTATACTCCGTTCCGGCCGATTCTAGCCTGACAGCTGTTCGGCCGGCCCCCTACCGATTAACCGCGAAGAAAATCCGGGCTCAGGAAGCTCGGATTCGGGTACGTATAGAAGCCCTCTCCCGTCTCCCTCCCTAGCTTGCCCTTATCGATATACACTGACTTCAGCAAATCAGCTGCTTTCTGATCATGCTCATTACCGGTTTCCTTCGCTTTTGCGAGTCCAATATTGTAGGCTGTGTTGATGCCTACGACGTCAAGAATCGCGAACGGACCCAGCGGCGCTCCCGTCGCTACCATCCATGTTTTGTCGATCGTCTCTACGTCCGCGATCTCCTTAACCAGCAGCAGCTGCGCCGCTTCCAGCAGCGGTACAAGCAGCGAATTCAAGATGTAGCCCGGCTGCTCCTTTTGCAGAGGCAGCGCAACCATCCCAATCGCCTTAGCGAAGGCGATGACGTCGCCGAACACGCTCTCGTCCGTTCCCGGATGCTTCATAATCTCCGCCGTATTGTTCCTCCATATTTCATTGGCGAAGTGCAGCGCTAGAAATTGTCCCGGCCGCCCCGTTGCCTCAGCGAATTGACTAGGCAGCAGCGTCGAGGAGTTCGTGGCGAACACGGTCTTCCGCGGAGCGGCCGCTCCTAACTGCTTATAGAAATCGGTCTTAATTTGTACGACCTCCGGGATCGCTTCAATGACGAGATCCGCTTCCGCTACCGCCTGCTTCAGATCGCTGTTGAAGGACATTCGGCCATACGCCGCCTCTACGTCCTCCTTCGTCGCTCCAAGATCCTCCTGATAGCGAGGCTTTAGGCCCTCGATTCTTTCTTTGGCACGTTCCAAAGCTTCGTCATTAATGTCGTAGACGGTGACCTCGAAACCTTTGAAGGACGTTTGGAAAGCGATCTGGCTGCCTAGAACGCCGCTGCCGGCGACCGTAATTTTACGATAATCCATTGTGACCAAGCTCCCTTCATGTCTTAATGATCTTCATGCTAACTACTGTAAAATTCCCTTATCCCCGTCATGACATGCAATGTTTTTCGCAAAATTATATAGAGACTGAAGTCTGGAAGAGCGGCTCGCAACGAAAAGGCTGCAAGCTTGTTTCTCGTTTACTAATCGGAGGTGAGTGGATTTTATACAGGCTAATGGGCTGAATGGCATCATATTAGAAGTTTGAATGGATTTCCTACAGGCAAATGAGGAAAGCAGGCGGAAATGTTCAAATAAGGTGAATTAGGCTGTATGTTTTCCAATCAAAGTTACTTGTTCCGTCTGAGTGCGGCTATTTGGTTGGACGATTTCCACTCAAAAATAGACGAAAGACCTCAGGCATTCCACTGAAAAGTGGAAGCTGAGGTCCTTATTCTCGTCAGTATAGCCCTTTATTAGGTGCCGCAGAACGTTTGGTAGCCGCCCGATGATTGGTCGGGCAACGAGCAATACGCTTCCTGTTCAGGCGAGTACGTATAAGGCGTTGAGAGGGCTTGAAGCAGTCGCTCCATTACACTATAGTCTCCTAGCTTCACAGCGGCATCAAGCGCTTCCTCGACACGATGATTGCGCGGGATAACAGCCGGATTGCTGCTGCGCATTAATACGTAGCTTTCGTCTATCGTCTGCTCCTGCTTGCCGAGCCTCGTCTGCCAGCGCTCCAGCCACTGGTCGAAATCGGAGCTGCCAGACAGTCCGGTCACAGCCTCCGGCTTATCCGCCGAAAGTGAGCGGAATGTGTTCGTATAGTCCGCACCCGTCTCCTTCATTATGGCGAGAAGGTCCAAGATTAGCAACTCGTCCTCCTGCTCCTCCGTGAAGAGGCCAAGCTTGGCCCGCATTCCTGCAAGCCAGTAGCTTTCATATAACGGAGCAAACTGCTCTAACGCTTCTTGCGCAATCGGGATAGCCTGCTCCTGATCTTCGTGCAGCAGCGGTAGAAGCGTCTCGGCGAATCGACTCAAGTTCCATACGGCAATGTTCGGCTGATTTCCATATGCATATCGACCATGAGTATCGATCGAGCTGAATACGGTCGCCGGATCGTATGCATCCATGAAGGCGCAAGGGCCGTAATCAATCGTCTCGCCGCTGATAGCCATATTGTCCGTATTCATAACGCCGTGAATGAAACCAACGAGCTGCCACTTGGCTATTAGCGAAGCTTGGCGCTTAATAACTTCCTGCAGCAGATGCAGATAGCGATCGTCAGATTCACCGTCGATAGCTTGATAATGCCTTTGCATCGTGTAGTCCGCAAGCGTCCGAATCTCCTCGATCGTTCCCCGATAAGCCGCATACTGGAATGTGCCGACGCGCAAATGGCTGGCTGCCACGCGAGTCAGCACCGCACCCGGAAGCATCCGTTCGCGGATGATCGATTCGCCCGTCGTTACTACCGCAAGGCTGCGTGTCGTCGGAATGCCCAGCGCATGCATCGCTTCGCTAATGATGTACTCGCGCAGCATTGGACCAAGCGCGGCGCGGCCGTCGCCGCGACGTGAATACGGCGTTGGACCGGAGCCTTTCAACTGAATATCAACCCGCTCGCCCGACGGCGTAATCTGTTCGCCGATCAGCAGCGCGCGACCGTCGCCAAGCACATTGAAATGGCCGAATTGATGGCCTGCATAAGCTTGGGCAAGCGGCAATGCGCCTTCGGGCACTTCGTTACCGGCAAGCACCGCAACGCTCTCCTCGCTCCTCAGCGCCTCGGCATTCAGACCTAATGCTGCCGCAAGCGGCTCGTTGAGGATGCTGATCTCTGGAGCGCTCACTTCAGATGCGTTAAGCCTTGTATAAAATAATTCCGGCAAACGGGCATAGCTGTTGTCGAAGTTCCAGCCTGCTTCTAGCGATGATTTATGTATCGTCATGGGTATCTCCTTCGCGCGAATTAGCGCTCAATGTGAGCGTAAGGGGCTTTGTCCGCTACAAGATTCAAGCGAATACCGTGCTCTAGCCATGCTTTTAATCCGCATAATACGATTGTGAAGCCTTCTGTCGAGCCGATGGCTAGTCCCACGATCTCGTCCGCTTCCCCTTGGAAGCCCGTATCTGCTATCGTGACGAACGTCTCTGTCTCGGATTTCGGAGTGAAGCTAAATTCAACAAAGGTACCCCAGTCGATCACGATTCGTTGATTAGGCTCCAGCTCAATTACTTCTACGCGGGCCGAAGCGCCGTACATTTCCCAATCCCACTGGACGGTCTTCCCGGCTTCCAATCTCCCGCTTCCCTTAGTGAACCAAAACTGCGTCGTAATCGCCGGATCAATGAAAGCCTCATACACCTCTGAAACCGGCTTTCTTATAAGCATTTCCGCTTTAGCCACTGGCGCGTTAAGCAACGTTGCCATCGCCATCTCTCCTTTATCCGAAATCTGAAATCCGAGTATATGTGGCCCAAGTATAATCGAAACGGATTTAAATTACAAAACGGTTCGCAAACTTCTCAAGATGAATTCGGAGTATAATAGTAACGTATGCGCTAAACACAAGTGGAAGCCTGTAGAAATGGGCATTCAAATATGATGTAGAAGAGGTTGGCAATGAGCGAGAAACAGTTTTCGGATTACCAGTTAAGTGAGGAAATTATGAGAGCGCTGAATGGCCTCGGCTACGAGAAGCCTACGGAGGTGCAGTCGGAGGTTATCCCCGTTGCGCTGGAAAAAAAGGACCTTGTGGTCAAATCGCAGACCGGCAGCGGCAAGACAGCGGCATACGGCATTCCGCTCTGCGAGCTCGTCGATTGGAACGAGAATAAGCCGCAGGCGTTAATTCTGACGCCAACCCGGGAGCTGGCGGTGCAGGTTAACGAGGACTTGACCAATATCGGCCGATTCAAGCGAATTAAATCAACGCCTCTGTTCGGGAAACATCCGTTCCATATGCAGAAGGCGGAGCTCAGACAAAGAACGCATATGGTTGTCGGCACGCCGGGGCGCGTGCTGGATCATATTGAACGCGGCTCACTGTCGCTCGATCGAATCGCCTATCTCGTTATCGATGAAGCGGATGAAATGCTGAATATGGGCTTCATCGAGCAGGTTCAATCGATTATCGGGGCATTGCCCAGGGAGAGAGTCACAATGCTGTTCTCCGCTACTTTCCCTGAGGATGTAGCCAAGCTGTCGCGCAAATATATGAGCGATCCTGCCCAAATCGAGATCAAAGCAAGCGGTCTCACGACAGCAACAATCGAGCACGCCCTTATTCAGGTGATGGAAGCGGACAAGCTGGCTGTGCTTCAAAATCTGCTTATCGTCGAGAACCCCGACAGCTGCATCGTTTTTTGCCGTACGCAGGAGCATGTGGATCAATTATTCCGCGAAATGGCCGAGCTTGATTACCCATGCGACCGCATTCACGGAGGAATGGAGCAAGAAGAGCGCTTCGAGGTCATGAACGCGTTCAGAAGAGGGCAATTCCGTTATTTGATTGCGACGGACGTAGCTGCTAGAGGGATCGACATTACGAACATTACGCATGTCATTAACTATGATATACCGCTCGAGAAGGAAAGCTACGTCCACCGCACAGGTCGTACCGGACGCGCCGGCAAGACCGGCAAAGCGATTACGTTCGTCACGCCTAGAGATTACAATCGATTAGCTGACATCGAAGCTTATATCGGTTTCGAGATTTCGAAAGTGAAACCTCCGTCCGAAGAAGCGGTGGAGCGGCGCAGAGATGAATTCGAGCAGAAGATCAATATCGGACCGGAGCTCAAAAAGGATAAGCGTGAGCAACTGAGCAAGCAGATCATGAAGCTTAACTTCAACGGCGGCAAAAAGAAAAAGCTTCGCGCCGTCGACTTTGTCGGAACGATCGCCAAGCTTGACGGTGTGTCTGCCGACGATATCGGGATCATTACGATTCTCGATCATGTATCAGACGTGGAAATTCTCAACGGCAAAGGCCCTCTCGTGCTTGAGCTGATGAAGGATACAACCGTTAAGGGCAAGCTGCTTAAAGTCCGTAGAGGCAAGAAGTAGGCAGCTCGTATTGATGTATACGGGAGATAGTGGAGCTGATCGTAACTTTGCGGTTGTCTTCGCTGTCGCTCACTACATACTCGTGTTTTGCCGTAGTAATGAGAAGGGGTACACAGCTTATGATTGAGTCATACGACGACGGGAACGGCGCGGGCGGTGTTGGAGGCACAATAAGCTGAGGAATCCAGCTTATTCGCACAAACTTTGGTTACCTGGGTAGCATTAAGCTGGGAAACGCAGCTTAATGTTGGGGAAAACGACGACGGAAACGGTACGGGCGGCGTTAGAGGCACAATAAGATTGGGAATCCGGCTTATTCGCATAAACTTTGGTTACCTGAGTAAGCATTAAGATGGGAAACGCAGCTTATGGTTAATCAGCCGTAGAAAAAAGCCCTTCACCTCGCCATTAAGGCTGGTAAAGGGCTTTTCGTATTTCCTTTTTACTGAGCTGAAGCGTCCTGTGGAGGTTCTCCGCCCTCCGGAATCGTGCCATCCTGCGGCATTTCGCCGTCTGGAGGCATCCGATCTCCGCCTCCTTCGCCGCGTTGTCCACCGCCATCGCCGCCAAAGCCACCGCCTCTTCCGCCAGGGCCGCCCATCCCGCTTTGCGCTTCGGTAACACCTGATTCATTCACCCAAGTAACAACCGTTGCATTCTCGAAGGATACGACCTTCGTTCCCCCTTCGTATGTGCCGCCTTCGTACAGACCGTTCGTTTCGGTGCCTGTCGATGTGCCGCCGGAATAGATCGTATACGAGCTGTTTTGCTTCAAATCGGGGGAGCTGACGAATACCGCTTGATACGATTTGGCCGGGGCAAATGTCATAATTGCTTTGCCTTCGCTATCTTCCAAATGAACCAGTGTGCCAGCTTGCTGTGCAGCTGTAAACGTCATTAGGATGCCTGGCTGCGTCGAAGTATCAGCCGTTGCCTGCACCATGCCGGAGCTGCCGGCAGAGATAAGGTAGCCGCCCGTCATGACGAAAGAACCGTCGTAATCCAAGGAGCCGTTGCCGTTATTGGTCGGGCCGTTGACGATAACTGTACCCCCGCTCATCTGAACAGAGCCGTTAGAATCGAGTCCGTCGCCAGCAGCATCAACGCTCAGGTAGCCGCCGCTAATGACCAGCATGTTCGAAGAAGAAGCTCCCGATCCCGGAACACCTCCGACAGCCCCTCCGCCTTCGGCTGTCGTTTCTGAGTCTCCGCCCGCTACGTTAATGCCGTCATCGGTCGAGACTACGCTTGTCTCACCGCCCGAGATTGCAATCGTCGGAGCTTCGATGCCTTCATTGCTTTGAACAATATCAATCATGCCGCCTGCAATCGCAATTGCGGTCTCGGAGTGAATGCCGTCATCGCCGGCATCGATACTGAATGAGCCGCCTTCAATAACGATATAACCTTTTGTTGTATCGGTATCGTACGTCGTCTTAACGGCATCGCCTTCCGACTTAATCGTGATCGAGCCGTCCTTCACAGCAACGAGATCACGGCCCATGAGTCCGTCATCGGCAGCAGTAATGTCAATCGTGCCGCCCGTAATTTTCAACTTATCCTTGCTCGTGATGCCGTTATTGAAGTTTCCTTGGACCGTGAGCTTGCCCGTACCGTTAATCGTCAGATCATCATGGCTGAACAGCGCCGCATTCGGTTCGTCCGTCGTTGCGTCCGGGTATACATACGCCTCGCCATCCGACAACGTATTCTCCGTACCCTCCTGAAGCGAAATGATCGTCTTGCCCGCCTCTTCAACGTAGATGGCCGAGCTGCTGCTGTTGTGAATGTCGACTCCGTTCAGGACGAGACGAACAACGCCTTTATCCTGCACATTAACGACAAGCTGCCCTTCTTCAAGCTTGCCGCTAACCACGTAAGTGCCCGCGGCCGTAATCGTAATTTTACCGCCGTCGACCGTTGCTCCCTCACCGCTAATCGTCGCGCCTGTTCCAGTCAACGCAATGGCTACAGAGTCGCTCGCCGTCCAGTCCGTATAAGCGTCATCCTCCTCGTACTCAACCTGCGCCGTCAGATCGACACCGGCCAGTTCAGCCGCGGCGGTATCGCCGGACCCCGTCGTTGCGGTCACCGCTGAACCTCCGGTTCCGTCATTAGCTGCGTTGCCCGTTGTATTGTTGCTGCATGAAGCGAGCAGCGCCGCGCATAATAAGAGTGTTCCCAGCTTTATTTTCCATGAATGTGTCATTGTTCATCTTCCTCTCTCTTGGTTGCGTTCTAGTAATCCGATACGATCGGAGCCATCGTTAACGTCACGTCCAAATTGCCGTTCCTGCTTCTGACTGCGTCAAGGAACTCCTTCTGATTCATAAGGTGATCGATCGTCACCGCGTATACAAGCTCATAAAGGCTGCCCAGCTCCGTTGTTCTCACTTTGCGAAGCTCATAAGGAATGTCGAACATATGGAACAGCTCCTCGAACGCTTCCTCGTACCCTAGATCCTCCGGGATCGTAACTTTAAGCAGCTTCTGCGACGATTTTTTGGCGCCGAATTTGACCGCCTTAAGGACGAACATCAGGACGCACATAACGACCGTGAACAGGACCGCGTAAGCAAATGATCCGACACCGCAGGCGAGACCGGCAGCCATCGTGAATAAGACAAAGGCGATATCCTTCGGATCGCCAGGCGCGCTTCGGAACCGAATAATGGAGAACGCTCCGGCCAAGCTGAAGGCGCGGGCAATGTTGCTGCCGATCAGAAGAATAATGATAGCGACGATAATAGGCAGAACGATCAGCGTCAAAGCAAAATTTTGCGTATAGCCCGTTTGCGTTTTCATATAGGTAACACTGATCATCGTACCTAAAACGATGGAAATAAATATCGTAAGCAAAGCGTCAGTTAACGTTAATTCCGTTGCCGTCGAAGCAGCGAAGAGGGATTCGATCATAGTGAAACAGTCTCCTTTGTCATTTGTCTTGTTCCGTATCTTACCGTTTTCTTATATTCGTTGCCGTACTTGGAGAAGCTTGTTCGATACATACCCAGCTCGGACAGCAATTGGGACAGCCAGAGCGGAATCGTTTTCTCCGCCTTCACTTCCATCAGCCATTGCCCCTGCTCCATCAGCTGTTCGCCGTAATCTCCCGCTTCCAGCCTCACATCGTAACGTCTTGACCGAATATTCGTGTCGAACGTGATGCGGAGATCGCGGCTGTTTTTGCAAAAAAGGGCGAGTCGGTCATAAGCTAAGTACACTTTGGGCTGCAGATCGTAACGCCGCAGGAAATATTCGATCTCCATCAAAACCTGCTTATTCATGTACGGCTGAAGCTCAGGCACAGCGCCCGTTCCGGCGAATGCATATGCCTCGTTCAGCCTCAGCGAAGTCCTTCGCTTGTTTACCAAGCCGAACACCTTTTTCTTCAGCTCCAGATATACCTTTGCATTAGCCTCCGGTACGCCGTATGCTCTAATTCTGAGCTTCTCCTTGTACTTCGGCTTCGACAGGCTGTTGCGGATAAGCGTATCGTGCTTGGTATCGTAATAAATGTTGCTGATTGAATAAAATCTTTCGTTTTTGTTGTGTTCATCAGGTTCCATATATTCGAGCAAACGGTTATAAATCATTTGAAAAGCTTGGCTATCCATTAGGTACTTGCTCTCATAACGGTTGAACACCTCAATCGCCATCGGCCCGCACGCTCCTCTCTTTCTTGTGGCGAATGCATCGCCACTTCCATGACTGTATC
This sequence comes from Paenibacillus sp. YIM B09110, assembly GCF_037167145.1. NCBI lineage: Bacteria > Bacillati > Bacillota > Bacilli > Caryophanales > Paenibacillaceae > Paenibacillus > Paenibacillus sp. YIM B09110. The sequence continues at coordinate 87,855 of NZ_JBANSP010000007.1, read as the reverse complement.
TTAGAAAACGAACCTTTAATGAATCTTAAACATTTCTTAACAATCGACCTGTGGTACGATTAAGGTTAATTAAAGGTTCGCTTCCTATAGTAAAGACATAACGCTGCTGGTCAGCTTTCATAGAGGTTAAGGGGGAAACAACAATGCGTTTATTAATAGTAGAAGATGAAGTTCATCTGGCGGAGGCGCTGTCCCAAATATTGAAGAAAAACAATTACTCCGTCGATGTCGTGCATGACGGCGAATCGGGACTCGACAATGCGCTAAGCGGAATATACGATTTGCTGCTGCTCGACATTATGCTTCCGGAAATGGACGGCATTACGATATTGAAGACGATTCGGGAAAAGGGGCTGGCGACGCCCGTGATTCTGCTGACCGCCAAGGGAGAAACGTCCGATAAGATCGCCGGACTCGATTACGGGGCCGATGACTATGTCGCCAAGCCGTTCTCAACGGAGGAGCTGCTGGCAAGAATAAGGGCAGCTCTAAGGAGGAAGGGCGAGGTCGTGCCCGATGATGCGATTAAATTCGGCGATATCGAATTAAATACGGCGACCTTGAAGGTATCTTGCAAGAACAAAGAGCTTAAGCTTATTTTGAAGGAAAGCGAGCTGCTGGAATTGCTGGTATCGAGGAAAAGCGCAATTACCTCCAAAGAGCAGATTATCGAGAAGCTTTGGGGCTTCGACTCGGAGGTTGAACATAATAACGTGGAGGTGTACGTCTCGTTTCTGAGGAAGAAGCTTAACTTCCTTCAATCGACGGTGAAGATCAATACGATCCGGGGCGTAGGCTACGTGCTTGAGGTGACGTCCTAATGTTCAATCGACTGCGCAATCGATTCCTTATCGTGAATATGGCCATCATTACGATTATTATGCTCATCGCCTTTGCTTCGATCTACACGATCACGTACCGGAACGTGCACAATGATATCACGATGGATCTGAATCGGGTATCCGAATTCTTCAAGCCGTCAGACGGTATGATGGGCGGCGAGCCGCGCGAGGACGGCGACGGCGGGCCTCCCCATGGAGGCAAAAACAAAGATATGATGTGGCAGCCGGATCGCACAGTCTCCTTCTCGCTTCAAACAGACGAGGAGTGGAACATGACCGCAACGGATTCGCGTTTCGATATGGATGAAGCTTTCTATACAGATGCGATTAATAAAGTCAAAGCTTCCAGCTCGGATCGAGGCCAATTCAGCTTGGATGGCAACGAGTGGGCCTTCTCGGTGCAGAATACAATGACCGGCTATAACATCGTATTTCTAGATGTCACTGCCCAGCAGACGATCTTGATGAATCTGATTTATACATTCCTTGCGGTTGCGCTGGTGATGCTCATCGTCATTTACTTCACAAGCCGTTATTTCGCCAACCGTTCCATTGCCCCGGTGAAGGAGGCGTTCGACAAGCAGAAGCGCTTCATCGCCGACGCCTCCCATGAATTGAAGACGCCGCTTGCGGTTATTAACACGAATGCGGATGTCCTGCTCGCCAATCGGGACGACACGATACGCGAGCAGGCGAAGTGGCTACACCATATTAAGTCGGAGACGGAACGTATGAAGACGTTGACCAATGATCTTCTCTATTTGACGGAAATCGACGATACAAGGGAGAAAATGCTTTACGCGCCGTTCAACTTGAGTGAGGCTGTAGAGAGCGTAATCTTAACGATGGAAGCCGTTATTTTCGAAAAAAATATAGAGCTCAGCTATGAGATTGACCCGGAGCTTGTGATGAACGGCAACGGCGAGCAGATTAAGCAGGTCGTTATGATATTGCTCGATAATGCGATCAAGTATGCCGGCAGCCAAGGCTTGATCATACTGGCGCTCAAGAAGCGCGCCACCGATATTCAACTGGCGGTGACCAATACCGGCGAAGGGATTGCTCCCGAGCATCTGGATCGCATCTTCGACCGTTTCTACCGTGTCGACCGTTCGAGATCCCGCAAGCAAGGCGGTTACGGCCTTGGGCTAGCTATTGCGAAGTCGATCGTCGAGCAGCACAAGGGCAAAATCCACGCGAAGAGCGTACTGGGCAAGACGACAACGTTCTACGTGCAGCTTGTATAGTTGAAATACAACAAAGACCAGCAAATGATCGATCATATGCTGGTCTTTGTTCACTATTGGAACTGTTTCTTATATTCGCTGGGCGGAATACCTACCGTGCTTCGGAAAATCCTGCTGAAGTAGAGCGGATTGTCGTACCCGACAATGGATGCTACTTCCCGCACATGAAGAGAAGACTCCGACAGCAGCTTCTTCGCTTCATTCATGCGGATATCGGTCACATATTTAAGCGGCGTCGAACCCGTTACAGCTTTGAACTTATGGATGAACCGGAATGGACTAAGGCTAATCTGCCTCGCCAGATCGGCGATGACGAGCTGCTGGCTGTATCTCTCGTGCATAACGCCAATAATCATCGTAATATCCGCATGCTGTCTCCCCTTGTGATTCTCCTCCGCATGTTGAAGCTTCCTCCCTAGCAGCGCAAGCAGCTCCAGAAGATAGGCCGTTGTCACATGGCCGCTAAGCGGCTTATTCGTATTCAGCTCGTAGATGATTTTGTTATACAAAGCGACGATCTCATCCATCATGCCTATTTCATGAATGGGCCCGCCGAGCAGCCCGAACTGCTCCAAATAATCGTGAACCGCATGCCCGCTGAAATGAATCCAATAGACCTCCGTCGTATCTTCGGCATAATAACAATAATTTTGCGGCTCGCCCGGCGCATAGAAGACCATATGTCCGCCGCCCACCTCGATCGCGTCTTCGCCGAAGCGAAACACAGCCTTACCTCTGACGATGTAGATGAGCTGATAATCTGCTCTGCCTTGATCGCGATTGCGCTCCAACTTTTTTGTCATCAGCTTCTGGTAGCCGCAGCAGTTCACGGTTAGAAAAGTATCCGTATTCGCCACTCCGAACTCATGCCACTCTCTCATCGCATTACCCGATATACTGATCATGCTTCATCCTCCGACAACAATTTTGTCTATGTTTATAGCAATATGTGATATTCTCCAATGCTCATTATAACCTTATAATGAAAGCGCAGCCATCACAAAGAACTGTTTATGAAGCGCAATTTTGTGAATGTCCTAAATATAAGAGTTCCTACAGCTTAGGGAGCGAAAAGGAGACTGACGATGAGCAAAGGAAGACGCATTGAACGGATGAATCTGGATTGGATGTTCCACAGAGGCGACGAGCCTGGCGCATGGTACAAAGGCTTCGACGACGCAAGCTGGCGGAATGTGACTCTGCCACATGACTGGTCCGTCGAAGAACCATTTTCCGAGGAGCATTCCAGCGGAACCGGCTACCTGCCCGGCGGTATCGGATGGTATCGAAAAAGGTTCGATTTGCCGCAAGATCTGCAAGGAAAGCGCGTGTATATCACCTTCGAGGGCATCTATAACAACGCCCAGGTATGGTGCAACAGCTATTATTTGGGGAAGAGACCTTACGGGTACAGCACGTTTACGTATGATATTACGGACTGTGTGTCCATTGGAGATATCAACAATGTCCTTTCGGTGAAGGTAGATCACAAGGACATCGCTGATTCCAGATGGTTCACCGGCTCAGGTATCTACAGGGACGTCTATCTAACCGTTACGGATCAGATTCACATCGATCAATACGGCGTATTCGCAACGACGCCGGAAGTATCCTCGGAGCAAGCGACGGTGGCCGTTCAGGTTCGACTGTCTAATGAGACCCTCCAGGACGAGACGATACAAGTGACGAATGTGCTAGTGGACGGTGACGGCGAAATCATCGGGCAAGCGACCGATGCATGGACCGTACTCGCCGAATCGGGAGCGGAAAGTAACGCGACTATTGTTGTCGCTAATCCGAAGCTATGGTCGCCGGATAGCCCTTCCTTGTATACGTTGCGTACGGAGCTAAGCAAAGAAGGCGTGCTGATTGACGAGGTACAGACCGTTGTCGGTATTCGCTCAATCCAGTTCGATGCTAACAAGGGTTTCTTCCTGAATGGCGTCAATATGAAAATGAGAGGCGTATGCGTGCACCATGACGCAGGCGGCCTCGGAGCTGCAGTGCCCGCGAAAGTATGGGTTCGCAGACTTACGGCCCTGAAAGAGATGGGCTGCAATGCGATTCGCATGAGCCATAACCCGCCCGCGCCGAATTTGCTTGATTTATGCGACGTCATGGGTTTCCTCGTCATCGACGAAGCGTTCGACGAATGGGAAGGCGTGAAGAACAAGTGGTCGACCGGCCACAATGTGTATCCGCCTAAGCATTTTGGCTATTACGAGGACTTTCCGCAGTGGGGCGAAGCGGACTTGAAGGAGATGGTGCTGAGGGACCGCAACCATCCTTCCATCATTATGTGGAGCATCGGCAATGAAGTCGATTATCCGAATGATCCGTATTGCCATCCATACTTCGAGACGATGACCGGCAATAACGATGCCAACAAGCCGGCAGCGGAAAGACAATACGATCCGAATAAACCGAACGCCGATAGGCTTGCAACGATTGCGAGACGCCTCGCGAAGTACGTCAAAGAATGCGACACGACAAGGCCTGTGACGGCAGCGCTTGCGTTTCCCGAGCTGTCCAATCTGACCGGCTATGCGGATGCCCTCGATGTAGTAGGCTACAATTACAAAGAGCAGTTCTACGAGGAGGATCATCAGAAATATCCGGACAGAGTAACCCTCGGGAGCGAGAACAGCTCCAGCTTCGAAGCGTGGCTAGCCGTCAGGGACAATGACTATATAAGCGCCCAATTCATATGGACCGGAATCGATTATTTGGGAGAAGCAAAGGGATGGCCCGTTAGAGTCGCTCAAGCCGGATTCATGGATTTAGCCGGGTTTAAAAAATCGAATTATTACTATCGTCAAAGTCTATGGAGCGACAAACCAATGGTCCACCTTACTTCAATGAAAGTGGATAATTCCGAGCATGGAGCACGCGGAAGGTGGGCAGGCGGCGTTCCCCATTGGAACTGGGCGGAAGGCGAGCAGCTTAAGATCGCCTGCCATACGAACTGCGAAGAAGTCGAGCTCTTCCTAAATGGCCGTTCGCTCGGCGCAAAACATCTTATCGATGCTCCGAAGCTTTACTTGACGTGGGAAGTCGCCTATGAAGAGGGTATCTTAGAAGCTGTTGCCAAAGGCGCTGACGGTAATCCATATACGTGTGTGCTTCGTACCGTCTCGAAGCCGGAGCAGATCGCGATGCATGTGGATAGTCCGGACCTGAAGGCAGACGGTGAAGATATTGCCCATGTCGAAATCCAGGTTACCGACAGCGAAGGTCGTTTTGTATATGGATCTGATGATTTGATCGAGCTGTCTGTCGAAGGGCCGGGAGAAATCATCGGCATCGAGAACGGGGATAGTCAGGACCTCACGCCGTATAGCTCCAAATCCAGAAAAGCGTTCAACGGCAAGCTTCTTGCCTACATTCGAACGCAACAGGCGCCGGGACGAATCGTTGTGAAAGCGGCGTCTCGCGGACTGCAGCCTGCGCAAGTGGAGATTACGACCGTATAAAAGCAAAAAGCACGTTCGACGCTTAAGGGCGCTGAACGTGCTTTTCCGTTATGGAGCAGCTTCAATTGGAGCTGTCGAAGTTATAGTCTTCATATTTCTCCGCGTTTCTGAGGCTGGCCCATATATCCGAACTTTCACCGCCGATATGCCAGTAGGCAACGCCTGCTAATCCGTTCTGCACGACCAATCGATACTTCGCGATCAGGGAGCGTCCGTCCTCAATCCATATCGTATGCTTAATCGATCCCTTCGTATAGCTGGCCACATATTGCCCCAAAGTCGAATTCCATACCGGCTTCATCGCATAGCTGGACAATAATTGGTTCTGTTCGGTCAACGAAACGTAAGCGGAGGACGCAACCGTGCCATTCGAGTTTAACGACCAATCGCGGTTATAGAACGGAAACGCCAGTATGACCTTCTTGCTGGACACAACTTTCGTCAGCGTCTTAATTGCGCTTCGATCATACGGAAGAGAAGCATTCGGACCGGGATATACGCTGCCGCCGTAATGCTCATCGTAGCCCATTAATACGATGTAATCCGCTTGCTTCCCGAGCGCGGCATAATCGAATGCTTCGGTCCAGTCGGTTCCTAGATCGGGCGAGACGTCAACGGAAAGCACAGCGCCCAGGGCATGAAGCTTAACTGCTAATTGCGTCACGAACGTTGTGAAATACGCGCGGTCAGCCGGAGCTACGTTTTCGAAATCGATATTAAGCCCATCCAGCCCATACTTGATTACAAGGGCGGCCAGCGCGTCAACCGCCTTCGTTCTTGCAGAAGCGCTGGACAATAATTGATGAGTAGCCTCTTGATCGGAACGGTTGCCGACCATGGCCCATACCTTCTTGGCGTTCTTCTTCGCCCATGTTACAAGCGCGGCATCCGTCCCATCCGATACAGCACCCGTACTCCCCACAAAATACCAACGAGGGGACAGCGTGTTCACATTCGACTTTAGTATATTACTCTGGTACTGCGCAGTCGTCTGTCCATACTGCCACCCCAATACAATGCGCTCGTCAAGCTTAGTCTCAAGCTCCGATGCCCAACTCGCCTGCTTCAGCACGCGAGCCAGAAGGACGGCCGTTTCCTGCCTCGTAATCGGATTCGAAGGCCGGAAGCTGCCGGTTTCATCGCCTTTCATTAAACCTAGCCCGCTCACCGAAGCTACAGCTTCGCTTGCCCATCCGGCAATTTGGTCTTGGTCCTTGTAAGAGGAACTGGACGCGGCTTCAGTTTCTGTCTGCTTGAGCCCCCTTGCAATCATGACAGCCGCCTCCTGACGTGTGACAGGCTTCGTCGGAGCGAACGCCGTAGCCGACGTGCCGCTTGCAAGCTCAAGCTGAACAGCCGCTTGTATCCAGCCGTAATACCAAGCACTCTTCGCGACATCGGTGTAAGGAGACACCGGACTTGTCACGGGTTCAAGCTTCAGCAGACGATCCAGAACGGTTATAAACTCAGCTCTCGTAATCGACTTCTTGGGAGAAAAGCTCGTAGCTGATGTACCGGTAATAATCTTCTTATTATATAAGTCTATGATTTCATCGCGTGCATAGCTCGTACTAATATCATCAAACGGCAGCGTCTTCGCGGCGGCAGATACTGCCTGCGGCAACATGTTTACCGCTAGGCAACCAGCGATTGCCACGGTTACGATTTTCCTTACAATAAGCTTCACGAGATTTGTAAGTCCTCCTCGGATTATTCCAATCGTGGAATTATACCAAGGATACTACTATTAATCATCGTTAAAATACTGGTAGAGTAGGGAACACATTTTTCGCTGTCTCCAAGGCAGATGCCGCGCGCGGCCAGCCTGCATAATAGGCAAGATGCGTAATCGCTTCGATGATCTCCTCCTGAGTCAATCCATGATTGATCGCTAATCGAAGATGATACGGTAGCTGTTCGGTCTGCCCGTTAGCAACTAATGCCGATATCGTAACGAAACTGCGGTCCCGCAGCGACAGCTCCTCTCTCTTCCATAAATCTCCGAAAAGTACATTTTCCGAATAGTCGACGAATGCAGGTGCAAGTTCTCCTAACGATGCGCGGACGTTCGTTGTAGCCATTTTTTTGCGCTCAAGCATCTGGGCTTGGCCGTTGCCAAACGACCAATCTTCGAATTCCGTACCGACAAGGACAACGAATACATCTTCTTTCCTAATGCCAATGGCATCCGATAATTGCTTTGCCAGTAAAGCATAGAAGCTCGTTTTCTGTTGAATCGTTCTTCCTGATTTAAGCGTGATTTGGATATAGAGCAGCCCGTCGCTTCTTTCGATGTCCAAATAGTTCGTGTCATAGACGAATTCACTGCTCTTATGCGCATGAAACACCTGAAAACAATCATCTGCCGGCACATGGAAATGCTGAATGAGCGCGTTCATAATCGTTTTGCTTATCGATTCAAGCTGCTTTGATTGGTATTGATTTTCATGGTAACTGACTCTGATGAATGGCATGAATACCCCTCCCCCAAGCTGATGTCACCATTGTAATCCTCGCATCTTCATTTGTATAATTGAATAAAATAATAAACTCATTCAATAATATCGATATAGGTGGTGCGAACAGTGGACTTAAAGGAACTAACTGCCTTCAGAACGATCCTTCAAGAAGGCAATTTCACTCGTGCAGCGGAGAAATTGAATTATGCGCAGTCAACCATAACGAATCAGATCCAGCGACTGGAGAAGGAGCTCGGCTTAAAGCTTTTCAAACGGGGATGGGATATGGAGCTTACGGATGCGGGTAAAGTGTTAGCAGAAGAGATCGATGGACTTATTGCCCATTGGAACTACGTATCTGAACAAGCAAAGGCGCTGTCGGACGAGGAGATCGGCGAAGTGCGGATTGGAGCGCTAGAAGGTTTGATGACCTCCGTGCTCCCAAATGCTTTTCGTGAATATCAAACCCTTAAACCAAACATAACCTGTCATCTCGTCATGGGAAATACCGACTCCCTCTCGCAGTCCATTCTGCAAGATGAGCTGGATTTCGCGCTCTGCGGCGAGCCGTCCGACCCGACTCCGTTCCGCTTCGAACCGCTTTATAATGAGTATATTGCGTTTGTTGTGGACAGCGGCCATCCCTTAAGCGATAGAAACAGCATTCCTTTCGAGGAGCTTCTGAACTATTCAATCGTTATCGGAGGCCGTACCTGTCTATACCACCTGCGGATAGCGAAGCAATTATCCCGTTACACGAGGTCTTCCGCTCTAAGCACGGTCAATCAAATCTCCGCCATCCCTTATTTTATAAGACAAACGGCTGCTGTTGGGGTCGTCCTCGACTCGACGCTCCTACCACCCGATGTTGTGAAGGTTGAAGTAGAGATGGACGATTCCACCATTCAGGTCGGCCTGCTTCAGCTGCGCAAAGATGAATATATATCTGCCTCGAAGAAGCTTCTGATGAAGCTCATAACGGAACAATTCCAATTACATTGAAGGTTGACTGCGTAAGCACATTCCCTTCAAGTAGGCCGATAAGCTTTCGATGTTCATGCGGACATGCCGATTGTCGCCCTCCAGCTTGCTGAGCATGATGCCCCCTTCCATTACGGACAACGTGAAGGTCGCTAGAGCCTCAATGTCCAGGTCCGCCTTGAACTCTCCCGATTCAACACCTTCCGAAATGATCCTTTTCATCGCATCCAACGTGTTATCCATTCCCTGACGCGCCCTCGCCCGCAAGACCGGATGGCTGTCATCGCTCTCCGTAGCTAGGTTGAGCAACGGACATCCGCCTACAAAAGGCGGATCTTCCACTACGTTCGCATACACCTTTAGATACACGAGCAGCTTGCCCATCGCCGTCGATTGTTCATCAAGCGCCTCATTGATGGTGCGGCTCACGATACTTCCTGCATATTGATAAGCCTCTATGGCGATTTCGTCCTTGCTGGCGAAGTAGCGGTAAATACCGCCTTTCTTGATGCCCGTCAGCTCTGTAATATCCGACAAGGAAGAGCCTGCATAACCCTTTTGGTTAAACAGCTCGGCCGACTTCGCGATAATATGTTTGCGGGTGTTTTCTCCCTTAAGCATGTCCAATCCCCTTTGCGCATGCAAATCCTAATTAGCTTCATTATACCAAAGGAAAATATGCTTGCGTGACAGGAAGCTGCTATGCTAATGTAAAAATACCGATAGGTATCTTTTTTCGAAATGAATGTACAGGAGGAGAATAGCCTATGTTACTCAGCGAGATGCTGGACGAAGCCAAAAAACAGTTTTCAGTTAAAGTGCCCGCGGACGTTCAGGATGAAATCTATCGCCTAATGGTCGAGCAGAAGCAATCGGGAACGGTTTACGGCTTGCAGGAAGGGCAGCAAGCACTAGATTTTACGCTTAACAATGCGCAAGGTGCAGCAGTAAACCTGTATGAACAGCTTGAACAAGGTCCCGTCGTATTAACCTTTTACCGCGGAGGCTGGTGTCCTTTCTGCAATCTGCAGCTTCGAGCTTATCAGAGCATTCTGCCCGATATCGAAGCACTGGGCGCTCAATTAATTGCCTTAAGTCCGCAAAGCCCTGACAACACGTTGTCGCAGCAGCAGAAAGAGAACCTTCGTTTCCACGTCCTCAGCGATACGAACGGCATAGCAGCCGACCGTTATCGCGTATTATTCGATGTACCTTCTGATTTGCAGCATAAGATGGCAAATACACTCAAAGTGAATCTCGCCGAATATAATGCAACCGACCGCTGGATTCTCCCCATTCCTTCCATATTCATCATCGATACGACCGGCCTCATCCGCTTCGCTTATGCGAATCCCGATTTCATGCAGCGGCTTGAACCTCACGCCATTGTCGATCAATTGCACAAGCTTTAATCAACTTCCGATCATAAGGGCACACTACAAGCAAAATGAAAGGAAGTGTCCATATTGGCTAGAAGAAGATATACAGTACCTGGTGCGGAGCAAGCCATGCAAGCGTTCAAAGCCGATGTAATGAAGCGCGAAGGCTACGCCGTTAATCCGAATCGACCGGACGATGTAAAATTCGAGGTTGCCAAGGAGCTCGGCATCCCGCTCCAGTCAGGCTACAACGGCGAATTATCAACCGAAGATGCAGGACATATCGGAGGCAAAATCGGCGGCTCGATGGTTCGAGAAATGATTCGGCTTGCGCAAGATAAACTGTCTAAGCAGGATTAACGCTACTCCGGATCTCGATTTTGTATAATTTTTCACACAAGACCAGATAAACAAGATGTACATTGTCAAAACGTATACGATTTATCAATTTATCATACAAAAGTCGTTAATCCATCCACGCAGCCGATGATTTTGTACGATTTTTCGATCAAAACCCTTAATTAGAATTATCTGTAAGGTTGGTTTATACGATATTTCGAACAGCTCTAATTTCATTCCCCTTATCTTGTACTAATAGATGCCATCCGAGAATAGGATAGCAAGGATTAGGGGATTGAATTTTTTTGGGAGGTTCGGATCATGGAAGACAATCATAAAGCTTCTCCATCGGCGGGAGTTATACCAGCCGCCTATCACTCGCAGACGGTCGGAGACCGAGGACCCGTGCTGGAGCAGGATAATATTTTACACGAGACGCTCGAAACCTTTGTACATACGAAAATTACGGAAAGACCGGTGCACGTCAAAGGTTATGGCGCTTTCGGGTACTTTCAAACCGTTCATTCCATGGCCCCGTATACGAAGCTTTGCTTTTTGCAGCAGCCTGGACAGCAGGTTCCCGTTACGGTACGGTTTTCCCTTGCCGTAAGCAACAAAGGTACTCCGGATACTTCTCGCAATGTGCGCGGATTTTCCACGAAGTTTTATACCGAGCACGGCGTTTTTGATTTGCTTTGCAATCATATTCCCGTTTTTCTAGTACGTGACGCGATACGCTTTCCCGAGTCGATCAAAGCCTTCTTGCCATCGCCCGTTAACAACCTGATGGATCCCGAACGATTTTGGAGTTTCATAGCCAGAGCCCCAGAGGCGACCAACTTTCTCGTATGGCTCTACTCGGATAGAGGAACGGTCAAAAGTCTCCGCCACATCCCGGGCCACAGTGTAAATACGTACGTATGGCGAAATGATCAAGGTGTGCGCTCCTACGTAAAGTATCACTGGATTCCGATGGCAGGCGTCCAATATATCGATCGTCATGAGGCTGGGCGGATCGCTTGCGACAATCCCGATTACGCGGGCAAAGATCTGTATGACACGCTTGCAGCGGGAACACCCGTTGAATACGGACTTTATGTACAGCTTATGGACCCTCAGGATGAAGCTGCACTCCCTTATGATCCGCTCGATGATACGAAGATCTGGGATGAACAACAATACCCTTTGCTCCCGGTTGGCCGTCTCGTATTGAACCGTAATCCCGAAAACTATATGGAACAAGTTGAAAAAATCGCTTTCTCCCCTTCTAACCTGCTGGAAGGCGCCGAGTTATCGAATGATAAGATGCTGCAGGGCCGCGCCAATATTTACGGGGACTCGCAGCGCTATAGAATGGGACCCGACTACCGCAAAGTTCCGATCAACCATCAACAACATTGGACTCCCGCTTCCCTTGTGACCAGCGGTAACGGCGAACATGTCCAAGGGCGTCTTACGCGTTCCGAAATACCCAAACCAGATAACTTCACGCAAGCTGGCCAATTTTATCGCGCTTTGGATTCGGTGCAGCAAGACCACCTGGTAAGCAACCTTTCAACTGATCTCGCCGGCATCTCTCCCGAAACGCAAAATATCGTCTTAGGATATCTGCACCAAGCATCGGCAGAGCTAGGAGCGCGGGTAACCGAGCAAATTCAATCCCACAATAAAGGCTTATAAAAATAATACAGCCCCCGCCTTAATAACAAGTCGGGGGCTGCTTCATGCGGCCTTATTCGAATCCCAGCGTTAGCATATACCGTTCCGTTTCCAACACATCCGTTTTGGACTTGCCCACGACTGCCCCTGACAAGAATATCGGCTTATCTGCAGTCTGCATCGCCGGGTTATAGATACATAACGGCAGCAGCCGTTTCTCCGCTATCAACGCTCGAGCATGCAGCTCGAATTCATCGTAACTTAGATTCGACTTCCATTTCCTCGCTTTCATCACCGTCGCCCCCCACTCCTCTGCGACACTATTCTGAAAGAGAAGCGCCACCGTCGACCCGTTCTGCCGGAAGTTCAGATCGATGATATAAATGTCATTATTCTCCGTAATAACCGTATCAATGCCGGCGAATCCATAGTAACCTAGCTCTGCCGCTTTGCGCATTACCTGCTTGCATAGATCGATCGCTTCGGCAGGCGGCTGGTCATGCACATCCATCCAGTTTCCCGAATATTTCCCCTGTTTATTTATAATCTGCTCGGCCGAGCCCAAATACACCAGTTCCCCATCAACCGTTTGCGCGAACTGGATGCAAAAATTTTTGCGGATATCGAGATACTGCTCCATAACAACGTAAGAACAGGAGGCGAAAAGCTCCTTGGCCTGATCCAAATCCGCAGGCGAATAACAAATAACAACCTCGATTCCCCCGCCGTTAGGCTGATCAGTAGCTGCCTTGACTACATAGGGATAATCAAAAGCATATCGGTCCTTGTTCAAAAATTGTTCTATCGATAATAGTACGCGGCTTGGAACATGTCGCCCTGGAACGAGCTCAGACAAATTCCGCTTATTGTTGAGAAATAATAATAGCTCCCTCGGGGTCCAATATTGTTCCGCCTCGAATTCATTCGGCAGATGCGCGTAATTGAATATGACGTTTTTGCCGTCTTGCTGCAATTCATTCAACCGTGCATAGTAGCTGTCAGCATTCGTGTACTTAAGCAGATTCGCCCCGACACGGTGGCCGGCGGCTTGGAGCAATTCGAGACAGCAGTCTCTCCCGACATCCGTATGACAGAACATCGGTATGTCTCCGGCTACCGTCAGCAAGCTGCCGGAGGATGAATCCTGGCTAAGCTCACCAGGAAGCCACTGGCTGTTATGATACGAGCCTCTGCCATTCATGACACATCCACGGCCGAAAATTTGTTCAAGCGTAAGAAGCGGCTCCAATTCTACCATTCCCTTCGATTCACAGTACTCAAAAGCTAGTGTATTCGCTCTAGCAGAAATGAACCGTAGGTTATAATCTATTTTCTAACAATCGGGCGAACGACCAGTCATGCGCGATCGCTCTCTCGTATAGTAAATAGACTATGGAGCGAGGGTGTGGTTATGATAGCAAGCGAATTGCGAAGGAATAAGTGGTATAAGCATCAGCTATTAATGAACAGTCCAGCGTTGGTCAGATTTCTACCTAAATCATACAGATACTCGTCCGAAAATCTATGGAAATTGCTGAATCTTTATCCGGATATTATTTTGAAGCCGGTTGTCGGCTCCGGCGGCGTCGGCATCATTAAAGTGTCGACAGTAAGGGACGGGGTTTACCATGTACAGACTTCGGGGGTTAATGAAAAAGCCGCCGGACGTGACGCACTGATCGCCTTAATTACTAGATTAAAGGGGAAGCGGACGCTCATTATCCAATATTGCATCCAGCTCGCTAGCGTCGATGGAAAGCTGATCGATTTCCGCTACATCGTACAGCGCGAGAAAGGCGAATCCAAATGGATCATTACAGGCAAGCATGCCAAGATCGGCAAGAAAGGCTCAGTCGTCACGAACCTCCAGCAAGGGGCGAATGTCGAAACGGTTCGAAGAGCGCTCCAGCAAGCTCATATCAAAAACATCGGGAAAACGATGGCCGACCTCGATTATTTGTCGCTCAAAGCTTCCAAAGTATTCTCTCGTACCTTCAAGGCACAGACGATCTGGGGCTACGACCTCGCAGTCGATGTGAACGGCCGCGTATGGATGATTGAAGCCAACTGCACACCGATGGTAGGCGGCTTCCGCTACTTGAAGGATCGCAGCATGTATCGAACGATTCGAAGATACCAGGCAATGAATCGAAAGCAATAGCGAATACAGCGAAAGGCACCCGTCCTCCAGGTGCCTTAGTTGTGTTATATCAGTTCAACGTGATCTCTTTCTTCCAAGTCAGCTCCTTGCCCGCTTCATTTCTGAAGATGAACATAACCTCGCCCTTCTCGCCCTTCATCGTATCCGGATAGAAGAAGCCCATGAATTGTCCGTCTCCGCTAATATAAAATCCGTCTTCTCCGTTGCCTCCATGGGCAATTGCATCCTGGATCGAATTAACGATTTTGTTAGACCCGGAAACCCACTGCATTTCTGCTAGAGCATATCCTGAAGGAAGCTGCTTCACTGTAAAATCGAAGCTATTCCCTTCGATTGGCTTCTGGGTCTGATCAATGATGATCAAAATCTCGTTATCTGCGTCTGCCTTATCATCGTCGGCTGGTTTATCGGTATTCGCCGGACTGGAAGCCTCCGGCTTCGACGTTGCTGCATCCGCAGGCGCTTCGGCGCCCGTTTTCGTGCCGCATGCACTGGCTAGAAGCAGCACAAGCATAGTGAATACGAGAAACATATATTTTTTAGTTTTCATTGGGATCTTCCCTGCTTTCGTTTAAGTTAAAAGAAAAGGCAACGCCTGATATCGTGTTCGTCGCACCGTACTCGCTCTCGTGCAGCTCTAGAATATGCTTCACAATGGCAAGTCCAAGACCCGTCCCGCCGGATTTTCGATCCCGGGAACGCTCAGCCCGATAGAATTGATCCCATATTCGGCTCAAATCTTCTTCGGCAATGGGCGATCCTATATTTTCGATCGTTGTCGCTACTTTACCTTCGCATGTTCGTCTTACGCTGATTGTAATGATACTATTCTGCGCCGCATGACGAATGGCGTTGCTCAGTAAATTTAATACGACCTGCTCCATCCTTCTAGCGTCCGCCGTAACGAACAACTGGCCCTCTTCATCCACGACGAATCGAATGGCTAGCTGCCTGCTCTCCAACTGTCGGTCGAACGAATCAGCCGCCTTCTGAATAAGGGCCGTCAGCAATAGTCGTCTAGGCTGCAGCTGGACAGCCTTCACCTCGAATTTGGAAAGCTCCAGCATATCCATAATGAGCGCATTCATCCGATCCGTCTCATTTACGATTAAGGCAAGATATCGGTCTCTCTTGTCGCTTGCCACCTCATCCTGCAGCCCTTCGGCAAACCCTTTGACAATACCAAGCGGAGTCTTGAGCTCATGGGATATGTTCGCGATCAGCTCTTTGCGAAGCTCCTCAGACTTTTCTTTCTCTCTCATATCCTGCTGCATCTGCGTATTGGCAAGCGTAAGCTCCTGCAAAGCGCTATCCAGATTTCTGGATAATAAGGTCATATTGCGCGATAGCTCGCCGAACTCATCCTTCGTATGGATTAATGGCTGCTCGGTAAAGTCCAGCCGAGCGAGTCGCTCTGCAGAATGGCTTAGCTGCACGAGCGGCCGCGAGACGATTTTCGAATAGATCATGGACAGAAGAATGACGAGCACGACGATGATTGGCGCGATATAGAAGACATATTGCTTTAAGATCCCGACCGCTTCCCCGACAGGCTGGAGGGAGGTCATCGCAATAAAGTAACGTGCTCCATGGCTGTCCTCCGGCAATGCTCGGATGAGCACGGCATACTCGACTCCGCTCCATTCATCCCTCCAATCCATCTGTATGACTGAGCCGCTTTGCAGACGAGTAAGGAAGGAACCCGCTTCCGGTACCCAATCGCTAAGCGCATCGTCAATTATCGCATCTTGATACAGAGGGTTGTAAGAGCGTTTCTCAGGCAGCAGCACATCGGCAATTTCCCCTGTCACGCGTACCATTCCGACTTCTGGCTCGGGGCTTGTCGGGCTTATAACGACCGGATGCAGTACGGTATCCTTCTCATCCATGAAGATTCCGTCGACCGCCAGCTCATCGCCGGGCTGAAGCCCTTGCGGGATCGCATCCATCGTCATCCCTGCTGTCGGAATCAGGATCGTAACGATCTTGCCTTCCGTCTCCAGCTTCATATAATAGGGGTTTAAAGTTAAACGTTCGAACCGGCTATTCAAGACAGCCGTACTCGCATCGTTCTCATTCATGAATGTGCCTAGCAGCGGCGAGACAAGACGTTCGCTCTCCTCGGATTGCCGGAATCGTTCGGCGAATTGATTCATATTCCGCTCAAGGGCATCCGTCTTGGAAGCGCGGTAGAACCGTTCGAAGAACAAGCCTTCCGCAAGCATGACTAAGGAAAAAACAAGTAAGATCAGAACGGACGTAACAACGAACAGCTTACGAACGACACTATGCTTTCTCATGCTTCCAGCTCGAACTTATAGCCCGCACGAATGACGGTGCGAATGTAGCGGCCTTCATCTCCGAGCTTGGCTCTAAGCTTCTTAACATGCGTATCTACGGTACGCAAGTCGCCATAATAATCGTAGCCCCATACCGCATCCAAAATATATTCGCGGGACACTACCTTCCCGTAATGCTTGGTGAGGAAGAGCAGCAATTCGTACTCCTTCGGCGACAAATTAATCGCCGTTCCGGCTACGGCTACCGTATGAGCCATTCGGTTGACGAGCAGACCGCCATAGCTGAGCATGTCGCCATGCTGTCCCATCGTCCCCTCTTTTCTTTTCATTAAAGCGGTTGCCCGGGCGACCAGCACTCTCGGACTTAAAGGCTTCGTCACATATTCATCCGCTCCAAGCTCGAATCCCGTCATTTGATCATCGTCCTCCGACCTCGCCGTAATGATGATGATCGGGACATCGGATTTCTCTCGAATGCGCCTGCATAACGACCAACCGTCCATTTCCGGCATCATAATGTCCAGGACGACAAGGTCGACGGAAGTTTGTTCGAATAATTCCAGCCCGACTCTCCCATTCTCCGCCTCGTATACCTGCCACTGTTCCTTTTTGAAATAGTCCGTTATAAATTCACGCATAAGCACATCGTCTTCGACTAATAATATCTTTCGATTCAAGGCTGAGCACTCCGCATCTACACGCTATCTTTTTGTTCCATAATGTAAGCCCGGACAGCAATTCTTATACCCTCACCTCCGTATGCCCTTCTAATTGTAAATATAGAGTACTGCTGTGTACATCGTGTGTACGTTGCAAGAAATTTGGATGGACAACCAAAAAGGCCACCTTGCGGTGACCCCCTCTCTTACACATCCATATTGACCAACAACTGCTCGTAGAGCATCGTAACTTCATTTGATGGTTCTATCCCTATGTCTTGTTGCAGCGTTTGTGCGAATTGACGGTAATGCTGTATAACAGCTTCTTTGTTTTTGTGCTTAGCCAAAGCGCTCAAAAGCTGCATAATCGTTTCTTCATCTATCGGATTACGCCTCTTGAGCTTCAGCAGGAGCCGAACGGCTGTATCCACATCTCCGCTCTCGCACAAAGCTTCACATAATCGCCGGCAGAAGGAATGATACATTAACGATACCCGCTCCACTTCGTTTAATGCCCAATTAAAAGCATACTCCCCGAAGAGTTCTCCCGTAAACGACTGTTCGAGCTGCAGCGCCTGATCGATATTCGCTTCATTCACAATAGCCATCTTCCTAATATCTTCTTCAAAGATATGAACATCGACACGCACACGGCTAAGATTAAGCGCGTAATGACTAATATCCGAATGAAGGATTTCCTTTAACCCGTACAGGTCCAGCACCTTCCTCAGCTTATATACCGTTGTATTTAAGTATATTTCTGCGTTTTTCTGCTCCATGCCGCTGAATATATCGTCGATCAGCCTCGCCCTGGATACAAGCCTGCCTTTGTGCATAAGCAAATAACCGAATAGCTCTGCGCTTTTACTTGATTTCCATTTGACCCTGTCACCCTGCGCACTCCGAATATCAATTCCGCCCAAGCAATTAAAAAATACGGTCTCGGATATCTGCTTCGAATCAGCATGGACCATACGCTCAGAATCGCACTCCGCCAAAGCCCTTTGAACGGTTTTGTAAAGTCTTTCCTGTACAACAGGCTTCACAATATAATCAAAGGCGTATACGTCGAAAGCGTGAAGCGCATAATCCTTGTGAGAGGTTATAAATACGAGTTTGGTTTGCTTGCCGCTCTCCCGCAGCCTCTCAGCAAACTCTAAACCACTTTCCCTTGGCATGCTAATATCCAGGAAAATGACGTCTACCTCATGATTTAACATATACGCAAACGCCGTTGCCGTCTCCAGAAAGCAACCGGTTATTTCAACGCCTTCCATCTTGCTTAGCATCCGCTTCAGAATCAAGTGCATCGCCTTCTCATCGTCGATCACAATTACCTTCATACGGCTTCTCCTCCAATCCGCAATGCTCGTGCCGGCAGTGATTCAGTCGAAGCTGGAATGGAGAAATAAAACGTGCTTCCCTGCTCAGGAGCACTGTCGAACCATATTTCGCCGCCATTCAGACGGACGAACTCTCTGCACAAGGCTAGCCCCAAGCCCACGCCCCGCTCTCCAGCTGTTCCCACGGAAGAGCTCGGATACGGTTCCTTAAGCAACGTTCGGGCTTGATCAGGGGATATCCCTTCTCCTGTATCGCTTATAGCTACGATCATTTGATTGCCCTTCATGCTTGCTTCCAGCGTAATTCTGCCGCCGAAATCTGTAAATTTAATCGCATTGGACAGCAGGTTTCGAATAATTAAATCAAGCATTTCCTTATCGGCATACACGTACGAGCGGTCTGGTATGTCAGATACGATTTGGATGTGCTTTCCTTCGCTGCGAACATGCAGTAAGCGCAAGTTTTGCTGCACCACATGACCTAAATCCCTTTCCATGGGGTGAAAAACAAAACCCTTTTGTTGACTACGAAACCAATCCAGCAAGCTCTCCACTAAAATGAACGTGTTCTCGATTTGCTGTTTCATCTCCAATACGATTTCATCCGGGCTTTCTCCCTGTGCATGGATTTCTTCCTCCATTAATTCCATCAAGTTGATGAGTACGGCGAGAGGATCCCGGATATCATGGGCGACAACATTGAACATTTTATCTTTGAACGTATTCAGCTCACTCAGCTTTCTTGCATTCTCCAGCACTTTCTCCTCGGAGATCACCATTTCCGTCACATCGCTTAATAGAAGCGCTTTGCCGACCGGCTTTTGATTTTTATTATTGAAATAGAATAGATGAACATTATAAAAGGCAGCAGCCTCCGAAACTAAGAGGCGCACTCTGCTTTCTACAGAAGGGTTTTGAATCGTTTTGGCTAGCAACTCGGGGTATTGGGTTAATATTCGGTCAGCAGGCTGGCCGATCAACGATTTGTTCAATCCTCCGATTATACGTTCCGCCGACTGATTATAGCTTGTTAAGATATTGTCCATATCCAATATGATAACCGCGTCCTGCATCGACTCGAATACCTTCTGAGAGGCAAGCGGAGCTAGTCTCAGCATGTTGAATTGATAGATACCCCACATATAGAATACGCCCGATAACACAAATCCGAAGGGCGATAGATCTATAGGCATATCGGACAATCCGCTTAAGTAAACAAGGGTGAACCCATAAGGACCCCATGATCCAATAATCATAAAGGCAATTTGTTTTTTCATGCGAGGCGTAGCTTTCATGAACATTTGGATCAGCATAAGCATGCCGATTACAAATATGGAGTAAGCAAAAACAACATGAATATAGTATAAAGGCCCTTTCACCAAGACAACCAAAGGCATACCTCTCCACTCTTCGATTGTCATGCTCGTATAAAACAAATGATGCCACTCGTTCGTCAAATGAGCGATATAGGTAATCGTAGGGCTGACCATCAGCCATGCAACAACTTTTCTGCTCAACCATGCTTGCCGCCCCGTATACTGCAAGACCATTATTCCCCAAAATACAGTAGCGAAAGAAATGCCTATGTATTCTATCCGAAGCCAGAAACGGATATGCTCCAAATTGGCGCTAATGATCTCAAAGGCGTATCCGATCGAATAAAACGCGCTGACCAGCATACCGAGTCCATAGCTTCTTGCAATGGGAACCTCTCTCTTATTCCAGGACAGGTAGGAAATAATTAATGTACAGCAGGTAGCTGCAATGAGTAGAGCAGATAAATACAAATTATATTGCACCGATACCCGCTCCCGACAAAATATGTGATGTTTCGCTATGCAACTAATGTTAACAGAATATAGAATTTAATCTACAAAAAAGAGCGCTAACCAAAGGTTAGCACTCCCTTTCTTCGAACCTTTTGCCGTTTAGTTTATAAAGGCTGCATATTGCAATAACCGCTTCAGCATAACAACCGCTTCCGCACGAGTCGCATTTGCCGATGGGGCAAACGATCCGTCAGTCCGGCCTGTAATGATCTTCGCTTCTATGGATTGCGCTACAGACTTCTGCGCCCAGCTGCTGATGTCCGCATGGTCTGTGAATGCAGCCAATGATTGATTGTTCTGCTCTTCGACATGGACCGATTTGCCTGCTGCTGTTATAGCTCTTGCCACCATAACAGCCATTTGCTCACGAGTAATCGTATCATTCGGCTTGAAGCTGTTATCGTTATAGCCTTCAACCAGCTTCGCTTTCACAGCTGCGCCGATGGCGCCAGCGAACCAATCGTCCGTGCTTACATCCTTGAAATTAGAAGAAGAAGCCGTATCCACCGACAAGCCCAGGGAACGGACTAATAACGCTGCGAATTCCGCTCTCGTAATTGACTTGTTCGGAGCAAACTCGTTATCCGAAACGCCATTCACGATTAGCTTGGAAGCTAGCAGCTCAATATCCTTGTTGGCCCAATGGCTGCTGATATCATTAAATGTTCTCGTCAAGGAAAGGGCCGTATATATACTGTTGCCGTTCCGCTTGAATGTGATCTTCGTTGAGCCGTCTTTCTGCTTGCCGAATGTAGCCGGTACGAAGGAGAATTGACCGGTCAACGGATCGTACAGGACAACGGTTGAGTGAGCAACATCAGCAGAGCTGCCCAATACGATATTACGATCGACATAGATAGAACCG
This sequence comes from Paenibacillus sp. YIM B09110, assembly GCF_037167145.1. Taxonomy (NCBI): domain Bacteria; kingdom Bacillati; phylum Bacillota; class Bacilli; order Caryophanales; family Paenibacillaceae; genus Paenibacillus; species Paenibacillus sp. YIM B09110. The sequence continues at coordinate 66,319 of NZ_JBANSP010000007.1, read as the reverse complement.
AATTGGTTCAACTCGATTGATTTCCCGTTGCCTGCTACTGTAATCGTGAATTGAATAGCGACTCCAAGCTGGGAAGCGTCCAAATCAAGCGCCTTCTCTTTGATCTCGGCATTGATGTCTGCGGCTACTGTCGAAATGTTTACTTGGATACTAACCTTATCCAGTGTTGTGCCCAAGCTTTGCGCAAGCGCGGCAAAGTCTATAATACTTAGAGGCAATGAATACTCCCCATCCATCGTTTGCAAGGAAACAATCGTGTCCGGCGCGCCTTGTGCAGCAGCAGCCAGGATTGCTGCCGATAGATTGAACTGAACGCCCTCTCCTGGTTTATTGCTGTAAGCAATATAAACAATCGGAGCATCACCATGGTTATCCTGACGTGCCGCTTCGGCGAGGGCAGCAGCAAGAGCAGCATCGTCTTGCTTAACGATGTTTGTTACTCGACCATTCGCATCCTTTGAAGGATCGACAACATTGTTGCTAGTATCAACGACAACCGGATTGGCATTCGTTTCACCCGGCGTTACAGGATGTCTCGTATCAGGTGTTGTTTCAGGAGGCGTAATCGTTCCTATTGGCTCACCGCCACCACCGGTGCTAGCCGATTTAACAACAAAGTCCACCGTATCGACCTGGTCTGCTTGTCCAGCAACGACCTTATAAGTCCCTTTAGCCTCGCTGCCGGCAAGAGTAAACGAAACGGAAAATTGTCCGCCACTTGCTTGTACGATATCGTAAAACAAAACGCTGTTGCTAGGACGCAGCACTTTAACAATGACTTCAGTCAGCGTAGTCGTACCGGAAATAACAACGGAGTCGCCCTGCTCAACTGCTGCAATCGGATTTAACTCGATTTCAGAGCTGCTCGCATAAGCCGAAACAGGCACAAGAGATAGACAAAGCATGAGAGCCAGCAGGATGCTTAGCTTGCGAAATTTCACTTGTTGATTCCTCCTTTTCCAATTAATATTCATTGTTATTTTCTAACGCTTGGATAAGAGCCAGATCAAATTCGCTTTGCGTTTTCACCGTAGCTAGATTTAATCCGACATTATTTGGATCATTGTTATAATGGCTGACTACATAGGCTTTGACCGTATAATCTGAATTTGTACCCGCATCCTTAACATTGAAATTGGCGGAATACGTACCCGTTCCGATTTTCAAATCTGCTGCTACGATGCTAACCGGCGTTTGTCCATCGAATAATGCAAATATAATCGATTGATTGCCGATCGTGTCGTCGTTATAAGCATTGCTCAGCAAATTTATGGTTGCCGTAATGCCGTTTGTTGCGGTCAATACAGGCGCCGTCATATAGAATAGTTCGGACGAACGATAGCTGTATCCGCTAATCTCTTTCTCGCTATAGCCCGCTGCATTAATACGAATATAATAGTAGCCACCCTCTTGGAAAACACCTTGCTTAACTATGAACTTACCCTCAGATAAAACATATTCCGAGCTGTTCAACTGTCTATATGTGTCGTAATTATTATCATAAATCATGACCGAGCCTACATTGGATCTCCAATCGGCATTATCCACGAATACGAATTCGCTTGCTGCGTTGCTAAGGAAAAATCCTGTCATATCAGGCGTGTTATGAGCAATCGCTTCATTCAATTCAGTATTGTTGTCTCCATATCCATGAATATCCCTTACTGTATTCGCAGCGATCTTGACTCTTATCGAGCCGCTTGTTTTCCGCTCGGCAAAAATAATCATGATTTTATTTCCTGCCAAAGTGACAACATCATCCGCTTCCATGGCCGAGAAGGTTAATCCGTTATCCGTTGATAGGGTAATACGATCTTTCAAGTGCGAGCCTTGTGAATTAAGAGTAAGATCGACTAATTCACCCGAGCGCGTGTTGATATCAATGCTTAAGAAACGGCCGTCTTTCGAGAAATATCCTTGATTAATATAAGGATGTATATAGCCGTCCACGTTAACCCACCGAGTCTCGATCTGACCATTGTAGATATTTCCAGCCATATCACTCACTACGTTCACTCCATAGAAGTAAAAAACACTGACACTACCGACTGGTAAAGTTGGGAAGTGAATATTTACGGTAGAACCGGAGATGGTCACCGTCGCATCCGTGGGAAGCCCGTAATAATATCCGTAGTAATTGTTATACAGCCTTACACTTTGTTTGAAATAAGCGATGTCTTCTTCATTGATCGTTACCTCTTCGTCAAAGATCAAAGCTAAATCATGCAAGGAATTGGTAAATAAATAATTCACAAGCTTAGGCGGAGTTTGATCGTCTTCCAGCTCATGAGCTTGAATCAAAGCCGATGCCCGGGAGCTATTCTGGACATTTCCAAAATCGTCCTTAAGCGTATTGCCCTGTATAATGATTTGATTGGAATCCCCGTACAACGCCGTTGCAAAGTGAATATGCAGTTGGTTGGAAACAATCGATACGGTATCACCTTGCGATAAGTTCTCGTAGTTTGAATTGACGTCTCTAACTAACTTAATATAGTCTTTTAAGTTGTTATTTGTATGGTCAAACACATTCTTATTGAAAGTAATCGTTACATCACGATTGTCGCTGCTAATTTCAACGCTTTCGATGACAGGAGGACTAACCTGTACATTCATTTCCGCATTCAAGTTGCCTGCCCCATCTTTCAAAGTGCCGGCTGCAATTTTGATAACTGTATTCGGGCCAGCAATAATGCTCACTTCGTTATCATAGGACAAGTAAATTTGGGCAGCATCCTCTTGATAGGCCTCGCCAGCTTGCGAAGTAAAGGGTACGAACGCCCCTCCCTCAGACGAAACACTAATTCTGCCTGCTAAGAAAGTATCGGCATTGCCCCCGTTAGGCACATTAATCGTAAAACTCTCATCAAAATTCAAATATACATAATCGCCATCGGATGATTCGGCGCCCACAAAAGCTGGCGGCGTAATATCATGTGCAGCGATATTGTTGACGGTTATGTCAGAAACTGAAGCGACGCTGACTCTGTTCATAACGGAGCCCGCCTTAACCGTAATGGCGTTGGACGTTCCCTCGAGCGCCGTATCCAGCGTAATCACCAATTGGCTGACTTCCTCTTCTTCATCCTCTACCATGCTGATTTCATTATCCTCATCGTCCGTTAGAAGACTAACAGGTGTATCGGAATCCGAACGTTCGATTTCAATATTCGACATCAAATCAACCAAAGAAACCGTTGGAGTCGCATACGTATTAAACGTAACGGTTATCGTCGTGTTGTCGCTGCTTACTGCCGCTGTTGCAGAAGCAACAGAATCAACAACCGTTGCGTGGCTTACGCCAGGAAAAACCGTAAGTACCGTAGTCGCAGCCAATACAACTGCCATCCATTGCGACATCATTCGCTTAAAGCTTGTCTTGCTTTTCCCATCTCTTATTACCATGTCTTTTCTTCACTCCTACATTGTAAAATAGTTTCTAATCCAAGATTTAGACAAGTATATTCCTCCCCGATGACTGCAAAATGACAAACTCCGACATAAAACCATGAAACAGGACAAAAAAACGATCTTCCGCATTTTGCTTAGCGGGAGATCGCCGTATTGTTAATTAATTAGCTTATGCAACTGATCTCTAAACCAAACGATTCAACAATGCCAATCCCTCATCATGATCAGGTTCAAGCTTCAACAATTCTCTCGTGTAACGCGAAGCCTCTTCATCCAGCTCAAGCTCCAAACAACAAATAGCCAAATAATAATATAAGGTTGATATGCGCTCTGCCTGGTCTTCATGGACCGATTCCTTCAAGAAAAACATGGCATCTTCGTACATTTCCATCTCGAACAGCATCATCCCGGCATTGAGCGCCAGATCGTTACGATGCTCGATGTCATAATACGATGACCACATGAGCTGTATGCCTCTCCATATATCCTGCATTTCTTCATCGTTCGCATCCGGCAACAGACGAGAGAGCTGCTTTTTACTCTGAATGAAAAATTCCGCATCATAGCCGCCCAAGCGCCAAAAGCTCAATAGCTGCTGGATACCGATCCGATCTAGATGAAGATCTACCCATTCCTTCATGCTAAAAAATTCGTCCGGGCCAAATCGTTCGATCGACCGTCGGTAAGCTAATCTGGTATTGAAATAATCTGTCGGCGAATCGATATGGATCACACAACCGACATTAATATTTTTATAATGATGCGGGGGAAACAAAACGGCAGCTCCCCGTTGTTCGAATACATGGTTAATTGCATGGTAGTTGGCGGTAAGCGAGAAGCTTCCATGTACGACCAACTCAGGCGGATCCGCGAACTTCCAGTTATCAAGCAAGTGATCGCCTTTGTCCGCCGTCAGCAACAGAAAGCCCTCACGGGAAAGCAAATTCATTCTTTCCAAACAAGTGAGTCCAACCTCGGGAAATAAAATATGCGAGTCCTCCAGCTGTTCCTGGTAAACGGCAATCACATCGCGGTATGGATAATCCTCTGCTTCGTATTCCGGTGTTCGTCTATGCTCATAATGCAGCTCTATTTGATCCAATAGCTGTGTCGGCGTAAGAGACTCTCTATCCTCTGGGTATTCAACAAACACATCCGCCTCATAAATCTGGCCGTCACCGACATAAAGCAGCTCTTGCGGAATGCTGTCAAAGAAGTAGTTGGCAACGATAACTAACGGTTGCTGCAGATCGCCCTCACTAACGGTTGTGCCGGACATCACGAGGTTTAATTCGGTATCGTGAACCGCATCGAAACGAGCAAAGTCGAGCAGCCCTTCGGTAATAAAAGCTTGCAGAGCAGGATGCTCCTTCCAAGCCATCACGTTGTGCATCGCCAAATCCGTCATAATATAGCGGAACGAGGGCAATGAAATGTCCGCGTAGTCCCTTAATTGACATAGCTCATGCAGCACATGGTAAGCAAGACGTCCCGCTCCCGCTCCAAGCTCCACAATAAGAACTGGCTCTGAACGATATCCTTTAGCAGCCCGGTCTTGAAGAAAGCCAAATATCATTTCTGCATAAGCAGCAGCGATCATCGGATTACTCGTTATATATTGAGGCACCTGATCATTATTCCATGCCTCTATTCCTTTTTGCTCATAGTAGCTCCGCTGTATCTCCCATATAGGCGCTTCACTAAAGCGGTAACGCTGTTGTTTCTCAATTGTCATATACACTAACCCTCTTTATACTTTTCTTTCAATACGCCGGAACCAATCCCCGCACCGATCATCAAGATCAACGGCCCAAAGTTCCAAATAAACCACCCGCCGTACAACTCCAAATTGAAGCCCGCCAATTTATTCAGTATGACAACCGCCAGCTTAATAATCAACAGAACGACGCCAATCAGAAATAAAACATCAAATAAAAATTTCAGCCTTGGATAAGCTAATTGCTTCCCGTCATGAATCACTTTTTTCGTCAACTCCTCATCGCTCCTTAATAGCTCGTCAATGGCCACTCCGAATAGATCGCTTACTTTAATAATGATTTCAATATCAGCTATCACCATCCCGCAATCTGTACCCCATTATTGTAAAATCCGATCCCAAAAGTAAAGCTACCTTTCGTTGCCGCCCTCCGCAACCTGCAGTTGCTATCAAGAAAAAAGCCTATTTGTGGGCTCTCCTTCGAGGAAAGCCTTGCAAATAGACTCATTACTTCATTTATGATTCCATCTCATACAGAGACGGATTCAATGCTGCGATGTAAGGTGTCCAATCTCCTGTCGTGTAAAGCAGAAGACGATGCATCGCTCGCGTACATGCCGTATAGAAGAGTTTCCGCTGGCTCTCCCGTTGGTACGACTCGGATGAGGCATCGTAGATCAGCACCGCGTCGAACTCGACTCCTTTGGCTAGATACGCAGGAATAACCATAACGCCCTTCTCAAAGGTAAGAGTCTCCTTCGTAATGAGCCGCAGCTCCCCACCGCCCTGTGCCTTCAATGCTTCATGAGCTTCACGACTTTCCGCTGCAGTCTTCGTAATGATAGCGATGGAGTCGAAGCCTTCAGCCTGCAGTGCCGCAAGATCTTCATTGATTCGCGCAGCCCTCCTTGCATCATCGGGAGCCTTCAAGAGGTACGGCTTCGCACCGCTCCGCTCGAAAGGCACAATCTCTTCGCCAGGCAGCAGCGCCTTCGTGAACATTACAATCTCGAAGGTTGAACGATAGCTCCGAACAAGACGGATCAAGCTCGTGTCCTCTTCGCCGTAAAGCCGAATCAATGGCGAGTCCGTCTCGTGCGGATTCGTGGCTTGAGGGAAGATCGCCTGACCGAAATCGCCGAGCACCGTCATACTGGCCCGAGGAAACAGCTGCTTGAGGAACGAGAATTGGAATGACGAATAGTCCTGACCTTCGTCGATAAATAGATGCCGAACCTCCATATTCATGCGAGTGCCCTCTACGAGCTCTTTCAGATACAAGAATGGGGTCGCATCCTCATAAAACAGTTCGTTCCGCCCCAGTTTCTCCTTCGTTTGCTTGCAGATTTCCGGCCAATACTGTGGAATTTCGTTCCCGTTCGTCATCTCCTGATAAGCGGCAGCATCATGGAACAACTGATTGTACAGCCCGATCACATCGATGAAGACTAGCCGCTTCACGTCCCGTCTGAGCGGCTTGAAGGACTCCTTCACGATCATTCGGAGAAGCAGCTCCTCTTCCTCATCCTGCATTCGAAAGTCCGATTCATCGTCTTCATCCGCCTGCATCGCCTCCAGCATCTCCCTATACTGTTCGTCGAAAGGAAGAACCACCGCTTCTTGCCCATGCTTCTTGCGCAGTTTGCTGTAAGATTCGGCATATTGGTCGTTGTCTAGATAGTTCAGCTCATCCTGAACCCAGTAGGCATCCCGCTCTTTGCGTTCGAGTGACCGCAGCTCACTCAGCAGCCATTCTTGCAGCAGAGATACACGATTAGCCAGTCGAATCGAACTGTCGTAGCTGTAGAACTGCAACTCGATTTGCTCCGCCGTAATCAGCTCCCGATCTCGAAGGCTAATGCTGCGGAACAACATGCCCTTCTTGCTAAGCCACAGCGCATAGCTTTGGAGTGCAGTCAGGAAAGCTTCGGACGTCTTATATCGGATTCCGCTAAGCCGTGCGTCATAGCCCTCAGAACCTGGCCAGCTCAGTACATATTCCATCTGCTCGAATGGGCTTTCTAGATTAAACGCAGCCCCCAACCAATGATCGAGATATTCCTGGAACGTCGTCTGCTGCATATTCTCTTCTCCGAGCTCCGGCAGAACCGTGGATACATAGCTGTTAAACATCGGATTAGGCGAGAAGAGAACAATTTGATCCGCCTTGAGCCTATTACGGTATTTATATAATAAGTAGGCTACCCGCTGCAGTGCCGCCGACGTCTTTCCGCTGCCGGCTGCCCCTTGTACGATGAGCATTCGGCTTTTCACGTTGCGGATGATGGCATTCTGCTCCCTTTGGATGGTTGCTACGATGCTTTTCATTTGATTATCGGCGCTCTTGCCAAGCACCTGCTGGAGCAACTCGTCGCCGATCGTTATGCTCGTGTCGAACACATTGCGCAACTGCCCGCCTTGGATCTGGTATTGCCGCTTCAGCGTCATCGTCCCCGAGATGGTGCCGCCCGGCGTTTCGTAGGTAGCCGCCCCCGGTGAATGATCATAATACATACTTGCAATAGGTGTTCGCCAGTCATACACCAGGAAGTCGACGCCGTCTGCGTCAACGAAGGATGCAACACCGATATAGATAGGCTCGCTGAAACTTAATCCATCCTCATGAAAATCAATCCGGCCGAAATAAGGTGTCGGCAGCAGCCGCTTCATGCTCTTCCAGCGCAGCAGCCGTTGTCGATGACTGCGCTCCCGCTCCGTCAATATTGCTTCTTGCTGCTTAATACTGTAGAAGCTGTCTTCGAAATCCTCATACGTACTCGTGTTGATCGTAACTTCTTCCCAGAACCGCTTGCGAATGTCAGCTACCTGATTCCGAAGGCCTGTTATCTCCGGCTCCAATTCGGCGATTGCCGATCGCAGCTTCTCCGTAACCAGATCCAGCCGCTCCTGCTCTTGCTGCCAATCGTTCTCGTTTACCATGTTCACGACCACGCTCCTTGCTTAAGTAGAATGAAGAAAATAACGTTTGACAAACAACGAATCCACATGCTACAATTATATTGTAGTTATGATGCAATAAATCTATTTTGTTTTAAAAAATGAGGCAATCGTTTTGTAATCATATCACGTTATTCGTTAACGTGCAATCTATATATATGAGTGAAGAATCGGCAGACGTTGCCGGTTCTTTTTTTGATTTATGCAAGACTTGTACGTTTCCGCGATGCCCCTTGACAGGTGGATATGACTGGTATACGATGATGTCAGTAGTCACTGACATTTACTTTTTTGAAAGGTACGGGGCATATGAATAACAGCAAGCTGGGGAGCAGCGACAGACTCTTATTGGCTGCGATCAATCTGATCTCCGAGAAGGGCTACAATGGTGTAACGACGCAGGAAATCGCCACAGCCGCAGGGCTGAGCGAGAAGACGTTGTTCCGCCATTTTCAGAGCAAGCAGAATCTCCTTGAGTCGGCCTTCGACCGGTATCATTACACCGAAGAGATGCGGAAGCTTTTCGAAGAGAAGCTGGTGTGGGAGCTGGAGGAAGACCTGCTTACGATCAGCAAGACGTACCATACGATCATGAACCGCAATCGCAAGCTTATCGAGATCAGCACGAAGGATGAGTCCAGATTGCCCGGATTCAAGGAACGGACGCAGCAGCACCCGCTACAGCTGCTTGAGTTTCTAACGACTTATTTTGTCACGATGGGCGAGCGAGGCAAGATGATTCGAACCAATCCGAGAATGCAGGCCTTTACGTTCATGATGTCTCAATATGGCGCCTTCATGAATGATCTAAATGCCGGCAAGAATTATCCGAACATCGAGCTAGAGCCTTTCATGCTTGAAAGTGTGAGCCTATTTGCTAGGGGTTTGACCCCCTAGCTATTTTTGCAAGATAGATGTCAGTAAGCACTGACAGACAATTTCCTAATTTAACTAGAAAAACGGCGAAAAGACGCATGGAATTGATTCTTAGAAGAGGGATGAGTGAGATGAAGAAGTTGGAACTAACAAAAAAACGTTCACAGGAGGTGCTGAGTCATGAGTAACGGCGCTTCGTCCAAAAGCTCCAAAGGAGTAAAGCTTGCCTATATGCTGGCCGTTATCAACGCCATTGTTATCGGGGCATCGTTCCTGTTCGTCAAACTGTCGCTCAACTACGCCAGCCCGTTCGATACGCTTACCTTCCGCTTTGCCGCGGCGTTCATTATTTTGTCCATTCCGACAGCGTTCGGCCTGCTTAAGCTGAATTACCGAGGCAAGCCCATATATAAGCTGCTTCTGCTCGCAACGATGTACCCGATTGGATTTTTCACCTTGCAGACGTTTGGGCTGCAGCATGCCACTTCCGTAGAAGGCGGAATCATCAGTGCGTTTTCGCCGGTAGTTACGTTGGTACTCGCCAGCGCTTTTTTGAAAGAAGCAACGTCCTTGCTGCAAAAGCTGTCTACGCTGCTATCGGTTTTCGGCATTGTATTTATTTTCATGATGAAGGGGAGCAGCTTCGATTTTTCCAACCTGAAAGGCATCGTCCTATTGCTTCTGTCATGTACGGTTTTTGCCGGATACAGCGTGTTGGCACGTTCCGTCACCAAACATTTTACCCCCGTGGAAATTAGCTATTTCATGGTAAGCGTCGGATTTGCCGCTGCGCTCGTGATTTCATTCACCGTGCATGGTACAAACGGGACGCTTGGCAGCCTGTTCGCACCGCTAACAAGCCTAACTTTTATCGGGCTGATTCTCTTTCTAGGCTCAGTCCAGCTAGCCACCGCGCTGATGGGAAGCTATATTTTATCCCGCATCGAAGCCTCGAAGATGGGCGTTTTCCTCAATCTGTCCACCATTGTGTCTATCGCTGCCGGCGCCCTGGTTCTCGGGGAAACGATCGCTTGGTATCACCTTGTCGGTTCGTTGCTTATTATCGTCGGTGTAATTGGTACAAATCTCCCGGCTCGGCAGCGCGGCACCACAAAGATAAAGACTACGGCTGCATAACAGTAATCTAAAATGTGCTGTCTAAGTAGTCTATATGAAGTTTTCTAAACTCTACTTATAATCACATCCTTTCGAGAAAAAGACCTCAACTTTCGCTTTGCAGCGGAATTCGAGGTCTTCGATCATTATCTCTATTTTGAGTGTAAATCGTCCAACCTAATAACCTTTGTTGCGTAATCAAGTAACTTTGGATGGAAAACATACAATCCATCAATCCCGCTCAAACCAAATATTCTGCCATAATGAGCTCGATATCGTATGGTGTAACCCCTTTTTCCAACGAAAATACCGTATCCGCCTGTTCTGCCACATCTACGGACTCCCCTCTTGCAACTGCATGGAGCTTAAATAAATCGTATAGATCAGGCTTCCGTAAAGCTGTCATCGCTTTGCCCATCAAAACCATTCCGCCTTGGTTTCCTTCTACATTGTTGTAATAGTCAGGGGACCTCGTCAGAGATAGATCGGTCCATATAATCGTCCGCTCCACCAGATCGAGGATAACGGGAATAGCAATCTGTGTATCGGCGGTGACATCGATTTTGTTGGCGACAGTCGAAGGCTCGAATATTTCGCCAGAGCCGGGTTTCTTACGCATCATCCAGCCCACGAAGCATTCCGGCAAATTGCAATATGGCTGGCTCGTGAAGGAATGGAGAGTCGCCACGATATAACGTCCGCCATAACCAACGATGGAAGGAAGATGCAGATCAATAAACTCGCATGCTCCGTTAGGAGCCGATACGATATCTCCGCTGTGGACGGCTTGATATTTGGCCGATCGCAGGTTCGTATAGGAAATATGCTCGAGGTACTCCCAGTTATGATCGTACATGACAGCCGACAAGTCGATATCAACGCGTCCCGTAGGCACGCTATCCACGACCCCTTCTTTCCACCAGTTAAAGAAACGGATGGTGTCGCCTTCCGTCATCGGCACACGGCTTCCCCGTACAATCGTATGCAGCGCTTTGCTTGCAGACCGCTGGGAGAACGGCACATGATAGCTTTTCAACCGCTCATCCACAAAGACCTTTCCAAGAGGAGGAAGAGCGGAAAATCGCCCGATAAGCGCCTGCTCGCATACTTGCACAATGTCTTGGCATACCGATGCATCGATCCTCGGGAGTGTATCGGGAGCAGCAAACGCCTTGGCTACATTTCCTTTCGGGAAGAAAACACGCAGCTCCTGAGACACATGACGACGGGAAAAGTGATTTTTCACTTGCAGCAGAACAGGCGTGGATACTTGATTCACAACCTCGCCAAATGCCAGTACGACATACTCTGCATGTTCGGTTGACCGCAGCAAATGATCCAACCTTCTGGCAAACTCGCCGGGGCGCTGCACTAATAGATCGATTAATGTCCACACATTCCGATATTGGAACGCCAGTTCAACGCTCCCATTGAAAGTCATAAACGGTTTGTTATTGCGCAATATATCAAAAGCTTCCTCACAACGCGCAAAACGATGCTTATATTCCGACGGATGCAAAATTTCGCCTAAACGAATCCAACGCTCCTTATACCTCAGCATATCCTCGGTAATAGGATGGCACTGTTCCAGCAATCCAAGAAGCAGCCGTCTCTCAGACCGCTTGAATTTGCGAAAACGCGTTGCTCCAGCCAAGCTAGTATCGCCATCCGACCACGCCACGGCCAGACGAAGGACATCGGTTGCGGTTTTAAAGTAACGGCTAATCAGCTTCACATTGGCTTTGTCATGCTTCAATAATGAAGAAACCACGAACCCTACATTCTCCTTGAAAGGAATCTCCGATGGAAGAATCGTATCGAGATCATCTGGATCCGCGAGTTCAATAGCTGCGTCTATATCCTCTTGATCCGTTTTGGAGATCGATACTTTGGCTAGAATCAGCTGGCGGATTAAGGCGTAGAATTCCTCTTGGCTTCCCCGTTCAATAGCCTTCAGGTTGACCTGATCGAGCAGCGGAGGTCTTTCCTCGGGGTCATACTGCGGCAAATCCAAAGTCAAATAATGATAAATCGCGTTCAAATAAAGCTCGGCATCCGTCTCCTCCATCACCTGCAACGGGAATGCGGGATACATCGGATCGTATTGTACATGTGCGCCTATCAGCATTCTCAAATCGGCGACTAACCGCTCATAAAATGCTGCGAATTGCTCAATAGATAACGAACGTAAGGCAAGAATCAGTTGGTGGGAGAACGTGAATCCTAACTGCTCCACATTTTTCATGGCGGTTGCCAAAAAAGCCTGTGAAAGCTTACTCGTTCCATTCCCATGATCGATAATTACTTTGTTCGCTCTTCGTAAATAAATGGCATTCATCATCATAAAAAAGTGTCCAGGAAAGCCGCATCCCTAATTTTCTTACAAAAGAACATTCAGTAGAAGGAAGGAATGCGATAGCCTGGACGCCTCCTCTCGTGTTAAGACTGCTTCAGGAGAGCTGCGACCCTAGATCGGTTAAAGGGACTAGAAGGAAGGATCGCAATAGCCTGAAGATCAAAGGCCCAAGGTCCGTGACGTCGAACCTTTGATGTCCTCATCTTCCCACACATGACGACGTGCAAACAGGGCGAAAGTATTACGACATTGGGAATAATGAACAAAAAAGACCATCCGATAGCGGATGGTCTTTACTACGAGCTATATGGATACTTCGCCAATTATTGAGCGGTATAACCGCCGTCAACGATTAAGCTATTGCCCGTCATGAACGAGGAATCGTCACAAGCCATAAATAATACGGCTTTCGCCATTTCATCCGCTTGTCCGAGACGTTTCATCGGAGTCATAGCAGACAAAGCCTGCTTGCTTTCTTCCGGAATAATCGGAGTGTCAATGAATCCTGGACACAATGCGTTAACGCGAATATTGCGTTCCGCATATTCAAGCCCCAGTGAACGAGTCAAGTTTACTACGCCGCCTTTGGCTGCATTGTATGCCGCTGAACCGGGTGAGCCTACCCATCCGTACATGGATGCGGTATTTACGATTGCGCCTCCGCCTGTTTTCAGCATTTCGCGGATCGACTCTCGCGCCACCAAGAAGACGCCATCCAAGTCGACATTAACCGTGTTGCGCCACTCGGAGAATTCCAGCTCATGCGAAGGATGAACGCGGCCGATTCCCGCATTGTTGAATACAACATCGACTTTGCCGAAAGCTTCAACGGTTTGTTTGAAGATGCCCGCAACCTCTTCTTCGCTCGTAATATTCGCTTTAACGAATAGCGCTTCGGCATTCAGTGCTCTAAGCTCGCTCTCGACAGCCTTGCCCTTTTCTTCATTTAAATCGACAAGAACCACTTTGGCTCCTTCCGATACGAATAAACGCGCAGTAGCTGCGCCGATCCCCGATGCTCCACCAGTAATAACAGCTACTTTGTTTTGCAGTTTGCCCATCGTTGATTCCTCCAGTACAATATTTTTAATAGCGCTAATGGATACGTTCACTTAGCGATATTTTGTTTACAACTTAATTGTACTATTCTGTTCACAATTAACAATCAGCAACAAATGATGAAATGTCCACCTAGTGGACACTTCATGCGAGAATGTCTTTTTTTGCGAAGGAGGGCTATACATGAATAACGAACAAACGGTGACAACACAGCGGCGGATTAGAACCCAAGAGCATTTCAAATCGGCTCTCATTAAACTGATCAAGGAAAAAGGCTACCATTCTATATCCGTAAAGGACATCGTAGATGCCGCCTCTTATAATCGCAGCACCTTCTATGTTCATTACCAAGATAAAGTTGAACTCGCTGAGCAATTGCTCACTTCCATGCTTCAAGGATTGGAAGAGGCCGTTGGCAAACCCTACGTTCACGGCCAGAAGGTATATACATCCAAGCTAAACCTACCGTCTTTTAATATCGTTACTTATATTTTCGAGCATCGGGATTTTTTCGAGCTTGTCCAAATGGTCGATACGTTGCCAAGACTGCATACGGCTTTCCCGCAAACGATACTCAAGATTTACAAGGAGCAGTTTGTATTCGAGACGATCAACAATATGCCCGTTAACATGGACTATTTCAAACATTACACGGCTTACGGCTTCTATGGACTTATTCTGAATTGGATCAATTCCGATTTCAGATCCTCCCAAGAGGAGTTTATCCATGAAGTGATTGAATTAACCAAAACCCATATGCACTCGATTAAATATGTCGGGCAATAGGTTGCTCATATACTATTTGATTGGATGAAATCCACTCAAATCTTCTCAAGCACAAACCGCATCTGTTCATTCTCAGAAGCCGGACGGTACGTATAAATGATTTCCAGCCGCTCCCCGGCAGCGGCGACAATAGGCGGCGGAGCCTCGGCTGCGACGTGGAAAGTCAGTCCCGGAAGCCGCCAACGGCCCTCCGTAATCTCCGCTGCGATTGGTGCCGTTCCGCTAATTTCAAACACCATTTCAATCGGTTTATCTGTTGCAAATTCGACTTGAATGGACAATTTGTCCTTCTCCGCCTCCGCATTCGTTACAATCCCCCGCATATGCTTGCTCCAGTGGCCCCCATGCTCCCTGCGGACCATACGCAAGGAATACCGCTCACCGTCTTCCGATTGCCAATGCATCGTGGCAGGATGAAGCTGTCCGCTCGTATTCCGGCTTCCCGACATCGCTCCGATCATGAGATGCTCCCCAAGCCAAGCGGTTGCGGTGCATAAATGACTGTTCGCTTGCGGATTATCCCGTTCGCACAGCTCGCGGTATTGCTTGCGCACCAGCCTCTCTCCGCTAAAGCTCCGCAGAGCCGGCACAATATGTGAAGGAACGTTAACGCCGGCCAGCGCAATTAACGGATCATGGCTTGTCTCGCAATTCACCCCGGTTAAGTGCTTGCAGCTCTCTCCTAAAGCCAGATAGAGAAATACGCCGAGCGAGCTATGTGCCGTCATCTCCATTTCGTAGCCCCTTGAGAAAGGTCCGCAAAGGTTCTCAAGCCCGGCATGGTAGAACAATCCGATATTATCCCATAATCCGCTCTCCGCTTCGCTGCCCATTCGGCGCACTTCGCTGGATCGGCCATAATTGCGTAGTAAACCAAGCACGGTAAGGTCGACCCCGTAATACGTACTGGAGTTAAATTCGGCGAACGTGCCGAACTCGGAGAAGGACTGGCGGAATTGCTCAGCGAAGTTATCCGCATGGGCGATCCACTCTGCACGGTTAAGACGGTGTCCGAAATAATCGCATATAAACAGATGCATCAGCTCAATATTCGTATTCATCGGAATAGCATCGGACAGCCGTCTCTCAACCGAGCCAATTACCGCACGCTCCATAGCCCGGTCCATTCGGGACACGAGATCTTCCGGAAGCTGACTCTCGAAATGTTCTAAAATGATGGCGAAGGCGCAAGCAATAAACTCTCTCCAGTTCGGATCGTAGCTTGCCCACACAGGTGGTAGGACGCTGTCCATTGCCGACTCGAAAGCCGATTGCACCTGATCCCGTCCCGCAACCGCAGCCAGTTCGCCTGATAACTTGTCGGCGATACGCTCCAGGGTGTTGGTCAAATAATACGAGAAACCTGGACCAAACGATTTCCATGGAAAATGCCCTTTGGGCGGCACGATCGCCTCTGGCGATGTACGGAATGTACCGTAATAAATCTCTTCCGGATCGTCGAATTGCATATCCATGACTCTATGCAGAACCGCGCAAGCCCGCTCCCTATAGCCGAGACCGCCTCGCATCAGCAACCCGACAGCATAATGGGCGCTTGCACGGGTGGAGTGGCTTTCGCTATCGCCATCCTCCTCGTTCCAAAGCATTGCAGCCTGATCATCATAGATGGCATCCATCATCGACATAGACTGCGCCAACAAAAACCGTTGCTCCTCCGACATCGGCTTCATTAGGCTAGCCCTTTCTTCAGCCGCATCATCTCCACACCTGCAAGCATCATAATGCCGATGCCATGATTATCATTCAATACCGTTCGCAAATCCTCCATGTAATATATAGGCGAGAAGGCGTAACGCGAGCCGCTGCATACGCCGTGTACATTGCCCTTGCGATCGATCGCATGCTCCGTCAGTCCCTGCCATCCCTTCAGAGCCGCCTCGGCATAAGGACCATTCGCGTCAAGCCAACCGAACCGAAGACCGCGGGCGAAGGCGTAAACGAACATCGCCGTGCATGACGCCTCCTCATATGCATCGGGCTGATTAAGAACCTGACGCCATAATCCTGATACAGCTTGCAGCTTAGCTACGCCAGCGCAATGCTCGCGGAACATGGCAAGCAGCGCTTCCCGATCCGGATGATCGCCCGGCAGCCGCTCCAGCAGCTCGGTTAGAGAGAACAATACCCAGCCGTTGCCCCGGCCCCACGGCACGCGGGTAGGCTTGCCGTATTTAAAATCGAATACATGCGACATGACGCCTGCATCCTCCATAAACAAGTATCGTTTATATAGCAAAAACTGTTTGGCCGATTCGTTCAGCGCCGTAGCATCGCCCGAGGCCAAAGCATACCTCGTCAGAAACGGTCCGCTCATATAGAGATCGTCTGCCCACATCGTATCGGCGGAGTATTCGCCCTCGCACAGCCGATAGAAGGCGCCGTCCTCGCGGCGTTCCAGCTTCGCCAACATGAAATCTGCAATCCGATCGGCGATTTTGCGAACGGGAGCGCGGCCTTGGTACAGATCAGCCTCCAGCATAGCAGAGCCGAACGAGCCGCAATTGTCTAACATTTTCATAAGCACAAGCTGATGGTTGATTGCCGGAAAACCGTACTCTGCAAAATCCCACATGGAATAGTCATACATTTCGGTGCAAGCTTCAATATGACGAATGGCATACGACGATATATCGGCGCGCTGCAATTCGCTGGCGGTCTGAAGCAGACCGTACATCGTCACGCCAAGCGGATAATCCCATCTTCCGAAGTTAGTCGCCGTGCCGGTTGTCCATTTGTTGCTGAGCATCGCATTCTCATAATAAGGTCGAACGCGCGCATCCGGAGCGTCAATCGACCAGTACACTTGTCCATCGATGCCCTCCAACGTTGTTGCTAACGACCGCACCTGCGCCGGTTCTAGGTTGGGCTCAGCTGGCACCGGTCCTGCAAGCAGCCAAGGTCCTGGATTTCCGTGGACTTGAACGGGCTGCTGGAGCGTAAGACTTGTACCGTTAGCCGATGCATGCAGTTCGAAACTCCATCCTGCACTGGAATTAACGGTCTTAACGACGATTTGCTTCGTGCCGGGCGTGACCGATACATGGAATTGATAGGAGCCTGCATCATCGAGCACGCCGGCAACCACGTCATCCACCCAAATTTGCGTCGGACCAGAGGCTCTGCCAGACAGCTCAAGCAGACGTGCGGATAACGGTACGGATACAGAACTCCATCCATAACCCGCCGCTTGCCGCTTCGGCTTCCCGAACAGCCTCTCCAGCGGCGAAAGCCGAAGCTCTTCTTCATTCCACTGTGTCCGCGGAAACCACTCCAGTCCGCTCGCCGTCTCATCCTTCCGCCATTCTGGAAATTGACCTGTGCGATCGCCGAATAGAGGCGTAGACGCAGGCTCTGAATATACCCATCCCGCACTGCCTTCCCGGCTTGTAAACGGTGTCAAAACTTGCAAAATGCGGACCTTCGCTTCGTCTGCGCCGAAACGGCAGCCAAAGCCTGAAGCGGTCTTCCTTGCCTCGATCAACAAGCTGTTCCAGCCTTTCTCGAAGCTAAGCGGAATGATAGCGCGCGAATTAGGGTTCAACTCGTCCACGACGGTCGAGCGATATTGCAGCGTTTCATTCACATATAACTTCACCGGGCCAAGCGCCTGCATCACACTGTCAATGGAACGCTCATCATCACTCCATACCAGAGCATAGGCATAAGCATAATCGCCTTCCTCGGCACTCGTTAATCTATTGGAAAAATCAAGCTCATATAATCCTTCGGCATTTTGCAATATACCTGCTTTGGAGAATGCACGCCATGCAAATGGCAACGGCGGGTTCGCCCCTATATATCGTCCTGCAAGCAATTCCAATATACGATGATCGTCATTGCCGAACCAATAACGCGAGCTATCGCGTTGCTCTACATAGATACCCATTCTGACTCCCCCTAATAAGTTAAGCGCTTTACCCATATTCTATTCGATTGCTGACATGTTTTCAATATCCGTATTGACGGTTCACAAAAATAGGGATTGATTTTAATCCTCGATGTAGGTAATATCGGATTAAGCGCTTTACCTTTTTAAACACATTTTTATTTTATATAGCTAATACCAATTGAAAGTAGCTGAAGGAAAAGCGCTTAACTTTCACGCGAGGGGGATAACGATTAACGATGGGTACAATTCGTTTAACGATGGCTCAAGCCTTACTGAAGTTTCTTGATCAGCAGTATGTCTCTTTTGATGGCGAGGAAACGAAGTTCGTTACCGGCGTGATGGGGATATTCGGACATGGGAACGTAACCGGCATTGGCGAGGCGCTGGAGAGAAGCGCAGGAAGCCTTTCCTTCATCCAAGGAAAGAACGAGCAAGGCATGGCTCATGCTGCAACCGCTTACGCCAAGCAAAATAATCGCCGCCAAATCTATGCCTGCACGACCTCAATCGGCCCCGGTGCTCTGAACATGGTAACGGCCGCCGGGACGGCAACCGTCAATCGTATCCCGCTTCTGCTGCTGCCGGGCGACAACTTCGCTTCCCGTCAGCCGGATCCGGTTCTTCAGCAACTGGAAGCCGAACATGATTACACCATATCGGCAACCGATTGCTTCAAGCCGGTCAGCAAGTTCTGGGACCGCATCGTAAGGCCTGAGCAGCTCATGAGTTCAGTCACAAATGCGATGCGCGTGCTGACTGACCCTGCGGAGACAGGGACTGTCACGCTGGCGCTGCCGCAGGATGTGCAAGCGGAAGCTTACGACTATCCGGCCGCTTTCTTCGAGAAGCAAGTCCATTACATCGAACGGAAGCAGCCTTCCGTATCCGCTCTTCAGCGGGCTATAGACTTAATCGCCTCCAAACGGCGACCGCTTATTATCGCCGGGGGAGGCGTCAAATATGCAGAAGCTACGGCTATTCTGACCAACTTTGCCGAGAAATTCGGCATTCCGGTAGCCGAGACGCAAGCCGGCAAAGGCTCGCTCCATTGGCAGCATCCGCTTTATGTCGGCGCCATAGGGGTTACCGGAGCATTAGCCGCGAACAGACTGGCCAAAGAAGCCGATCTCATTATCGGTATCGGCACACGCTACTCCGACTTTACGACCTCGTCCAAATGGGCCTTCCATCCGGATGCAGCCTTTTTGAACCTGAATGTGAACCGCATGGACAGCTCCAAGCTCGGAGGCGCAGCCCTTGACGGTGATGCGAGAGCTACACTCGAGCTGCTGTCCAGCGGCTTAGCGAATCTAGAGTACGCAGCCTCATATGGAGCTTCCGAGATTACGGACCTCACTAGAGAATGGAATGCGGAAGTCGATCGCTTATACAGCCTTGAGCGCGAAGACGGCTTCGCGCAGACGAGAGCGTTAGGCATTATTAATGAATCCCTCCCTGCAGAAGCGGTCATCGTATGTGCCGCAGGAAGCCTGCCGGGCGATCTTCATCGCCTTTGGAGGACGGAACAGCCGCATGGCTATCACATGGAATACGGCTTCTCCTGTATGGGATATGAGGTAAGCGGAGCTTTCGGAGTCGCTTTAGCAGAACCTGACCGTCCCGTCTACGCCGTAACGGGCGACGGCAGCTATCTCATGCTCCATTCGGAGCTGATTACCAGCCTCCAAGAAGGTCGCAAAATAACCGTTCTGTTGTTCGATAACCATGGATACCAATGTATTCATAACTTACAGCGCAGCAACGGCAGCGACGGGTTCGGCAACGAATTCCGCTATCGGGACGCCGCGACCGGCCATTATTCCGGCGATACGCTGCCGATCGATTTCGCCGCGCATGCTCGAAGCCTCGGGGCTGCTTCCTATAGAGCTTCTAACAGTGAAGAGCTGCGGCTAGCCCTGAAGGCAGCCGCGAACGAAACACGCACAACGGTCGTCGTCATAGATGTTCTCGCGGGAACGAACACGGACGGCTACGATTCCTGGTGGAACGTAGGCGTGCCGGAAGTATCGGCGAGCGCGAAAGTAACCTCCGCGCATCAAGCGATGAGCAAGAAACTGACGGAAGCAAGACCTTACTGATTTCTATGTTAGGAGGAGGAGCAATCGGATGAAACAATTTCCGTTTCGACTAGGCGTCCACCCGATCAACTGGGTCGGCGAAGATGTGAAGGAGCATGGGGAGCATACGACCTATGAGCAAATTTTGGACGACATCCAATCACTAGGGCTGCACGGCACGGAGATGGGCAGAAAATTCCCGACCGACACCCTGCAGTTAAAAGAAGAATTAAGCAAGCGTGATATTCAGCTCGTCTCGCAATGGAAGTCCGTGTTGTTCTCGGATCCGGCCTACCGCGAGCAAGAGCTGGAAGCATTCCGAAACCATGCCGCTTTCTTGCAGCAGATGGGCAGCAAGGTCATCAGCACATGCGAGGTCGGCGGCTCGCTGCACTTCGATCCGCGTCGAACTCCCCATGAACGCGAAGTCATTCCTCTTGATGAGGAAGGCTGGGCCAGCTTGGCAGAGGGGCTTAACGCGGCAGGGCGCATAGCGCTCGAATATGGGCTGAAGCTGACGTACCACCATCATGGCGGAACGGCCATCGAAAGTCCCGAGGAAATTGATCGACTGATGGCGATTACCGATCCGGACGCCGTGTTCCTTCTGTTCGACTCCGGCCATGCGCTGTACGGGGGAGCCAATCCGCTCTCGCTGCTGCAGAAGCACTATGACCGTGTCGCTTATGTGCATCTGAAGGATGTCCGTCCCGATCGTCTGGATCAAGCAAGAGCCAGCGGATCCGACTTCGTAACCTGTATCCGGGGCGGCGTATTTACCGTCCCTGGGGATGGCTGCATCGACTTTGCTCCCATTATCGGCGAGCTGATTGATAGAAACTATGAGGGCTGGGCGCTTCTTGAAGGCGAGCAAGACCCGGCGGCGCATCCCGCCCGTGAATATGCGGAGAAGGCTCTCCGCTATTTATACCGTATCGCAGAGGCGAAGGAGGAAGCTTAGCATGGCGAATATTACTTTTCCATCCGGCAGAAGGTTTGACTTCACCGCTATCGGCCGGCTCTGTATCGACTTGAATGCGAATGAAATTAACCGGCCGATGGAGCAAACGATGACTTTTACGAAATACGTCGGCGGCTCTCCAGCCAACATTGCGATCGGCATGAACCGCCTAGGCAGCAAAACAGCCTTTATCGGCAAAGTAGCCGACGATCAAATGGGCCGATTCATCCGCGGTTATCTGGAGAAGGAAGGCATCCATACCGAAAACGTCATAACGGACGTTACGGGAGCGGTGACCGGACTTGCTTTTACGGAAATCAAAAGCCCAAGCGAATGCAGCATTCTTATGTATCGCGACAACGCAGCCGATCTGCTTCTATCCCCGCTCGAGGTAGACGAGTCGCTGATCGCAGACAGCAAAGCGCTGCTTGTATCGGGAACGGCGCTTTCCTCAAGCCCTTCCCGCGAGGCCGTCATGCTCGCCATCGATTATGCACGGAAGCACGGCACTACCGTAATCTTCGATATCGACTTCCGTCCTTATACATGGAAATCCGAGGAGGAAACGGCCGTCTATTACAATATGGCAGCCGAGAAATGCGACATCATCATCGGAACGCGCGAGGAATTCGACAGCATGGAACGGTTCGAGGCCAATCCCGAACATAATGATCGTTATACCGCCTCGAAATGGTTTGGCTATCAAGCCAAAATCGTTATTATCAAGCACGGCAAAGACGGCTCGATCGCCTACACGGCGGACGGAGCGGAGCATCGCGCGGAATCGTTCCCGGCGAAGGTCATTAAGACGTTCGGGGCGGGAGATTCTTACGCCGCCGGCTTCATCAGCAGCCTAATGGCCGGACAAACGGTCAAACAAAGCATGACATTCGGCAGTGCCGCGGCCTGCATCGTCATCTCCAGCCATAGCTGCTCGGATGCGATGCCGACGAAGGAGCAGGTCGAAGACTATATCGAACGTTGCAATCGCGGGGAAATCGTAGCAGGTTAGTCTGCAATCCATGAGAAAAACTGTTATCGGAGTACTTCAATGATGAGCGACCGCGTTTAAGCGGAAGTTTTTATCGCCAATCTGAATGATCTCCTTTAAGCTATATCGCTATAAAGCACTTAAACATTCTAATGTGGTAAGAAAAGAGGGAGCTATATGACAACGCAATTAAAAAACTGGATCGGCGGGCAATGGGTGCAAGCAAGCTCGGACCGCTACGACAATGTATACAATCCGGCAACCGAAGAGGTGCTGGCCGAGGTTCCGCTATCCACCGCTGATGATATCGAATCCGCTGTCCAAGCTGCCGGTACTGCCTTCGAAAGCTGGAGCAAAACGCCTGTTCCGCGTCGTGCCCGGATTTTGTTCAAATACCAGCAGCTGCTGGTCGACCACTGGGAGGAGCTTGCCCGCCTCATTACGAAGGAGAACGGCAAAAGCTTCGCCGAAGCGCATGGCGAGGTGCTGCGCGGCATCGAATGCGTAGAGTTCGCCGCTGGAGCGCCATCGCTCATGATGGGCAAGCAGCTGCCGGATATCGCATCGAACCTGGAATCGGGTATGTATCGTTACCCAATCGGAATCATTGGCGGAATTACGCCGTTCAACTTCCCAATGATGGTGCCGTGCTGGATGTTCCCGCTTGCCATCGCTTGCGGCAATACGTTCGTGCTCAAACCGTCAGAGCGGACGCCGCTGCTTGCGAACCGCTTAGCTGAGCTCTTCCACGAAGCCGGGCTGCCTGCAGGCGTCCTTAATCTCGTTCATGGCGCACATGACGTCGTTAATGGACTGCTTGAGCATCCGCGCATTAAAGCGATATCCTTCGTGGGCTCCCAGCCTGTGGCGGAGTATGTGTACACCAAAGGAACAAGCCATGGCAAACGCGTGCAAGCGCTGGCCGGCGCCAAAAACCATTCCATCGTCATGCCTGACGCCGATCTTGACTTAACGGTCAAAGAGATCGTCAATGCGGCCTTCGGCTCAGCCGGCGAGAGATGTATGGCTTGCGCGGTCGTCGTAGCGGTCGGCAGCGTTGGCGACGAGCTTGTCGCTAGACTTGCTGACGCCGCTGACCGGATTACGATCGGCAACGGATTGAATGAAGGCATCTTCCTCGGGCCGGTCATTCGAGGAGCTCATAAAGACAGAACGCTCGGCTACATTGAATCGGGCGAAACCGAAGGCGGCTTGCTGATCCGCGACGGCAGGAAGGATGAGGCCGTGAGCGGCTCTGGCTATTTCGTCGGACCAACCATCTTCGATCAGGTGAGCAGCGAGATGAAAATATGGAAAGATGAAATATTCGCTCCTGTCCTATCGGTTATGAGAGCTGATACGCTCGATGAAGCGATTGCGATTGCCAATCGTTCCGAATTCGCGAACGGCGCCTGCCTATTCACCAGCAACGGCTCGAGCGTGCGGCAATTCCGCGAAACCATCGACGCCGGCATGCTCGGCATTAACCTTGGCGTGCCCGCTCCAATGGCCTTCTTCCCGTTCTCGGGCTGGAAAAAATCGTTTTATGGCGATCTTCATGCCAACGGCGGAGACGGCGTAGAGTTCTACACGCGCAAAAAAATGGTCACCGCACGTTGGTAGCTCCGTTTTTAGCATAAACAGAGGAGGTCGGACAATTAAATGAAGCAGCTTAACATAGGAATTATCGGTGCCGGACGGATTGGCAAAATCCATGCGGAGAACCTGATCCGGCACCCGCAGGCACGAGTCGTCGCAATCAGCGACCTATTCGCGGGTCCAGAGCTGAACGAATGGGCAGCCAAACGCGGGATTCCGGCTGTCACGAACGACAGCTTGGACATCCTCGACAATCCGGACATTGATGCCGTATTTATATGCTCCTCGACGGATACGCATGTTCCGCTCATTAAGAGTGCCGCAGAGCGCGGCAAACATATTTTTTGCGAGAAGCCGGTCAGCATGGATTTGCAGCAAACCGAGGAAGCGATCGAGGCCGTTCGCCGGGCAGGCGTTCAACTGCAAGTGGGCTTCAACCGTCGATTCGACCATAACTTCAAGCGGGTGCGCGAGCATGTCCGTTCAGGCGCGATCGGCGATACGCACTTGATCAAGATTACTTCCCGCGATCCAGAGCCTCCGCCCGAGGCTTACATCAAAGTGTCAGGCGGCATCTTCATGGATATGATGATCCACGATTTCGATATGGCTCGCTTCCTGTCGGGCAGCGAGGTCGAAGAGGTGTACGCGCAAGGCAGCGTCCTTATTGATCCGGTATTCGCGGCTTACGAGGATGTCGACACGGCTATCGTCACGCTGCGGTTCGTCAGCGGAGCGCTCGGCGTTATCGATTGCAGCCGCAAGGCGGCCTACGGTTACGACCAACGCGTCGAAGCCTTCGGTTCGCTCGGCTCATCGAAGGCCGAAAATGATTATCCGAATACGGCTGTCCTCACTACGGCTGGCGGCGTGCAATCCGACAAGCCGCTTCATTTCTTCTTAGAGCGCTACAGCGCCGCTTATATAGAAGAAACCGAGCAGTTTATTAACTGCCTGCTGCACGGAGAGAAAGTGCCGGTCAATGGACAGGATGGCTGGCAAGCCGAGCGAATTGCCCGCGCAGCCAAGCTGTCGCTGCGCGAAGGCCGGCCGATCAAGCTGTCCGAGCTCGAGACTTCAATAGAGGGGCTGTGAGAATAGAGCATGAGCGAATTAATCGTCAAACCGCATTACAGCGGACAATCAAGCGATATTCCCTTGTTGTCGATCACGCCGCAATCCGCCGGTTGGCATCATGTCGGTTTTGAAGTGTACCGCCTAAATGCAGGAGATTCATTCAGCAGACCGACCGGGAATGACGAAGTATGTCTAGTCCTGCTTAGCGGCAAGGCAGATGTATCAACCGCAAACGAATCATGGACCGCTATTGGACAACGGATGAGCGTCTTCGAACACATTCCGCCTTATTCCGTCTACGTGCCGAACGATGACCGCTTTGTGGTTACAGCTCTTACGGAGCTCGAATTGGCGGTTTGCAAGGCTCCCGGCCACGGCAATCACCGCGCTAGACTGATTGCGCCTAACGACGTCGGCGTAGAGCTTCGCGGACAAGGAACGACGCTGCGGCATATTCATAACATATTGCCACAGCAGCAGCCGGCTGACAGCCTGCTTGTTGTAGAGGTTCTTACGCCGCAAGGACATTGGTCCAGCTATCCGCCCCACAAGCACGACGAGGATTCGCTGCCGAATGAGTCTCTTCTCGAGGAAACCTATTATTATCATGTGCAGCCGGAACAAGGCTTTGCGATTCAGCGCGTCTATACAGACGACCGTTCCCTGGACGAAACGTTGGCTGTCAAGGACGGCGAGGCCGTGCTCGTGCCAAAGGGCTATCATCCCGTCTCGGCTCCTCCGGGCTATGAGGTATATTACCTGAACGTTATGGCAGGGCCCTCGAGAGTATGGAAGTTCCGCAACGATCCTGATCATGATTGGATTGTGAATCCGCGTTAATGTTGCAATATGATCCGAATACACGGATAATTACTGAATAAGGCAAGCGTAAACGGCTGACGCCGTCCTCTGGCGGTAAAAGCAAACGTTTCGCGGTGAAATATAGGCGTGAGTATAAGAGTGAATCTTATACTTTCCTATATTTGAAACTCAAGTTTCTCCCTAATTCGATAGTAATGAGGTTGGCCATGAAAGCGACCACCATATATGATGTCGCGAAGGAGGCAGGCGTCTCCATCGCGACCATTTCCAATGCGATTAACGGCAAAGGAAAAGTGAGCAAGAAGAAACAAGAAGAAATCTTTAAGGTGATGGAGCGGCTTAACTATAAGCCAAGCATCATTGCTTCTGCTCTAATGGGCAAAAAAACGTATACGATCGGACTGCTTATACCGGATGTCTCTAACCCGTTCTTCTCCGATATTGCAAGATCGGTTGAAGACTTGGCGCATAGCGAAGGCTACAGCGTTATCGTCTGCAGCACGGACAATCGGGACGAACGCGTAGAGAAGTATATACGGTTGCTGGAGCAAAAAAACGCAGACGGCATCTTAATTGGTACGGGCGCGGAGAACAGTGAAATATTAGAGCATCTATCCGAGAAATCATTCCCGATCGTCATGATCGCGAGGGAAGCGGCTGCTATGACGGCTCATAGCGTCGTGACCGACGATTTCAAGGGCGGCGTGCTCGCTGCCGAGCATTTAACCAGCCTCGGCCACAGCCTCATGGCGGTGCTGGCGGAGAACTTCAAAGTAACGAGCAGCCTGGAGAGGGTGCGGGGCTTTCGGTTCGGATTATTCGAAGCCGGCCTTTCGGTTAGCGACGACGACATCGTCATGTGCGAGTCCAGCATCAAGGACGGCAAACGTGCAGCAGCCGCGTTGCTCAGCGGCGAGAAGCGCCCAACCGCGCTGTTCTGCTGCAATGATCTTCTCGCGATCGGCGCACTGCAAGCGGCCAAGGACGCCGGCATTCGCGTGCCCGAGCAGCTGTCGATCGTCGGCTTCGACGATACGATCCTGTCCACGGTAACGAATCCAACGCTGACGACGATAGCTCAGCCGGTTGAACAGATGGTCAAGCTGGCATTCGGTTTGCTCATCGGCGGCACCGAGGACGAGAGCAGCATTAAACAGCGTATTGTCATGCAGCCGGAACTGATTATTCGGGAATCTACCGGAACCCTCGCCTCCATATAATCATTCAGAGAGCGGAGATGGGATGAATGGAGAACAAAAAGTTAATCGTATTTCTAGATAGCGGAGATACCATTGTTGACGAATCGACGGAAGTCAGAGATGCGGAAGGCATTGTCCAGCATGCGGAGCTGATCCCTGGCGCAGCCGAAATGGTTCGAACGCTCCATGAGAAAGGCTACACGCTGGCGCTCGTCGCAGACGGCGAAGCCCAATCGTTCAAAAATATGTTCATTCAGCATGGCCTATACGACTGCTTCACCACGATGATTATTTCCGAAAATATTAAAGATCGCAAACCTAGCCCGAAGATGTTCAAAGCGGCGATCGGCGCGCTTGATCTGTCAGAGAAGGACTTCTCCCGCACGGTTATGATCGGCAATAACTTAAGCCGTGATGTAAAGGGAGCGAATGCGCTCGGCATTACAAGCATTTTCATAAGCTGGACGCCCCGTTACCCGCATACGCCGGCAGACGAATCGGAGCAGCCTGATTACACAGTCAGCGAGCCGCTTCAGCTCATTCCACTGATCGATAAGCTGAATTCCGAGCTCCAATAACTAGGCATAGGCATCATCATCATCCTATATATACTCAATAAAAAGACAACCTCCACCCTTATGGGCGGAGGTTGTTTTGTGCTTAGACCTGATTATTACTGGTTCGCTAGGAACGCATCGATTTGAGCTTGCAGCTCGGCTTGGATCTTATCAACACCTGCAGCATCCAGCTGTTTGTTCAGGTCTGCAAGAGCTTTGTCGATGTCTTTAATCACACCGTATTCGAGCGGAATGGCATAACGAAGCATAACGTTGCCAACGTTGGCGATTTCCGTTTTCACTTTGCTGTTGTCGAATACGAACGTTTCAAGCGCGTAGTGGTACACGTTTGCTTCCCAGCTATTAACGAGATCGGAAGCTTCTTGCGGGAATGCTTCGTTGTCGCGGTTAAGCGGCGAGTTGAAGTTCCAGTTGGAGAAACCAGTGTAGTTAGCGTTTTTGTCAGTTGCTTTGTATTTATTATCGCCAACCGGCTCATAGTGTACGCCGTTAACGCCGTACATCATCAGGTCATGGAACTCTTTATCATTTTGCATCAGATCGATAAACATCAGGGAGCGTTCTACATTTTTGGAAGTCGCATGAATCGACGTACCGTTCTGTGTAGAAATCGCGATCGATTTCTTCTTGCCTTGGTTGATGTCGGCAAGAGCTACTTCATAAGGGGAGTTCTCTTGGCGCATCAAAGCCATAAGCGCTCCAAGCGTTCCGTTGTTGTGCGTGATCGATGCCGTTTTGCCAGCTTTAAAATCAGCTTGGTGATCGTTTTTGCTGTTTAGAACGTTTTTCGACCATGCGTTGTTATCAGCAAGATCCTTGTAGTACAGGAGCAGATCTTTGAACTCTTGTGTTTCATACACGTTGAATACTTGGCCTTTGTCATCCGACAATTTGTAAGCGAACGGAAGGTCAAGGTCGAACATGTTCCATTCTTGTTGCTGCTTCAGCAATACGCGGTCCAAGTTATGATATTTCCAGTCGCCCGTTTCCGGAGTGAACGGAGTAACGCCCGGCTCGTTTTGTGCGATCGCTTTCAAGTAAGTTGCATACGTTTCAGGGCTGTTGATTTCAGGAAGATTATATTTTTTGCGCAAATCTTCACGATACAGAATCAGCTTTTCTACAGATTCGCCTCTGTTTTGCGGAACCATGTATACTTTTCCGTTAACTTTCGTTTGATCCCAGCTTACTTTCGGCATATTCGCCCAAGTTTGCGGCATATATTTTGTAAGCATTTCTTCAGTCAGTTCCAAGAATCCGCCTTTAAGCGCCTGATCATTGTAGCCTGCCCAGTTAGCGGAATAGATCAAGTCAAAATCTTCGTTCGCCGCCAGCTTCAGCGGATATTTCTGAGCCCAGTCAGACCAGTCCAGGAACTCGCCTTCGATCGTTGCATTGATTTTTTCTTTCAGCTTTTTGTTGATTTCAGCAAAAACGATGTCATAGTCTACAGGTTTTGGTCCAACAAAAATCATTTTCAGCTTCACTTCTTTGGAAGTGTCAATGGCACCCTCAGCAGGCGCATCAGTCGCCGCATTTCCTGCATCTGGAGCTTTTGTAGCCTCAGCAGGCGTATTCGTATTATTGTTGTTGCCGCCACCGCATGCACTCAAAATCATTACGAAGGTTAAAAAGAGCGCCACAATCATGAATTTATTTTTCTTCAACATTTCTAGCCTTCCCCCTATGTTCATAATTATATTGATAAACCGGGTTTCCCCGGACTCATCCTTTCACAGCGCCAATCGTCAAGCCTTGAACAAAGTATCTCTGAACGAACGGATAAGCTAGCAAGATCGGGCCAGTTGCCACGACCGTCATCGCCATCTTCAAGCTCTCGGTCGGAATGGCTGTCGTTACGACTGCCCCTGCGCCCATCATCGCTTTCCGCATGCCATCCATATTGCCTAACATTTTGTATAGATAATATTGGAGCGGCATCAAGTCCTGATTAGATACGAACAGCAGGGCATTGTACCAGTCGTTCCAATAGGCAAGCGCGAGGAACAATCCGATCGTAGCGAGCGCCGGCTTGGAGAGCGGCAGGATGAGACGAGCATAGATCACGAAGTCGTTTGCTCCATCAATTTTGGCCGATTCAACAATGGCTTCCGGAATGCCGCTCATAAACGACTTCATAACAATGATGTAGAAGACGTTGAGCATCATCGGAACGATTAAAGCCATGAACGTATCTTTCATATTGAGGTAATTAACAATAAGCAGATACCACGGAACGAGTCCGCCGTTAAACAAAGTTGTAAAGAAGAAGAAAAATGAAAATTTATTGCGCCACTTAAAATCTCGTCTGGAAAGCGCATAAGCAGTCATCGAAGTGAGAAATAAGCCAAGCAGCGTGCCTGTTACGGTAACACCTATAGTCACCAGGTAGGCGTTTATCATTTCCTGGGGATACTTAAACAAAATGCTGTACGCTTCGGTAGAGAATACAGTCGGTATAAACTGATAACCATCTGTAATAATTTTCTGTTCATCCGTAAGCGATGACGATACGACAAGGATAAAGGGAAGAATACATAAGATTGCGAGAAAAGTCAGGGATACATATCCTATTGTTGAAAATATTTTACGATCGAGCTGCTTCATATTGTTACCTCCTTCATGCCGTTAGAATAGGGCTCGGTCTTTGTCATATCTACGGACAGCATAGTTCACAATCATGATCGTCGCGAATCCTAGAACGGATTGGAAGACGCCTGCTGCAGCCGACATGCTTATATCATTCGATGTAATCAGCGCTCTAAATACGAAGGTATCGATAACGTCTGTCGAAGAGAACAACAAACCGTTATTGCCGACCATGTTGTAGAACATTCCGAAATCGCCGCGGAAAATGTTGCCGACCGCCAGAAGCACCAGAATGATAACTGTCGGATAGAGATTTGGAATCGTCACTTTCATGATCCGCTGGAATATGTTGGCGCCGTCGATTTCAGCTGCTTCGTACATCTCGGTATCAATGCTCGTAATCGCAGCCAAGTACATAACCGTTCCATATCCAAGACCTTTCCATGCGGAAACGAGAACCAATATATAAGGCCAGTAAGCAGGAGTATTGTAAATATCGACAGGCTCCATTCCCATGCCTCTAAGCATTGCATTCAAAGTGCCGATATCATAGTTCAACAAGTTATAGGCAACCGCGCCGACAACGACCCATGAAATAAAGTAAGGCAAGAACAGCGCCGATTGCGTAAGCTTCCGGAACCACTTTCCGCCGACTTCAAACAACATAATCGCTGCAAAAATTTGCAGGGCGTTGTTTACGACGATAAACGCTATGTTGTATAACGCTGTATTGCGCGTTACCCGCCAAGCATCTCCCGATTCAAAGAAAAAGCGGAAGTTGTCAAACCCGTTCCAAGCGCTTCCGAATATGCCCCCGGCGTAATCATAATGCTTGAAAGCAATAATGATACCCGCCATCGGGATATAAGCAAACAGAAGGAAGAACGCGGCGGCTGGCGCCAACATCAATAACAGTATTTTATATTTTTTCAAATCGCTCCAAAATGTATGCTTATTCATAGTTGCTCTCCTCTCTTCTCTATATGGCTCATTATAAAACGAGGGGGCGAGCGAAATAATTCAGCCAAACAACTAAACATAATACTAATTCAACGATTCGCACAAAAAAAATAAACTCATGTTCCATATAGGAACATGAGCCTCCTAAACAAACCGTGCTACGTTTCGTTGTCTTCCCGAATTTCCGCGTTATCAACCGGCAGAATGATTTGAACGGTCGTGCCCGCTCCAAAATGGCTGCCGATATGAATGCCGAAATCATTGCCGTACCGCAGCTTAATTCTCTCTTCTACGTTTTTCAGACCGTAGCTGTCTGAATGCAAGGAGCTTGACCGCATATTTCTTAATGTATCGGCCCGCATGCCGATCCCGTTATCAATGACCTTTAGTTCAATGCGGTCTCCTAGCCGCTTCCCCGTAATACGGATCGCAATCGTACTGCCGAACCAGGCATGCTTGAATATATTTTCCACGAACGGCTGCAAAATCAGCTTAATGATGGGGATATGGAGAATTTCAGGATCTACGTCTATATAAACCTTAAAGGCATCCGCGTACTTCACTCTCTGAATTTCAAGATACTGCTTCACCTGCTCCAACTCATTTTCAAGAGAGATATACACATTCCCTTGGTTTAACGTTAGCCGATAAAATTTGGAGAGGCCTTGCACCATATTCGTAACCTTCTCGACTTCCCCCAAGTTTGCCAAACTGCCGATGGTCGACAGCGTATTGTATAGAAAATGAGGATTAATCTGCGCTTGAAGCACATCGAGCTCCGCTTGTTTTTTCTGAATACCCTGCTCGTAGACGTTGCGGATCAGTTCCTGCAGACTGGCCGCCATCTTATTAAAAGCATTGGCAATATAAACGAACTCATCATTCCCCGCAAATCCGATCCTTTTGTAAAAATTGCCTTCCTGAAACGATCGTACCAAAGAAATGATACGCTTGATTTTCTTGCCGGATATACGGGCCACCAGGAGGCCGATGAACGCCATAACCAGGAAGCTGATGATACAAACGGTGCCGATGACCTGCTGCATTCGGCTCGCGTCTTTATTTAAATAACTGTTAGGCACCCGTGCCTTGATGACATAACCCGTTAACGAGATGTCTTCGCTAATATTCAAATAAGTACCTTGCTTGGCCTGTTCATTCATTACGCCCTGTTCATAGATGGGCAATCCCGTTGACCGCTCAATCAAGCGAAGGTCCATGCCCTGGTCAATCGGAAAGGAACTGAAATCGCCGAACAACTCGTCGATTCTCGCCGTGACGCGAATATACCCGATAACAGCGGTAGCCGCGTTCGACGAAACGAGCTTTCGAAAATAGGAAATGTTGCCCAGCGCGCTGTCGGTGCCCACTTGCAGCCACACGCTGTCTTGATTGTTCGCGACGATCGAACTGAACCATTCCGTATTCTCGATAGCATGATGGGAAAGCACGTAATAATCGCTTCTGCCGATGGCCGTCGACATGTCGTCGCCGTCAATTTCAAGCATCGTCTCGTTGACGGTATAGAGCACCAGCCTTAGCTTATTGCCATACAATTGAAGAGGGGCTTTCATGTATGGAACGATATTATCACGCATTTCGAGCATGTTCTCCAACGGCTCGCCCCTGAACTGAAGAGCGTTCTGAAAGGTCGAACTGTTATACAGCGAGTTGGCCATTCGCACGATTTCGTCCGTTTGGTATTCGAGGTTGTTCCTTGTCTGCTTCAATGAGGTCCGGACATTCGTTTCCGCCATCTCCGTCCTGGAATCAACGAGCATCGTATAAGCGATGTAGCCGATGACCAAATCGGTCAGCAAAACAAGAATGAGATACGGAATCATCATCTTATACGTGAATGGAATATATTTTTTACCAGACAACAGCCTCTCCATGATCATGCTCCCTTTATATCCGCGTAAATGATTTTCAATCCATTCTACATGGAAAAGAAAAGGGCTACTAGCCTTACATTCATTATTTCCATTCTCCCAACTCTAATGAACACACTATCCGATCGCCAATCGCCCGATTACCCCTCGGCGACCATCGTATTCGTTATCGATCCCAGCTTCTCGATCTCAATCGACACGACGTCTCCCGGCTGCAGATAGACCCGTTCCTCGGCAGGCTTGCCGAGCACAACTCCCTCCGGCGTGCCCGTCAAAATAATATCGCCCGGCACAAGCGTCATATACTGCGAAATGTAGCTGACGATCTCTTCGCAGTTAAAGATCATATCGGAAGTGTTGGAACCCTGGCGCACTTCGCCGTTCACGATGCACTTGATGCTGAGTTCGTTCGGATTGCCAACCTCGTCGGCCGTCACCAGGTACGGACCGAGCGGGGAAAACTTGTCGCAGGACTTACCGGTCAACCATTGCGGCGTGCGAAGCTGCAGGTCGCGAGCGGACAAATCATTGGCGTTGCAGTAGCCAAATACATGGGACAAGGCGTCCTCCTTCGCCACATACTTCGCCTGCTTGCCGATCACAATGACCAGCTCCGCTTCGTAATCGACCTCGCTCGACACCTTCGGCAACGGGATATCCTCGCCGTGGCCGGCAAGCGTATTATTAAACTTGTTGAACAGAATCGGGTAGAGCGGAATGGCGGCATTCGTCTCCTCCGCATGCTTGCGGTAGTTAAGGCCCACGCAAATAATTTTGTTCGGATGCGTTACGCAGGGGCCGAGCGTCAGTGCCGATTCCGGGCGAATAAACGCATGATGGCCATCCGAAGACAATACCGCCTCGACGAATGCACGCAGCTTGTCCAGCGCGGCCAAGCCTCCTTCGATGACCTCCTGCACCGTAAGCGGCACGCCTTCCGCCCCTTCGAACGCGGCTGCGGCAGCCGCGATATCCAGAATGCCCTCCCCGTCTTCCGTATGCACGCCAAGGTTGTATTTCTTGTTCTCGATAAACGTTAGCAGCTTCATGTTTTAGTCTCCTTCGTTTGTTTCCTATTTATTGTTGCTATGCATTTTTGCCGAAGACGACGCCCCCGTCGATGTAGAGCGGCGAGCCCATCATGAACTTCGACTCATCCGAAGCGAGGAACAGCGCCGCCTGCGCGACATCCTCCGGCCGGCCAAGCTCGCCGCTCAGTTGCCGCTTCTTGATCGACTCCACGGCCGCTTCAGGATCTTCGTAAGATTGCTTCAAATAATTTTCCACGAACGGTGTTAGAATCGTGCCCGGAAGCAGCGCGTTTACTCGGATGCCATACGGCGCATAATCGACCTGCATCGATTTCGTCAGCGCCAGCACCGCTCCCTTCGTCGCCGAATAGGATGCTCGCTTGGCCAGACCAATCTCTGCCACGCAGGACGACATATTGATAATAACGCCCGACTTGCGCTCCATCATGGAAGGCAGTACATATTTGCTTGGCAAATAAACGCCTCTAATATTCACCCTCATGACTCTATCCCAAACGTCAGGCTCCACCTCGTGCAATGCGCCAACGCCGCTGATGCCAGCGTTATTGAACAGCACATCGATACGGCCATGCCGTTCCAGCGCTTGCCTGGCCATTGCTTCAACCGAAGCCGGGTCCGTTACATCGGCCTGTATGAAGGATGCCACTCCACCAGCCGCGCGGATTTCCTCGGCGGTTTCCTTGCCCTTTCCGGCATCCAGATCATTCACGATGACCGTCGCGCCTTGCAGCGCAAAGGTAAGCGCCGAGCATTTGCCGATGCCGGAGCCCGCTCCCGTAATCAAGGCTGTCTTGTTGTGTAATCGTTGGCCAGTTGCGCTCATGCTTGTCACCCTCTTTGTTTATTATAATAAACTTAGTTTTGTATAAAGAAATATTAGCATGGGTTTTGGCTTAACACAATAACCAAAAAGGCACAGACTCGGTGTGCGAACAACAACACTATTAACGGGAGAAATTCCAGCTATTCGATAAATGTATTCGTGATTAGCTGGATTAGAGTGAGAAAACGGAGTTATTTTTTCTAGCCGTCGTTTGTTTATCAGCTCGGTAGCCAGGCAACATAAAAAAAGCCGTTCTCGAAAGAACGACTTTACTTTGTTTGCCCGTCTTGCTATTGCACCGACAACCGATCCGATAATTGCCGCAGCTCGCTCAGCACAAGCGCATGTTTCGATTCCCAGCGATGCTTCAGCATCGAGCAGCTTACCGCTGATACAACTTGTCCGCCTCTTCGCACCGGTACTGCAATGCAGCAGAAGCCTTGCACCGCCTCTTCCAAATCTTCGGCGAATCCAAGCTCGCGGATCGGCTCCAGCGACCTCTCCAGCGATGCCCGATCGGCAATCGTGTGCGGCGTCAGCTGTTGCATAGGCGTAGCAGCAGCATACAAATCGGATAGCCGTTCCTCGGGAAGAGCGGCTATCAGCACTTTGCCAAGCGCCGTCGAGTGCGCCGGCAGCCGCATGCCCGGTTCGGTCGTGAGCTTAGCCGGTCCGGGGTATTCCTCCTTAGCTAAATACAGCACTTCGGTGCCGATTAGTTCCGCCAGTTGAATCGTTTCCTCGATCGCTGCCTTCGTAATTGCTGCTTCCTGATGGAAGGAGGCTACGAGATCGTTATATTGAAAATAACCGCTGGCCAGCGAACCGAGCGCCGGGCCAAGGCGGAATGTATCATCTTTGTCCTTACGTATCCAATTCAGCTTCTCCAATGTGTTGAGCAAAGAGAACATCGAGCTTTTGTTAATATCCGTCCGCTTGGACAGCTCCATCATCCGCAGCTCGCCGGGATGATCTGCCACGAGCCGCAGTACGCTGTCCGCTTTCTCAATTGCCGGTACCCAATATTTATTGTCCATCGTTACCGCTCGCCCCGCTTCCTTGTACATCTAAAGCATGTCCGCTCGTTGCCGCTTTGCGACCCATTATAACAAGCGTTCAAGTGCGATACAATAGTGAGCTTTCCCGAGCCAACGCAAAGAGACACCGCGTATTGTACGCGATGCCTCGTAGCATTGCCATGATTTTTTTAGTCTTTCAGCGTAATCTCGATGACCGTATTGCGCTCGTCCGGCAGCGGATAGGTGAAATGCTCCGGCTGGGCAAAATTGAAAAACGCGTCATTTTGGTACAGCTGCGCGTTCCAGGGACGCGTGACGAACAGCTCCGAGCCGTCCGAGAGCAATCTCGCGCTCTTCACCCGGTCTCCCAAACCGGCGAGGTTGACTGGTCCAACGCTCTCTTCGAGCAAATGCGCATACAGCTTGTTGCCTTTGCGCGTGTACCGACCCCATTCCGGCTTCGGAAGGCCGGACTCGCCGCAGCCGTAGATGCTGTCGCCGTTCTTGCGCATCCATTCCCCAACCTCCGCCAGCACGTCCAGCGACCGCTGCGGGATTTCGCCCTTCGCGTCCGGACCGACGTTCAGCAGCAGGTTGCCGTTCTTGCTGACGCATTCCGTCAGCTTGCGGATCACCGTCTTGGCGCTCTTGTAAACGTGGTCGGTTGCGCCGTAGCCCCAGTTGTTGTTCAGCGTGATGCATGCTTCCCAAGGGATGGGGTTGCCTTCTTCATCCGTAATGCCTTGCGGCGGAATAATCTGCTCCGGCGAAGCGAAATCCCCCGAGTAAAAGGTCGGATTGCTCGTGTAGATCGAACCGCCCTCCTCGCCGCTCGCATCCAGACGGTTGTCGATAATGATATGCGGCTGGATAGAGCGGATCGTTTCCATTAGCTCGGTCGACCGCCATTTCTCGCCCTTCATGTCGTCATAGGAGAAGTCGAACCACATGATATCAAGCTTGCCGTAATCGGTCAGCAGCTCGCGTACTTGCCCATGCATATAATCGAGGTAGACGCCAAACCGCGCAGGATCGCGTTTGTAGGCTTCATTGTCTCGCATCGGGTGAATGCGATCGCCGTAAGCCGGGTAATCGGGATGATGCCAGTCCAGCAGCGAATAGTACAACCCGACCTTCAGCCCTTCCTCGCGGAAAGCATCAAGGAACTCCCTCACTAGGTCACGGCCGCAGGTCGTATTGGTCGACTTGTAATCGGTGAGCTTGCTGTCGAACAGGCAGAAGCCGTCATGATGCTTAGCCGTCAGAACCGCATATTTCATGCCCGCCGCCTTCGCTGCTTTGGCCCAAGCCTTCGGATCGTAACGTTCGGGATTGAATTCGTCAAAATATTTTTGGTAGTCTTCATTAGTGATACGCTCGGCGTTGCGAACCCACTCCCCGCGAGCGGGAATGGCGTATAATCCCCAGTGGATGAACATGCCAAAGCGGTCCTTAAGGAACCATTCGGTACGCTCAGTTCGTTGCTGAATGAAAGATTGGCTCATAGCGGTTAGCGCCTCCATACATCGAATATATGCTTAGTCTATCAACGATTTGTGATAAGCTATAGACAATAGATTAGCTTGTATGGGGATTAAATTAACTACTTCGAGGTGTCGGAATGCCGCAGCAATCCAATTTCGCGCTGCTCAGCGAGATGCTCCAGCAGCTGCAAGTCAGTCTGGTCGAGGCGTATTATACGGAGTGCACACCGCAATGGCGCGAGCTGGACTATGTGCCGTCCTACAACAAGTTTTATTTCATCTGTGACGGAGAAGGCCGGATCGAGATCGATGGTCAAGCGTATAGCCCGGTTGCCGGCCAATTATGTCATATGCCTGCGCATGTCCGGCAGTCTTATTCCGCGGTGAGCGATCGGCCGTACAAAAAATATTGGTGCCATTTCACGGCCACAATGGGCGGACTCGATCTGTTCCAATGGGTGGACGTGCCTCATTTATTGACGGTGCCTCCGGACCGGAGGGACGAGCTGTCTGCCTTGTTCGGGGAACTGGCAGCGCTCCATGGCGATAGCGAATGGCTGGCGCGCGTTCGCGAGAAGGCGGTGCTGCTTGAGATTATCGCCTTCTTCTTGTTGGAGTCCAATCCGCAGCTCCGCATCGTGCCGGGACGCCGCGATGATATAGAGCGGCTCCGGCAGATCGAGGCGTTCATCGAGGCTAACCTATCCGAAGCGTTGACGCTGGACCAAATCTCGAAGCATGTCCATTTGCATCCGAATTATCTTGTACGTTATTTCAATAAACATTTTGCCGTATCACCGCTGAAATATTTGAACCGCAAGCGGATGCAGCACGCCAGAACACTGCTCGGCACAACCCGCTTAAGCATCAAGGAGGTGGCCGAGCAGGTAGGCTTTCCGGATACGAATCATTTCGCCAAAGCGTTCCGCAAGGAAATGAGCTGCTCGCCAACCGAGTATCGCATGCGGTCGAACGATCCGAGCCGCAAAAATACCTAAGAACAGCTATCCGCAATTGTCTTCACGGGCAACAAATCATACACTTTATTTATTAATCGACTGTACGGAGGATGTCAATGAATAAGGGACCTAAAGACTTCTCGGCCATCGGAGCTCAACGCGCATTATCCAGCGATGGGCTGGACTGGCCCCGAATCAAGCTCTTTCAGTGGGATGGCCTCTCCCCTGATCAAGCCTATGATTCATCATTAAAATCCAATCACATCATTACTATCCATGGATCTGAAGAACCCGTGAAACTGCATGCCTTTCATCCATTCGATCAGCAGATAGGAATGACGCGAACAGGAGACATTCAGGTGCTCCCGGCTGGGGAGAAAATGTCCTGTCAGTGGGCCCGGACCCTCTCTTTCCTGAAAATCGAAATCCCGCCGAATATCTTGGATCAAGTTGCTGAAGAATCGGGATTTTCTTGGTCGGGTAGCCTAACCCTGGAGCGCAAATTTCTCATTCAAGACAATAAATTGCTGCAGCTCGGCGAATGGATGCTGGAAGAAATGCGGAACGGAGGAAGGGGCGGCAAGCTCTACCGTGATTCTTTGACGAACTTGACAATGATCCATCTGCTTCAGCACTATACAACAAGCTCGGAAAAATGCGTAAAACCGGGCAAGAGAGCTAATAAACATATCTCTGAGGTCATTGCTTACATGCAGCAAAATTTGGAGCGAGATATCCCGCTTGTTGAATTAGCGGCGGTCGCGAATATGAGCCAATCTCACCTTATTCGAAGCTTTAAGCAGGATACGGGACTTACCCCTCATCAGTATTTCATTTATCTTCGAATCGAGCATGCCAAGGTCCTCATCAAGTGCGGGAAACTCCGGATGCAGGACATCGCTGTGCAGGCTGGATTTGCCGATCAAGGACATTTTACGAAACTATTCAAGCGATCGACGGGATTTACCCCCCTCCAATATGCTGCTCGTTAGTTAAATCATACAACGCTGGCCGAAGTGATTGTTCACTTTCGCTGGCGTTTTTGTTTGTCTCCCAAGGAATTAATATTGAATCATTTTAAACAAATATCAAGTTGTTTTGTTCAATACTCCACATGTGGATAGAACTAAACTAGGTATAGAGCTGCTAAACAATGCTTACAAACGAGTAGAAAAGAGGAACTACGCATGGATGGAAAACAAATCATTACATCTTTATTACAGGCGGAGGCTAATCAGGATATTGAGCTGATGGCAGATCGGTTAGCGGATAATGTTGTATACGAGACGCCTTTTGTTCTTCCGGGGGTGGCTAATCGCATTGAAGGAAAAGAACAGCTGCTTCGGCTGTTGACCCAATTTATTGGCAAAGAACGGGGGATATACGCAACATGGAGCATTTTCAATATTAACGTATATGCTGCCGAAGAACCGGATCTCTTCTTCGCCGAGATGCAATCGAAAGGAACGGTAGCCAAAAGCGGCTATGTCTATGAACAGTCTTATGTCAGCCTGTTTCGCGTTCAGGCTGATCGCGTGATTGAATGGCGAGAATATTTCAATCCTCTACCGCTCCAGGAAGCAATGGCTTCCATTCAAGCTTGATTCACAAGAAAGGAGGAATTGGGAGATGAAAATAGACATTTTCTTCGATACGATCTGCCCATGGTGTCGGATTGGCAAACAATTCATGATGCAAGCGTTGGAATCATGGCAAGGCGAGGAAGTCGAGGTTCGATATCGCGCATTTATGCTGGATGCCAATGTCCCTCTCGAAGGAAGGGATTATAGCATTGTCATAGAACAATTCGGAGGCAAAGCCCGAACGGATCAGATGTTTGCGCAGGTGTGTAAAATCGGGGAAAGCTGCGGACTTCATTTCGATTTCAATCGAATAGGTTATATGCCGAATACGCTGCTGTCGCATCAGCTAATCAAACTCGCGCCCAATGAACAGAAATCAGAGATTAGCGATTTAATTGCTAAGGCCTATTTCGAGGATGGGCTTGACCTAGGCGATCTAGAAGTCGTGGTCGGAATTGCAAACACGGCGGGACTAGATGCTCCCAGCATACGCACTCAACTCTTGAACAAAGCAACCGTTGCCGATATTGAAAAAGACATTTCCTTCGCGGCAAAGGCCGGTATCCGTTCCGTTCCTTATTTTATTATTAACGATCGCTACTCCATTCAAAATCCACAATCGGCAGATACATTTCTGCAGGCCTTTAAGCAAATTCAATTGGAGCAAGGCGCTTCGAAATAAGTACGCTTGCAATACACTTGACAAAAAAAGGAACAGGCACCCTTTCGGGCACCTATTCCTTTTTCCTAATTATACGCCTCACGCAGATCAGAAGCGACGATCTCAGGCTCCTCCCATTCGAGGAAATGACCGCCGTTGTCGAGCTGGTTCCATCTTACAACGTTGATCGTCCGTTCTGCCCATTCGCGCGGCATGAGGAACATATCTTGGCCGGCCATCAGCATGCTCGTCGGAATCTTAACATCCACGCTGAATGTGTTGCTGCGGGCGCACTCGGCATAGAGCCGCATGGATGATGCGATTGTCCCTGTCGCCCAATAGATAGTCAGATTCGTCAACAGTCGGTCGCGACCGTAACGGGCTACGAAGTCATCGGGACGGTCGGTCCAACCGTGAAACTTCTCCAATATCCATGAAGCGAGTCCAGCTGGCGAATCATTAAGAGACACCGCTACCGTCTGCGGTTTTGTGGTTTGCAACAAGGCATAAGCCCATTCCGATTGCATCCAGGCGGCACAGTTTGCGAAGAATTCCTTCTCAGCTTCGCTGCTGTCATCCGGAACTTCAGGAACCATCAGGTTCGTTCCCGAGAAGTGCAGGCCGATCAGTTCTTCGGGATGCTGCTCGGCTATGTGCATCAAGACGCCTTGCCCCATATCGCTTCCTCTTCCGATATAACGCTCATAACCGAGCACCTTTGTCATCAGCGTCGAGAGAATGGTCGCCATGCGCGCGATATCCATGCCTGCTTCCTTCGGGCGCCCCGAGAAACCATAGCCGGGCAAACAAGGAATGACCACATCAAAAGCTTGGTCCGCCCTTCCCCCGTGAGCTGCCGGATCGGCAAGTAACGGTGCTATCTCCGTCATTTGCACGAATGAGCTTGGCCATCCGTGAAGCATGAGAAGCGGCTTTGCCGCAGGTCCTTGTCCACGCAGATGGATAAAGTGTACATCGATACCCTCGATCGTCGTCATGAATTGAGGCAGCTCATTCAGGGCACTCTCCTGTGCCCGCCAATCGAAGCCATCATTCCAATAGGCAACCAGCTCTTGCAGAACGGCGTCATCTGTTCCATAGCTCCATCCTGTTCCTTCAATGCGATCAGGCCAGCGTGTTCCCTGAAGGCGCTCGGACAGATCATCCAATACGCTCTGTTCAATAGATATCTTATAAGGTTGCGGAGCGGTAAATGTCACGTCAGGTGTTTTTGTAGTAAGTGTTTCCGATTTTTTTTCATTTGCGAATTTCATTATTTTCTCCCTGCAATTATATATTTGTGTGCGCACGCACATAAATATACCAAGCATTTGTTGTGAAGTCAAATGCCGCAAAAAGATTAAAGAAAAGAAAACTGGATTTTCGATTGCTTTTCATGGAAGACTTCTTCGATAATCTGCGTGATCTCCGGCAATGTCGACTGGTAATCCCGTCTTCCTTGTTCCGATAGCTTGACTACCGTGCTCCTGCGGTCTGCATCGCCTGATCTTCGTACAACGGTATCGCACGTCTCCAATCGAGCAACCAGTCGAGATACGGCGCTATGGCTCAAATTAACAGACTTGCTCAACTGATCTATCGTAAGTCCGGCGCCGTCATTCTTATCGAGCACAGAGATAGCCGCAAACTCGCTTATCGTTAAAGCATAACGAGTCTTAAGCACTTTTTCTATCCGCTGATTCAATTTCCCATGCAACTGGTCTAACGCCAGCCACGCTTGTATTGCGTTTTCCATATCTATACTCCACCTAACATCCGTTATCATTTTACAATATCATCTATTCCACGAACACGGCAAGCTGGCCCTCAAGCTAAAGAATCGCGAAGACGCTTGATGTCACTCAATGGAGGCATACCGAACATTCGAACGTATTCGCGGCTGAACTGGGAAGGACTTTCGTAGCCCACTTGGAATCCCGCATTGGCCGCTTCCGGTATATCCGAAAGCAATAGACGACGCGCTTCCTGCAATCTTA
Source organism: Paenibacillus sp. YIM B09110 (assembly GCF_037167145.1). Lineage (NCBI taxonomy): Bacteria > Bacillati > Bacillota > Bacilli > Caryophanales > Paenibacillaceae > Paenibacillus > Paenibacillus sp. YIM B09110. Next base: position 23,806 of record NZ_JBANSP010000007.1, on the reverse strand, counting down.
CCTGCTTTTGATATTGCATAGGGCTCATAGCCGTAACCTCTTTGAAATGAAAATGCAAGGAAGAGGGGCTCATGCTTGCGACAACCGCCAACTCGTCAATACGCAAAGGCTTCGCGAAATCTCGATTGATGCAACTAATCACCTTTGCAATTCGCCCCGCATGGCTGCCTTTCACGGCGAACTGCCGGACCGATGCTCCCTGCTCATCCTGCAAAATCCGATAAAGGATTTCGCGAATGGTTAAAGGCGCAAGAACCGGTATATCCAACGGCGTATCCAGAAGTCGGACTAACCTTAGTACCGCGTCCAACAGCGGCCGGCTTGTCTTGCTAACCAACAGGCCGCGTCTTGAGCCCTCCTTATGCCCCGATTCCCAATTGGGCTCCTTAATAATATCCATAATCTGATCCGTACTGAAATTCAGTTGAAGGCTCAGGTAAGGACGTTGCGGCGTAGCTTGAATAATTTGTCCGGCAATCGGCAGGTTGACCGAGGCAACCAAGTAGGTCGCTGGATTATAGTGATAGCTCTCTTTACCTAACATTACTAATTTCGATCCTTGTGCGACCATGCACAGCGAAGGGTCGTAGACCGAATAGATCGGCTCCGATTCACCACAAGAACGAATGAGCTTTAAAGAGGAAATGGCTGTAACATGCGTACCGGCGCTAGGTGTATATCGGTCAATAAGATGTGCCAACTCTTGCTGCTGTGTCATGATTTCATCATCCCATAACATCGTGATCGTCACGGCCTCCCTTCCCTAACCGGGATGTTCTTTATCTCACTTTAATATTTTTCGGAGGATTGTGCAATAACTCCATACGAATCGTCTACCGTATCCATCCCGATATACGACATACTGAGTTCAAGAAGAGGGCACCTTATTCTACCGCAAACAAAAAGGAGAACTGGAAGATGAAAAAGGAAAACAGTCTTGAGCAAACCAAATTTGTCGGCATGTGGGTAACCAAAGATGGATATATCCGACATGAGCTACTGCCTAACGGGCGTTATGATGAGGCGCGAGGTAACCGGAAAAGCGCCTATCAAGGTCGTTATATGGTTATCGAAGATCATATCGACTACGTAGACGATACGGGGTTTACGGCTGATGGGGATTTTCGAGAGGGTGTCCTCTACCATGCAGGCATGATTCTATATCGGGAACAATAAACGAATGGGGAAGGAATGGAACAGACATGTCTAGCACGTTAAAAATCTATACCTTAGCGGTTCTTAGTTTTCTAGTCGGAACATCGGAGTATATTATAGCAGGCATACTGGATAAGATTGCAGAATCAACGGGAGTCTCGTTGGTGACGGCCGGTCAGTTAATTACTATTTTTTCACTCTCTTATGCATTTGGCACACCGGTCGTAATGGCTTTGACAGCGCGTATGGAACGACGGAAGCTGTTGCTTTGCGCTTTAAGCTTATTCGTAATCAGCAATCTACTCGCCTCTGTATTACCGGGATATGAACTCCTTATTGCCTCTCGGATCCTTATGGGAATAAGCGCAGGCGTTACGATCGTTGCCTCCCTCTCGATAGCGACCAAGGTCGCTCTTCCAGGGAAGCAAGGAAGCGCCATTGCGGCCGTCCTTATGGGCTTCACCGCTTCCCTGATTCTCGGGGTTCCAATCGGGAGAGTGATTTCCTCGGCTTATGAATGGAAGATTATTTTTGGGGGAATCGGTTTAATCGGCCTATTGGCCATACTCATTATTGCGCTCACGATCCCGCGAATGGACGGGGAGCAGTCCGTGCCTTTGCGTAATCAACTCGCTATACTAAAGCAACCGAAAATGCTCGTCGGTTTATCCGTGACTTTCTTTTGGATTGTTGGGTATTCTATTTTTTACTCTTACATTTCGCCTCTTCTTCTTACGGTATCCGGAATGAGCGATGAAGCTTTAAGTATTACATTATTCGCGATTGGAATCGCCAGTTTGATCGGCTCTAGATCAGGGGGCTTTAGCACCGACAAATGGGGAATTCACCGCACTCTTATCGGAGGATTATCGCTTAACGTTCTAGCCCTGATTCTCATCGCGCTCTTTATCCACTCTCCGGCAATGCTGATTCCGATGTTGTTGCTGTGGTCTTTTGCGACGTGGTCTCCCGGTCCGCCACAACAATTACACCTTATTACGCTCGCCCCTGGATCCTCGGGAATCATGCTAAGCTTGAACAACTCCACCCTTCAGCTTGCTATGGCCGCCGGTTCCGGAATTGGTGGCGTTGCCGTCGAGCAAATCTCACTATCCTCTGTTAGTTGGTTTGCGGCCTTAGGGATTGCGATCGCCGTGGGGGCAGTCGTCTTATCTCTTAGATATGTCAACAGATCGTCTTCCAACCAAGCTTCAGGCGGCCGATCCATAATAAAAGCATAGGACTTCTAAATCGAGCGATAATTTGCTACAGCACAATAACAAGGAGCTAATCTACGTGGCCACTAAAATGGCAGGTAGATAGCTCCTTCTGTTAGCACTCTATTTAGGTGTGGAGTAGCAGTGAATGCCGTAGCTTGCGGTACAATACTGCCACCCCCTAAGTAAGGTTAACCTTCGGACAAAATTGCCTTGATATACCCCGTTAACGCTAAGGCCGCATGTTGATGGGCTAATTGGCCTGGGTGGTTTCTTGCACCTACGGTTTCATCCGTCATAATCGGAAGCTGGAATACAGACACCTTGCGATCTCCCGTCTTCTTGGCGTAGGAATCTACAGCGCGGCAGATTGCCGGCATCATTGGTATACCTAACATCCCGTATGCCCAAACGATATGTGCATGATTATTATATTTTCTAAGTTTAATCAGGAACTGCTCCGCGGCACTTTCAAAAGCCCCAATATCCTCTTCCTTGTAGCTGCCGTCTTCGTTTAGCCGCTGTTTGAACGTTTTCCCCGTAGAATCGTCTCGCCACTCCGGCGAATGAAAAGCCCCGCCATCATTCGTCCCAAGATTGACGACCACGACGTCCGGCTGCCAAGCGGCAAAATTATTTTTTTCGAATGCCCCCAGAGCCTCGTTTTTGGCACCGGTAAGAAGTCCGCAAACCTGTTCATAATAATCAGGGATGTTCGCTCGCGGATTGTTATCCCAGCTTGACAGCACGCCCCATCCGCTTTGGGAAACAATTCGATATTCCGCATTCAAAGCTTCAGCGGTTATCGTACTGTAATTGTTGATTGCGCTGAACCACATCGGAATCCAGTCGCTTTCGGCTTTCGCCCCAATAGCCCCTTCTCCCGAAGTAATGCTGTCTCCAATAAACTCAAGCTTATAGGGTCTGTTCGGGGCAGGCATAAATTCACCGTTGCTCTTCACGGCATGAATCTGCATCGAGCAGTCCGGATCTGCGCCCATCGCCTGCACGTCTTTAACGACACGCACATTTTTTGAAGCGCTTTCATTCATGCCCCTGAACAAGCACACCCAATACCTGCCTGCCGTTAACATTTGTCTGCTTACGGGAACACCGTTAATTAAGATGCTTATCCAAGGCTCGTAATGATTATAGTCAACCTCAACTTCAATCCATAGTTCAGAGCCTGTTGCATTTAGCTCAATCCCGCTTCCAGTCCAAAACAGCGTTAAAGGAGAAAGAGTTCCCGTTGTTCTTCCATGAACCTTTAAATGATCGATATCCGATAGAGCGTGTACCTTTAATTGTGTATGTTCCATCATTGATTTCCCTTCTATTTGTTCTCTCAGCTTAGTTTAACAGGATTTACCACGCAGTAAATAGTGCCGATGTAAAAGAAAAGACACCCGATTGGGTGTCTTTATCTTTTTAGAGGTTTGTCAGCCAGGCAGCCAACTCTTCCGTCTGACTCAGAATAGCAATCGGATCCCAGTAGTTGGAACGATCGCTTGTCCATAAAAAAACATGACCGTTTTTGACTGCAGGAAGCGTGCCCCAGATTGGATCCGCCTTGAATTGATCCAACGTTTTCGAATCCGAAGTCAGAATAATATAATCTCCCGCATACTTCGGCAATACTTCCGCAGAGATGGAAGCCCAGCCCGGATCGGCCATTTCGGCGGCGATATCCGCGGGAGGCTTGAAGCCGAATCCATTGTATATCGGCTGACCGCCCTTGCCGAAGTCCGTTCCAACGGCCATGATGTCTTTATCGCTTGTTTCAATAACCGAAAACGTGCTTTCTGCTGGAATAACCTTTAATACGTTCTCCTTGGCAGTAGCGATACGGCTGTCGTAATCGGCAAGCCAGGCTTGCGCCTTGTCTTCTTGGCCAAGCAGCTCGCCGAAATAAGCGACCTCCTCGTGTACCGTTTTTAGAGAAGCGTACGGAATGACGACAGTAGGGGCAATTTTCGCCATCTGCTCATTCAGCTCCGGGTAGAAATCATCCATAATAATCAGATCCGGTTCAAGCGACAAGATTTTCTCTACGTTGCCATTGCCTTCCCCTATATTCTCAACGTCTTTCAAATATTGATTGAAATAAGGATTTTTAATATGATGATCGGATGTTCCGATAGGCGTAATGCCAAGCGCAATCAAGCTGCCCAGATATTCTCCTGCCACAATTCGTTTAGGCTCAGTGGGCACTTCTACATCACCGTTAACCGTTTTAACGATTTTGGTCTGCGGCTGCTCCGAAGCGGCCGGCGTATCGCTTGGACTAGGCGGTTGTGATGCTGCTGTCTCCGAATTGCCATTCGTGCCGCATGCGCTTAGCAATAGAATGATACTTAACAATGCCGATGCCAGCGCAGCCCTTGAATGTTTAAACATGAATAAATCTTCCTCTCCGTTACCATTATACTGATAATCATTATCAATAATATCAGTATAGTTAACTGATTCCGGGAGGACAATGGAGGATTCCATGGTTATGGAAGGACAATCTTCTAGTTTCTTATTCTCGGCATACACGTCTCTATAGCGGATGGGGGACACGCCTTTGTGCTTTTTGAACAGTCTGCTCAAATAGCTCGGGTCTTGATAACCGACGCCAACTGCTATCTCCTTCAGCGTAGCATCCGTTTCAAGCAGCAGTGAAGCAGCTTTATCGATGCGCACCTTGATCAAATAGTCAATCGGACTAAGCCCTGTACGAACTTTGAAGTAGGAAGATAAATGGGCAACGCTATAATTTAGGCTCTCCGATAGTGAATCCAGCGTTATGGGATCCGCATATTGTTTATGGATGATAGCGGCAACCTGGGCGGCCAGATCGCGCTTAGCCGAGCCCACGCCTTGAGCCTTCATTTGATGAAGCAGCTCATGCACAAACTGATAGAGTAGAGTCCTAACACGCAAACGAACAAGCGGCTGCTGTTTGTCCCATTCCTTTAGCATTTCGCTCATTGTACGGTGCAGTGCAATTGGATTGTCCGGCATCATACTGTACGAATGATCAAATAGGCGTCCCTGCTCGAATAGCGCGGTGAGCTCCATTGGTACTGGGGGGTGAATACTGCCTTTATAATAAATGCTATAGTAATCCAAGCCCTCGCTGCCCGCGACCACGTCGAGAACAGCGCCTTTACTTGCATGAAGCACTGTAAAGCGCTGCATGCGATGAAATTCCGGTCCTAGATGAACGGTGGCATTCCCTCGAATCGACATAAGAAACAGGCTTGAGGGTACATGATAGGAGCGTATGGATTCGCCAGCTTTGATCGTAGTACGACGAATGTCTATGACTTTGCAGTTCACGTGATTCCATAGAGCAATCAGATCATCGATGTTCATGCCACGCCCCCGCTCTGCCCTCAGCATTATGCCTCACTTACGGTAAGGCTCTATGTATCACTATAACAGTTAAAGGCCTGGCTATCCATTTAGCAAGACCTATTCGTCAGACCGTTATACGCCCAATCCCTTACCGCCCACGGGACGGAGTCGAACCGGCTCGACGCCTGCGATTAAAGGCCGAGCGCGCTGAATGACGGCAAGCACTTCTTCGTTCTTGAGTGAGTCGGCATGAGCCTCAGCGTCGCGCCACAGCTCAGTGACCCAGATCGCATCGGGATCATCTACGGATTCATTGATAATATAGAGCTCGCAGCCCTCCATAGGATCAAGGCTGTTCGAAGCCTCCAACAATAATGCTACGAGTTCCTCCCGTTTCCCAGGGTGAGCCGTTAATTTACCGAGCAAAGTAAACTTGTTCATCTCATTTCTTCATCCTTTCTTATCCTCTATTTTTATTTGCATCGCTTCGTAGTGCTTAAACATCTCGAGGCTGACCTCCGCCATCCTATTGATTAACATTTGCGGCTCAAGTATTTTCAGAGACCTCCCGTACGGAAGAAGAAAGTACGGCACGTATGTTTTCAGCGACAGCTCCCCTAGCTTAAAGAGGGCTTCTCCGGGCTGCTTTCGTTCGATTAGCGCATGTCCGAATAACCAATGCTTGCATAGCTCGTTAAGTGCGTGTTCGTGTCCATGGAGCCTTACCATAACGAGCGTCTCGGCGTCGAGCGATTCCGGGAGCAAAGAGCGCAAGAGGAAATCCCTCGCGGAAAAGACGGCCGGACGTTCAAAGCGGGTATCCGTCGCTTCCAGACGAACGATCCGATCCACGCGGAAGTTGCGGATCTCTTGCCGCAGACGGCAAAATCCAACCATGTACCATATCCCTTTCCAGTGCACGATGCCGTAGGGATCGATGACTCGATTGCCGGGACTTAGCTCAGGTCCTTTGGCGTAGTCCATATGAAGCGACTCTCCCCGGGCTGCGGCCTCCTCTAACCGTTGAAGCAACTCAAGCTCTCTAGAGTCCGTGGGTGTCTGGATGACGGCAAGTCCGCTGCTATGCCTGTTAATCCATTCGAGCTGCTCTTCATTGGTGTATCGCTTCAGCTTATCGACCGCTCGGGTTAGCGCGTCCGTGAACGGATAACCCGCCTCCCGGGCGAATATGGACGCGTGCACGAGCGCCTTCTGCTCTTCGTTATCGAAGAGCAGCGGGGAATCGACGAATTCGCCCAGCAGCCGGTAACCTCCGTTCGGGCCGGAGTCGGCAATAATTGGAGCTCCGCTCGCGCATAGTGAATCAATGCATCGGTATACGGTGCGAACATGAATCTCCAAATTATCCGCCAGCTGTTGCGCCGTCACTCGCTTTCCTGAGCGAAGCAGCCATAGAATGGACAGCATATTATCCGCTTTGGACATGCCGTTCTTCACTCCCTAAGACGTTTTTTAATAAAACGATATAGCCTGTCACTTCCAATAGTTTTATTGTAATGAATTTAGATTAAGGGAGCTATCCCTTTCTCGATCCAAGAATCGTAAGTCGGGCCGTAGACATCAGGCAATTGAAGACCGGCCTGACGCATGAGAACGGTCATTTGTCCGCGATGATGCGCTTGGTGCATGATCGTATAACGAAGGGAGCTTCCGTTGGGCCATGTTTCTTCGTAAATCATAACCGATTCGCGCAAAGTTTCGTCATTCCACTGCGTTCGAACTGCATACAACAGATCGCTGCTAATCCTCCTATACTCCGAGGCTATATGCACAGCAGAAGCCGGGGCCTCTTCGCCTCCGGACGGAGCATCGAACTTCAGCCCCAACGTTGTCATGAAGTGCAGCGAACGAACCAGATGCCAGGCGATTTGTCCTAGCGTCCGTCGACCTTCAATAACCTCCTGTCCAAGACAATCATCTGTAAGTACATCCAGCATACTAGCTGTTAATTCCGCCTCGCCAGTCCACTCCGCCGCAAAATCTTCAATTCTTATAAACATTTCCTATTCCTCCATTCCATTATTGGCTCGAGCACTACAAGCATACAAAAAAACCACTGACAGTTACGGTCAGTGGTTTTTCCTTGGCAAAGCAAATATTGCGCGTTGCTTGCTTCATTCCGACGGATCTTTAATCAACGCCTTATAGGTTTTCAATTTAGTTTGAGCGCGTCGATACATCATATAGTCAAATAGGTTTGCTATACATATAATGCCAAGAACGGTCAACAATACGGGCATGAATTGCGCCTTGCTCTCTACTTCATCACTTGTCATCATCATTAAGGATCCCATAATGAATGTCGCAACGATTAATGCAATCAAGTTGTTGATAAAGAAGTAGGTTCGTACTTTCGCCATACCGATAGGGAGTATAGAGGTTACCCACTCTGTGATAAAACCAATAATAAAACCTATGCTTCCGCTAGCCAATACCGATAAAACTCTATACGAGAGTAGCATATCTGAATGGTCATAAAACTGCAGTATACCGCCGATAAAGAGACCAAGAAAAAAGGACTTTATAATATTTTCTAAATTTATTTTATCCATCTTGGTTCTCCTATATTTTGAGTGTGTTTCTAAGCTTTTTCGAGAACATCTTCGATACTTCCAGCTCTGCGTTATTATCCATCCGAAGAACGTATCTGGAGTTGAACCAAGGGATAATTTCTTTGACGTGCAGCAAATTAATGAGCTGTGATTTGTTGATTCGTATAAATCCTTTCACTGCCCACATGTTCTCATAATACTGCAACGTTTCCTTGATGCTGTAACGATTAGACCTTGTATAGGCCATGAGACCATCAGCACCCGCTTCTACATATAAAACATCCCTTGGTTCTATAACTGCATATTTATTTTCACTAAAGCCTGTAAGAGTATTCGTCAAATGGATATCTTCTCGTACGCCGGAAACCAGAAGTTTAACGACTTCCATGTAATCGATGGCATCGAAAACAACGCTAAGTTTTCCGCTCGGTATATCATATCCTTGTTCAACAAGCACCAAATCACTGTCCTGCATAATGTCGATTTGGTATTTGGATAATTCCTGCTTCAACTTTTCATATACTTTATTCGAACACAATAGTTGAACCATCCTGTGTCTCCTAATGACAGCTTTAGAATTGTTTACTCAACTATCATCCTATCATAAATCATTCTTATTTTTACTAATTCTTCTATAGCTTTTTCCGCAAAATCAAGCGAGCCAAAATTAGCGATAAAAAAGGTGTCCTTTTCTTTGTCGTATAATACATACGTTCCCGTAGCTCCGACACCGCCATACACATCTGTCATGGTGCCTAGCAGAAATGACAACTCGCTAAAGTCGAAATACATCATGCCCATACCGTAATAAATACCCTTTTCATAGCGATGATTGAAGTCAGTCATCTGTCCGTACACTTTATCAGACAGTAAAGAGCCATTTTCTAAAGCCTTCATGAATATTAACAGATCATCCATAGTGGTTACGACACCGCCGCCTGCCCAGTCAACCGACAATGCATTCTTCTCGCTTAAGTCAATATCATCCAAATAAATCCCAAGTATATCAGCCGGTTCGTCCTGATAGAACATTAAATAGCTATCATTCATGCCCAAAGGCTCAAATATGGTTTCTTCTAAAATTGCCCAATAAGGTTTACCCTCGATTGCCTCCAAAATAAGTCCAAGCAGAATATAGCCCGTATCCGAATAATAAAATTGTTGTCCCGGCTGTCCGACAGGCTCCTGGTTTTCTCTAGTGAACGCAATCAAATCTATTGGAGCAAATGAAAGATCAGGATTAGATTTTATCATTTCCAACATAGGTTTCCCGCTTCTGACCGGACCTTCGAAATAATCGCCTACGCCTGATGTATGACTCAGCAAGTGTCTCAATGTTACCTGATTGCTGTAATCTATGCCGTCTATCACAAACAATCCTTTAAGGATGTCATCACCCAGCCAAGTACTGATTTTATCGTCATAGTTGATTTTCCCGTCGTCGACCAGTGTGCCATAGACGGCAGCTAACATCGTTTTGCCGACGCTCGCTGAATGATAGGGACTATCGGCTCGAACAGGCTGATTTGAGCTGTGAGTTTTCGTACCTACGGCAAATTGTTGAAAGTAACCTGTTTGGTTAGAGTGAATGGTCAATAACACGCTGGATATCGAATCGTTTTTCTTCAGTACTTTTGTTAAGTGCTTCTCGATTTTTTCATTAACGGCCTCTTTGGGTATCGGCCTATTCATAATGGCTAATACACCAAATCCAATGGCGATTAAGAGAATTACGCCAACCAATACTCTAATGGCTATCTTCATATGGACCACCTTTCGCTTCATGTACGTTTCATACATTAATCTAATCGGTGGAGTTATATTTAGAAACGCTTTTGCCCTAAGCGGTCATTATTCAAGGTCAAGACGACTTTTTAGAGTGCTTTGCATCATCTCTTACATTTCGTACAACCAAATCCCCGCTATCGTCATGACCGCCGGCAGCGCTTCTTCATCCACCGCCACCTGGTCATACCAGCCGCCCACGGCAAGATTGAGCAACACATAAAACGGCTCGTCGAAAGGCATAACGCCCGGCTCCTGTCGCCGCTCCGCGTAGCAATGTCCGTCGACCAGCCACCGGATCGACTCGGCGTCCCATTCCAGCGCGTAATCGCGGAATTCGTTGATTGTTCCATTTTCGAGCTGGTACGAGAACTCCTCGACGACTTTATGGTCCCAATCCTTCCCGTAATGCAGCGTTCCGGATACTTGGCCGGGCAGACGGCCTTTGGCCTCCATGATATCGATCTCCCCGGAGGCAGGCCATGGGCCGTAAGCCTGGTGCTGCGGAAGCAGCCAAATAGCTGGCCATAGCCCTTGACCGACAGGCTGCTTCGCCCGCACGACCAGCTTGCCGTAACAATAGGAAAGATGATCCTTCGTGTCCAACCGTGCCGAGGTATACGCAAATGACCGCCCGTCCGATTCAATGTCTTCTCGGCGCGCGCATAGGTTTAAGCCGTATTCATCGATATATAGGTTACTGGCGTGATTCGTATAAAACTGCTGTTCCCCGTTCCCCCACCCTGGCATGATGGGATTGCCTTCATTATCGAGCAAATCGTTACCAAGACGAATATTCCATGCGCTTAAATCGGTATTGCCGCTTGCAAAATCTTGGTGCCATATCAACTTGTTCATCCTTTGCACACTCCTCCCATTTAACCACAGCATACTGATTTTTAGCGCCCGGTCAAACAAACCTAAAATAATGGGATAGGGTCAAAAATGATGGCCTTTTTTTCCTATGCCCAATTTCTTACGATGAAAAGGAAAGGAGGCTAAAGAGAAATGAAAACGTTTTTTCGGCAGTGGCAATTGCAAAGCATGGTCATTCCAGGCATTGTCTGGATGGTAATCTTTTGTTATATCCCGATGTTTTGGCTCATTATTGCATTTATGGATTTCAGCATCGCGAAGCCTATGCTCCAATCCCCCTTTGTCGGGCTAAAGCATTTTGAGGATTTTATGACGGATGACCGCTTTTGGCGCTCGATTCGCAATACGCTCGGGATGAGCGCCATCAAGCTGTTGCTCGGCTTTCCCATCCCGATTCTATTTGCCCTGATGCTTAATGAGATACGGAATATTCGCTTTAAGCGCACGGTACAAACCATTTCGTACCTGCCGCACTTTATTGCATGGACGATATTTGGCGGCATCATGCTCAATTGGCTGGGCGAGGGCGGCGTGATCAATCAGCTCATGCTGGCGCTGGGGTTGCAGGATCGCGAAATTTTGTTCAATAGCGACCCGAAGTACTTCTGGTGGATTACCTATTTCTCCGACACGCTGAAAGAAACCGGCTGGAGCGCCATTATCTACATTGCTGCCATAGCCGGCATTGACCCGGGACTGTATGAAGCGGCGGAGCTGGACGGTGCAAACCGCTGGCAGAGGATGTGGCATATTACCATTCAGAGCATACGCCCAACCATCGCCATATTGTTCATCCTTGCCGTCAGCGGCATACTCGGCAGCAACTTCGAGCAAATCTTTATGCTTAAGAACAACATGAACATGAAGATGGCAGAGAGCCTGGACTTGTACATTTATAACATGGGTTTGGTATCCGGACGTCATTCCTTCTCGACAGCCGTCCTGTTTGTTCGCTCTATCGTTGCGCTGGGGCTATTGTTGCTTGCCAATTACTCATCCAAAAAACTAACCGGCGACAGCATTTTCTAAGGGGAGGGGAACAAATACATGGATAGACGAAGAAGGTTGCGACAAATCGGAGTGTTCGAGGTCATCAATACTTTGCTGATGCTGGCGATTTGCTTTACGACGCTGTATCCGATGTGGTTCGTATTCATCAACTCGCTTAATGCACCAGCGCAGGCCACGCTCGGCACGGTCAATTGGTTCCCTAAGGAAATGTCGCTGGCCAGTTATAGTGTCGTGTTTAATGATAAAAGCATGATGAACGGTTTCTACATTACGACGCTGCGCACAGTCATTGGAACAGCGGTTCATGTGTTGTTTACCGCTATAGTGGCTTATGGATTGAGCAAGTCCAATCTAATCGGCCGCAAGGTGTATATGAAGATTGCATTGATTACGATGCTCTTCTCCGGCGGTCTGATTCCGACGTTTCTTCTCATGACGAAGCTGGGCCTATATGATAGCTTTTGGGTATTCATCATTCCTGCTATGTATTCTTTTTTCAACATGGTTATATTTATGAGCTTTTTCCGCACCATTCCCGACAGCTTGGAGGAATCCGCGAAGGTGGACGGCGCTTCGGATTACGGCGTTCTGTTCCGAATCGTATTGCCTAACAGCATGGCTGTTATTGCCACCATAGCGCTTTTCTCAGCCGTTTATCATTGGAACGATTATTACCAAGGGGTCATTTATATCCGCTCGCAGGACCAGCTGCCGTTGCAAACGCTTCTGTACAAGATCGTTGCGGAGAACTCCATGTCGTTCATGCAGCAGCAAGCGATGGCTCAATTCGGCGCAAGGCTGCCCGGCAACTCCATCAAGTTCGCATCCATGATGGTGGCGACGCTCCCTATTCTCGTGTTCTACCCCTTTATTCAGCGCTATCTCGTCAAAGGCGTAATGATCGGCGCTATTAAAGGATGAAAATACAGCAATTAAAAAGAAAGGGTTGATTATGTATGAAAAAAGGGATGGTCGTAACACTGGCAATCATTTTGGCTTTGATCATGGCCGCATGTACGAATTCCGGGGGGAATAACGAAAACACGCCGACCTCGAAACCTGCTGACAGCACGAGCACGAATCAACCGGCGACCGAAGAAGCCGCGCTGGATCCCGATGTGCCCGCATGGCAGCTGGATACCAGCCCTGTCGATTTGACTTGGTTCGTAGGCGCCAACTGGTATGGCCACACATGGGGAGAAAGCTTGACCTCCAAGTATGTAACGGAGAAAACAGGCGTTAACGTCAAAATCGAAGTGCCTTCCGGCGAAGCGAACGAGCAGATTACGTTGATGATGACCTCCGGTCAGCTGCCGGATCTAATCTCGATGGGCTCATGGGAAAGCGCTGTCAAGAAGCTATGGGAAGGCGATCACGTATATGCCTTGAATGAATTAGCCGAGCAGTATGACCCTTATTTCTTCAAGGTAGCCGGCGACGGTACTCTGAAGTGGTATCGTCAACCGAATGGCAATACGTATGGTGTGCCGAACGATTCTTATAGTCCTAACCTGATGCACGAAACCGGCATGACGGCTGCTAACCAAACCTTTTTGGTACGGAAAGATCTGTACGACGAAATGGGGAAGCCAGACTTGAGCACACCGGAGGGCTTCCTGAACGCGCTGCAACTGGTGAAAGATAAGTATCCCGAGTATAAAGGCCAGCCGATCAGCCCCTTCTTTGCACAAGGAAATGTCCCTTACGGTATGACCGAGTATTTGCAAAACCTGCTCGCCGTTCCGCATGAGAAAGACGGCAAAGTAAACGACCGCCTTACCGATCCCGATTATGTTGCCTGGTTGAAAACATTCCGTACCGCTTACGAGCGCGGACTCATTAATGTTGATTTCCTGGTTGATTCCGATACGCAGGTAGAGGAAAAAACGAACAACGCCCGTTATTTCATGATGGTTCGCGAATGGACCGGCATGACGGCCGTCAACCCGATGCTGGCGGCAAGCGCAAACCCGGATTCTTATTACATCGCAGTGGATGGACCGCAGAACGCCAATGGCGACAGCGCCAAGCTGTTCCCGGGCAACATGGACGGCTGGATGGTTACGATGATCAGCAAATCGACGAAAAACCCTGAACGCGCCATCCGTTTCTTATCTTACTTGGCGAGCGAGGAAGGCCAGAAAGATCTATTCCTCGGTAAAGAAGGCGAGACTTGGGACTCGGCAAGCGGCAATCCGAAGTTGAAGCCGGAAATGGTGCAATTGCTTGAAACCGACATTGCGAAGATGGAGAAGGATTACGGTATTCTCGATACGTACTGGATGTTGCGCAATCCGGTCATCGTCAACCAATGGAGACCGGAGAAAGCTCCCGTTATCAAACAAATGGAGGACTTCGCCAACGCGCAGGCCGATATCGACAGCGGCATCTACAAGGGCTTGGATCCGCTCGGCGACTCCGATGTCGCGGTAGCGTGGGCGCGCATCTCTCAGAACTGGGAGGAAACGCTGCCTGAGCTCATTACCGCCAAAGACGAAGCAGCCTTCGACAAAATCTTCAACAGCTTCCTTGAGCGCCGCACAAGCTACGGTTTTGACCAAGTAGTGGAACACCGTCAGATCGAGCTGGATGCTCGCAAAGCCAAAATGGCTGAATAAAAATACTTTTGCCAGCCACCGTCATGGTGGCTGGTATTCCTAGTTTTCTACCAGCCGCTTTGTAATATATGGTATATTACAGTGGTGGGAGGGCATTTTAGATGAAGGATCTGCTGAACAAGTTGAGAAAGCTTTACCGCAATTCCCGCATCTCTCAAAAGCTGTTTCTAGCCTTTAGCGTAATGTTTGCAATCCCTGCCATTCTGGTATCTTTTTTATTTATACGAACACAGGAAATTCAGCTGTACAAAGACGCAATGACCGCCGGAAGCAGCCATGTTTCACGGTTAAACGATCAGCTGCGCAGCAGAATGGATATGCTTGAAAACGCTTCCTCGACTGCGCTGACGCAAAAAGCATTCGTCGATTTTATTCATTCCAATATGCGCGGGGATGGCCTTCGTCTTGTGAAGTTCAGGCAAAATGAATACGAACAGATGCATAACATTATCCAAAGCTATGAGATGATCAGCGAGCTCAGCTTTTATGTCGATAATCCGAACGTGCATGAAATATGGCCCGAAATTTATCATTATGACAAGTTTTGGCCGCAGGACTACTGGGTGACCCTCCGGGAAGAAGGCGGAGCGGCATACCGCTTATTTGCTTATAAGGATGGCGATCATACGCTGTCCTACTATCGGCTGGTGCGCCTTCAAGGTCAACAGCAGCAATTTCCGACCATTATGGAAGTCCGCGCTCAGCATAACGAGGTTTTTGGCGATTTGCTGGAGGAGAGCGGAGGCGACTTCTTTTCCGTCGTGGTGGACGGAACGAACCCTTCCAGGTACGTATACAATCCCGAGCATGAATTTGCTCTTAACGCCGGCGAGGACCTAGGCGAAATCATTGACCATATCCATCGGCAGCTTGATGTACTGCAGCAGGAAAGTCCCGTTAAAGTTACTATTGGGGACCATACCTACTACGCGCTGTACCGATACATTGCGCCGCTCAACGCTTATGTGGTGGATATCGCCTCCCATGAGGAGCTGATGAAAGGCCCGCGCAGCTGGTATGCGCTTGTTGTTGCGATTACCTTGTGCGTGCTGCTGCTCATTATGCTGCTTGTATCGCACACGACTCGGCGCATGTTACGCCGTTTGGACAGCGTAATCGCCTCTATGCGCCAAGTGCGCAAGGGTCAGCTGGATGCGAAGATTCATACCGGACTGGATGACAATGAGTCGGGCGATGAGATCGACGAAGTAGCCGTCAGCTATAACAACATGCTGGATGAGATCAAGACGCTCATGACGCAGGTCGTAGATAAGCAGTTAATTGCCAAAAACGCGCAGCTGCACTCGCTGCATTCGCAAATTAATTCGCATTTCTTGTACAACGCGCTGGAATCCATCCGTATGCATGCGGAGGTTCAGCGGCAGCCCGCCATCGCCGACGCACTCGTATCGTTAGGGTCGCAATTGCGCTACAGCATGCAGTGGCGCAGCGATACCGTCGCTCTTAGCGAGGAGCTTGCCAACATCCAAAGCTATATTCGTTTCATTAATTTCATGGAAGGCGGCAGCATTGTTTTGACGGCGGATCTGCCTCCTGAGGTGCTTCGTTACGCCATTCCGAAAATGTGCATGCAGCCGATCGTCGAAAATGCCGTTCGTCACGCCGCGCCTCCGGGAAGCGCTTTTAACATCCAAATTACCGTTTCGGTGGAGGACGACAGCTTGCTGCTGATTGAAATCCGAGATGACGGCGCAGGTGTCGAACCAGACATTCTATCCAGCCTGCAAGCTGCGCTGCAAGACGGGTCGGATACGCCGATCGTTGCCAGCAAGAACGGGCTTGGCTTGGAAAACGTGCATAAGCGGTTGCAGCTTCATTATGGCAAGGGCTGCGGTCTTTCGATTGACAGCGTACAGGGTGTCTATACCTGCGTAACGATACGTTTGCCTTGGGAAAATGTGAATCTTGGAGGGTGGTAGGGCATGATTAATATTTTGATTGTGGATGATCAAAAGCATATACGAGACGGCCTGCAAGCCATGCTAAGCCAATTCCCTCTGCAGCTTGACAACCTGTACTGTGCAGCGAACGGAATCGAGGCGCTGGAACTATTGCGTCAACACAGCATTCAGCTCATCATAACTGATATTATGATGCCGGATATGGATGGACTGGCGCTCATGGCGCAGACCAAACAAGAACATATTAAGGCGGATTTCCTGATTATTAGCGGCTACAGCGATTTTGCCTATGCCCAGAAAGCTATTGGACTTGGAGCCAAGGGTTATCTGCTTAAGCCTGTGAAACGGGAGGATCTGCAAGCCTCAGTCGAGCATGTATGGCAGGAGATACAGACACGGCAGACGCTCTCGCTGAATATGGAGCATATCTCCCGCCGCGCTCAGGAGACGGACCGCAAAGAGCTCGTCATGTTCATGCAAGGCGCCGCCAGCGATGAAGCATGGGTGCTTCAAACCGAACAGCAAAATCGAGAGCTTTGGAACAACTACCGTCTATGCTTGCTTCGGGAGGAGAAGTGGATTAACCAACCGGGGGCCAGCAGCGCCCACAGCATGGAATCCATTGCCTATCGCGTGTACGGCGGCTTAGGATGTATATGCCTGCAGCATCGCCCGTACCTCATCCTCGCGGTTGATGCAGCCGTAGATACGGGAGCTTTGTCCGCCGCGCTTAAGGCAGGACAGATTGATGCCGTCGTAGCCATGACCGTCCCACAGCATGGATTGAAGGAGCTTCCCGGCAGCTATACCCAAGTGCTGGAGCTATATCGCCACAGTTACCTATTTCCCGATAAACGCTGCATTCAGAAAGTGCATATTGAACGGTTGGAGCAGCAGTGGCAGCTACCCCATGAAGAACTTTATACGTTGTTTCAATTAATCGGCGACAAAAACAGCGGCATGATCACCCAAGGTGTTTCCATGCTCTTTCACAAAGACGTGCTGCAGCGCTATCACATCCGCTACACGCAGCAGCTATGTCGCGCCGTCGTTCAGATGCTGGAGGAATACGAGCGGGTTATCCGCCCCTACATCGGAGAGGAGGCGCTGGATATGGAATGCCTGCGCAATCTGTTCGACTATCCGGGCATTCGCGATTATATTCAGGCGCTGCAGCAGCAATTGCTTCGGTTGAACCAGTTTTATTACGAATATAAGTGCAGCTACCGCAACTCGCAGGACCTAAACGAAGCTATCCGCTATATACACGAAAGTTATCATAAGCCGCTGGACCTCGCGATGGTATCCAACCACGTATCGCTGAATTACGCGTATTTCTCGAACCTGTTCAAAAAAAATATCGGTAAAGGCTTTGCCGAATATCTGCGCGATGTGCGCCTGGATAAAGCGCGACGGCTCCTCGCCGAAACCGAGCATAAAATCGTCGAGGTAGCTACTATGGTCGGGTATGAGAACTACAAAAGCTTTACGCGCGCATTTCGCGAAGTGATGAACATGCAGCCAACGGAGTACCGACAGCTGATGCGCCAGAAGGCGGAAAGAGAAAGAAGCTATCAGGACTGGGCGCGTTAAATCGTTTAATCCGACAAAAAGAATAGTCCCCGGCCTTTTGAATGGTCGGGGACTATTTCTACTATACTGCGTTACATTTAATACGGATTCGTCGCGATAAAGCTTGCCGTTTTCACGTAAATACGCGGATTGAGCTTCAACTGATTAATGATGAATTCTGCAATATCTTCCGGCTGCATAAATTTCGAATCGTTATTTTCTTTAATCAGGTTCAAGTCCAGTGCCAGATCTGTCGCAACCGTACTTGGATTTAGAGCGGATACGCGAATATTGTTGCGACGAACCTCTTGCGCGAGCGATTCCGTAAAACCAATCACCGCGAACTTCGATGCGCTGTAGGCGCTTGAAGTGGCTGCTCCGCTTAATCCGCTAGTTGAGGAAATATTGATAATATCTCCGCCATTTTTTTCGATTAATTGCGGCAGTACCGCACGCGTTACATAGTAGGTGCCGAGCAAATTCGTATCAATTATACGTTTCCACTCTTCCGAATCCATCTCCAATACCGTGCCAAATGTGGCAATACCCGCATTGTTAATCAAAATGTCTGCGTAACCTAAATTATTTTTTATGACATCAACCGCTGCTTCTACTTGTTCTTTCGATGAAACATCAGCAGTTGCATAGGCTGCTTTAACGCCTAGCCCTTCCAATTCAGCGGCAACTTGCTGTAGAGCCGTTTCATTTCTTGCGATTAGACCAACGTTTACTCCTTCTTGTGCCAATGCAATTGCCGTTGCTTTGCCGATACCTCTTGCCGCACCGGTTACAATGGCTACTTTACCTTTTAATAATTGCGTCATGCAGGCAGCTCCTCTCCAATCTGTATATCTCCTTATTGATTATACTACGGTGCCATACTTTTAACAGAAATCAAACTGCTCAGTTCTTTATTGTTACTTTACCGGATGCTGGCTATACCAGTCATTGGCTTCCTGCAGCACTCGAGCTCCACCGGCTGCCATAAACTCCTTAACGAACTCGTCCAAATACTCGGGTGGCTTGTCTCCTGTAATGATGGATATATAGGCTTTGTTTTTTTGCTTTATTAACTCAGTCCCGTATTTGATAAGGGAGGGGGTCGCTACCTCTAACGCATTGTAGATTCCGTCCTGATCTAAGCCTAAGGTTGCAGCCCATTTCTCTCTTCTTTCCGTAGGCATAAGGGGCACGGTCATGCCTAACCCGGTGCCGATCGTATTCTGATAGCTGAACGTCTTGTCGTAAGGCGGAAGCAGAATCACATCTTCCTTGGAGTCGCTTGCCCATTGCCAATGCGTTCCCTGGATCCCATACTTCATCGAAGCAGCTTCATCCAAGTCAGGATTAGCGCTGACATAGTCAAGGATTTGAAGGATCGTCTCCATCTTCCCCGGCTTATCGGCGGCTCCGGCTCCAATCGCCGCGAAGCTCATGAGCATGTCATAGGCTTTGGAGCCCCGCTTCCCTTCCGGTCCGCTAAAGGGCTGACCGAAAATAATTTGGGCGTGCGGATTTATCGAGGTTAATTCCTTTACATTGAATTTCGCTTCTACGGGAGCCTCCATGCCATTCGAATTCCATGTTAGATAATCGCCTCCTTTAATCCAATGATAATAATTGCCCATGGATGTCATACCGATTGTTCCATTAATAAAAGAATGAGAGAGATGCTTGTAGCCTCCCTTGTTCTCCCCGGTAATAAACTCCGGATCGATGACGCCATCCCGATACCATTTGCTAAGGTATTGCAGCGCCTCCTTCATCTCTGGCTGCAAGGCGCCTATGACCAGCTTCTCGTCCTTTACTCCAAAATAGAGCTGATCGGCGAAGACGATCTGCCCGAAGGCGCCGAAGACGACGTTCATCCCTTCACTGGAAAGACCGTAAGTATCCTTTAAACCATTGCCATCCGGATCCTCATTCGTGAATGCATAGATGACCTTCTCAAAGTCCGACAGCGTCTGCGGCACCGGCAGGCCGAGCTTATCCAACCAGTCTTTGCGATAGACGATAGGGATCCTATAAATGTTCGTAGGATTGATGACCGGAATGCCGTAATATTTTCCGTCGATTTGACCATACTCCTGATAGCCGGGCGTGTTTTCCCGAATCGCCTTCATAATGTTCGGAGCGTACTTATTCAGCATCTCCTCCGGAATCTCGGCCAGCACGCCTTGCTGTTGATATTTGAGAAGATCCTGAGGCTGCCTGATCCTGAACAAATCGGGAATCGAACCCTGAGCCAGCTTCATGTCCAGCAGCGCTTCATATTTATTGTTCTCCAGATTCCAGAAGACCAGATTGGCATTAAATTTGTCCTCCACGTACCGAACCATCTCCGCATCTTCGGTGACGGGAAGGTTCTGATGCATCGTCCAGGAGATATCGTACCGCGTGGCGCTTGAAGCTGCAGGAGCCTGTAAGGTTTCTACGGCAGAGGGGGACACCCGGATTCCTGTACAGCCGCTAACGATGCCTACCACTATCAATACTGCAACCATGAGAAAACCTCTATCGAAGCCTCTCGAAGATGAGCGACCTCGTTTAAAGGTTGGTTTTATCGCCAAATAGAATTTGTTACTCCGATTGCTTCGGAAGCTTATAAATTCTATTGTGGTAATAAATGTGAACATGCCGCGCCGTAATTCCTTTTTTTCCATTCGACAAACCTCTCTCTCATACCATCAGGCCACTGCTTCCGCCTTGGCCGAAGGGGCTACGCTTGCTTGGCGATGTTGCTCAAGTAATTCCCCGGCGTGCAACCATGCATTTCTTTGAACTTCTTAATAAAATAAGCCGCCGTTGCGTAGCCGACCGTATTTGCGATTTGCTCGATCGTCATGTTGTTTTTCTCGAGTAAGACTTTTGCTCTCTCCATTCGCTGGCTGGCAATATAGTCGGTATAAGTGACGCCAATCTCTTCTTTAAATAGCTTGCTTAAATATTTGGGACTGAGAAACACCTTCGCGGAGACTGCCTCAAGGGAAAGATCCTCCGACAGATGTCCATGGATGTATTGCTTGGCCGCTTCAATACTGGAGACCGCTCGCTCGCTATTTCGCTTCTCCATATGAGCGATGATGGCGGTTGCCGAATCCACCAGCCAATTTTGAAAAGAACGGGTATTGTGGAGCCCGGCGTACTGGTTGTAGAGATCTACATTCTCCTGCTCGGGGTGCTTGTATCGAACACTCTTCAAAAAATCCGAATAGACGAACACTGTATTTACCAGAATAAAGCGGCAATGATCGGCCGAATACATGCCTTCCCGCATAGCCGCGACCAACTGCTCTACAGCTGTTGCGAACTCTTGCGGCTGCCGGGCGTGCAATTTATCTTTGAACTTCGCAAGAATGGCTTGCGGGATTTCATGCAGGCTATTCTCTCGATCCAGCAGCTTGCGATCCTTCAGAATAGAGGTTTCCGGCAGGAAATAAGCGTATTTCAATAAGGTTTGGGCCTCATTGTAGCTTTTATGAACATCGATCATTTCCTGCACCCAACAGCCCCACGAGATTTGGACATCCAAGCCGAACTGCTCTTGGCTCTTCGATATAACAAATTGAGATATTTGTTCCGGAAGATCGTCGCTCTCTTGATTAGCGCAAATAATGACGACAACCTTCTTGTCCGGTAACGCTTCTGCAATGATGCGGATCTCTAGCAGGGGCGCAGCTTCCAATTGGTTAATGATCCGGTACACCGCATATTGCATATTCCTAGAGCTTAACCGGGCAAAAGCTTCACTCGAATCCAGAATCAAGCAGCAGTAGTGAGTGTACTCGTTCGACATGCCGAGAAACGGACGTTCTTCTTCCCATTCCTCACGCGTATAGCAGTTGCTGAGCAGGCTTAGAATGACATTATGCCTAATCACCGAACTATTGGCCTCCAGCGTCTCTTCTAAACTGTTGACTTTATCATTCAGCTTGACGAAGGCTGTGTCGATCAGCCTGTACTCATTGGCGACATTCTCGGGAGCCTGGTCTAATAAGCCTCTTATTTTGGCTGTCAAACGTTTAATTGGGCTGTAATTCGCCCTGGCCAAAATGCCAGACAACACGATTCCTATTAGAATGACCAGCAAACAGATGCCCAGGATTAGCTTTTGTATAATAATCGATTTTTCATAGAATGAGCTGTAAGGCACAACGCTATAGATTTTCCACCCGGTCGATGGAAGCGTTTGATAGGAAACGACGTGGGAGGCTTGGTCAATTGTACCGTTATAACTGCCGGCCTCCTCCTTGATGATGCTGGCGTCATAATCATGCTGCAGACCTAATTTTCCTTTATCCGCATCGGATATGGTGTTGCCTTCAAGATTCAGAATAAAAGTCCCTTCATATTGCGAAGGCATCATATTGCGAACAACCTCGCTTATGGCGCTTTCCTTCACGTCAATCGCAATGATGACGTCGCTTTTCTCGCCTGAAGCTTGGAATGGATAACTATGCGCGTAAGTCATTAAAGCAATGCTTCCATTATCGGGCAGGCCAGAGTAAATATCTTGCGGAACCAAGCGGGTCGGCGTCCACAGACTGCTCTGCTTATTGCTTCGCATCCCATTCAACCAGTCAGCCAAGTAGATCATGCTGGTATGTTGGTCGGCATTGAATTTCAACCCGTAGAGTGACGACAGCATAACATTCTGACTCGGGTAGTACAGGTGCACCGCTTGCACGACGTCCGAATTGCTGATGACCTCGGATTTAAGAATCTCTTGCAGGTCAATCACCTTGCTATGATTGTTCTTAAAGGAAGAATCGGCAAACAATCGTACATTTATGTTTTTGTTGAGGGAAATATCCAAGTAGATCTGCTGGGCTCTCTGGAGCACTGTCGTTTCAATTGTTTGGGCCGTGTTCTCCAGAATCATCTGATTTTTGTTTCGCAGCTCTTCCTTATAGTTCTCCGAGAAATAAATATAGAAGATAGAGCAGAGCAACAGCGCAATAACGAGCACAATGGATATATAAGAAATGGCCATGTTAGCAAATACGGAATTCCACTTCTTCATGATGTTCCCCTCCCCCTATAAGCTTATACCCTTATCTTGTTCTCAATTATCCCGCATCTTCATTAAACGAAAGTAAACTAGTGTCCCACTTTTATTAAGTGTGTGTTAAATAGTACCGACATTCCTCCCAAACTGATACAAAGGGGAAATTGTTATATTGATACAGGGCGCGCCTTGATGCTAAATTGAGACCGATTCCGCTCCCTTACAGCAAGGAGATGCGTAAACGGCATAGTTCGTTCGCTCCTTTGCAGGGATTGGTTCGAGATCAAATTAGGATAGGAGTAGATTCGATTTGAAAGCCAAATCCAAAAACAAGCTGTTATCTGCTACGATGGGCGCGTTGCTGCTTTTCAATCCCGTTGCCGGCAATATCGCCACGGCGGCGCAGGCCGAATCTTCAGTCGGGCTGCCTGAGGCTCCGGCATGGGGACATTTTGTCGACAGCTACAAGAACAACATCTCCGTTAATATGTCTGTCTATTCCAACCCGACGATCGGAGTGCTGTCCGGGTTCCTGGATCTTTGGACACCTGGAACTTCCTGGGACAACGGCACCAAGTTGAACAGTGAAGTGCTGGACTACAATATCCAGTATGTGGGGGATCTTGCCGAATCCCGTTCAGATGAAGAGGAGATCGCGGCTTATTACGACGACCGGCGCAACCAAACCTACGGTGCCATTGACGGTCTTGGATCGCTGGCGAATGTG
>NZ_JBANSP010000069.1:0-603 GCF_037167145.1 Paenibacillus sp. YIM B09110 | reverse complement strand
GTGGATACCAACAGATTTTTGCAATATTCGCTGATCGGCTTTTATGTAGGCGTGGTTCCAGTTGGACTGGGGTTATTATGGTATCCGTTCATGCGCCGGTTTTCCTCAAAAGGCATTCAGGCGGTTATGGCCTTTACAGTCGGGCTGCTTTTCTTCCTTGCTGTTGATACCATACAAGAAGGGTTAGAGCTTGGCGCGATAGCGCCTGGTGTCTTTCAAGGAACAGCGCTTGTTTGGTTTGGAGCGGTGCTTAGCTTCTTATTTCTGCTTGCCCTTGATCAGACGAATTCGAAGAAAGCAATTGGCGCAGACGATAATGGTAAAAGGGTATCGTTCAAGATAGCTGGCGGTATTGGCCTGCATAACCTTGGGGAAGGGCTTGCTATCGGTGCCGCCTTTGCTGCTGGCGAAGCAGCACTAGGCACATTCCTTATAATAGGTTTTACTTTGCATAATATTACGGAAGGTATTGGCATCGCTGCTCCACTCTTAAAAGCTAAACCAACATTAAAAACATTTTTGGCATTAGCTGTTTTGGGAGGAGGCCCAGCCATTATTGGTACATGGGTCGGAGGATTTGTGTTTAATCAAACGTTAGCGGCA
>NZ_JBANSP010000068.1:0-627 GCF_037167145.1 Paenibacillus sp. YIM B09110 | reverse complement strand
GGCGGAACGTTAAGCTATCAGTGGTACAGCAACACTAGCAATAGTACGAGTGGCGGCACGCTTGTGAGCGGAGCGAGCAGCGCAAGCTATAACGCGCCGACGACAGCGGCGGGCACGAGGTATTACTACGTCGTGGTGACGAACGCGAACGCGAGCGTTAACGGGACGAAGACGGCTACGGTGACGAGCAGCGTAGTTTCGGTTGTTGTAAACCCCATTGTGAATGCGGCAACGCCGACGATTGGAACGCAGCCGACGGCTAAGACAGTGAACGTAGGCGGGACAGCGACGTTAAGCGTGGCAGCCAGCGTCAGCGACGGAGGAACGCTCAGCTACCAGTGGTACAGCAACACTTCGAACAGTACGTCCGGCGGCACGCTTGTGAGCGGAGCGAGCAGCACAAGCTATAACGCGCCGACGACAGCGGCGGGAACGAAGTACTACTATGTCGTGGTGACGAACACGAATGCGAGCGTGAACGGCACGAAGACCGCGACGGCGACGAGTAACGTCGTGTTGGTGACGGTGAACGCCATCGTGAACGCGGCAACGCCAACGATCGGAACGCAGCCGACGGCTAAGACAGTGAATGTAGGCGGAACAGCGACGCTAAGCGTGGCGGCAAAC
>NZ_JBANSP010000067.1:0-672 GCF_037167145.1 Paenibacillus sp. YIM B09110 | reverse complement strand
GGCGGCAAACGTTAGCGATGGCGGAACGTTAAGCTATCAGTGGTACAGCAACACTAGCAATAGTACGAGTGGCGGCACGCTTGTGAGCGGAGCGACGAGCGCGAGCTATAACGCACCGACGACAGCGGCGGGAACGAAGTACTACTATGTCGTGGTGACGAACACGAATGCGAGTGTCAATGGGACGAAGACTGCCTCGGTGACGAGCAGCGTAGTCTCGGTTGTTGTGAACCCCATTGTAAATGCGGCGACGCCGACGATCGGAACGCAGCCGACGGCTAAGACGGTGGATGTGGGCGGAACGGCGACGCTTAGCGTGGCGGCAAGCGTTAGTGATGGCGGAACGTTAAGCTATCAGTGGTACAGCAATAGCACGAACAGCACGAGCGGCGGTACGCTTGTGAGCGGAGCGACGAGCGCGAGCTATAACGCACCGACGACAGCGGCGGGAACGAAGTACTACTATGTTGTGGTGACGAACACGAATGCGAGCGTTAACGGTACGAAGACGGCTACGGTGATGAGCAGCGTAGTTTCGGTTGTTGTAAACCCCATTGTGAATGCGGCAACGCCAACGATCGGAACGCAACCGACGGCTAAGACAGTGAATGTAGGCGGAACAGCGACGCTAAGCGTGGCGGCAAACGTTAGCGATGGCGGAACGTTAAGCTA
>NZ_JBANSP010000066.1:0-729 GCF_037167145.1 Paenibacillus sp. YIM B09110 | reverse complement strand
AGAAACATTTAGGTCACCAGCTGGTTTAGTTAAGAAAATAGACATCCTGCCAAGTCCTGCTGCCCCTGCGGTAAAAGCAAACGATATAACAAATATCGTGACGGGAATAGCAAAGACCATGGAGTTCAGCAAGGATGGCGGGACAACATGGGCGAAGTATGTAAGCGCTGCTAGCATGGGTGATATGAGAGGTGATATCGCACTACTGGTAAGAAAATATATAACCGGAGTAACTCTGACCGGACAAACAGCGGCATTGAACTTTACAGCCGCAACCCCGAACCTTAAGATAACTGCAGCGACAGGCACCGCCTTCAAGGAGGGCTCAGAGGATGGGCAGTTAATAACGGTGAAGCTGACTAATGGAGACATCAATGCGAATCCGGATAACGCAACAGTGAAGCTTACAGGGCTGCCTGATGGCATAACGCAGGGGAAGGTGACATGGCTGAGTAAGACGTCACTGACGATCGCGCTTGTGGGTAACAGTACGGTGGATTATGATACAAATGCGACGGCAACGGTCACGCTAGATGAAGGACAGGTAACCCCTGCACAAATGTCAGACCTAACCTCCCCGGTGACATTGAAAGCCACAGTGGAAACGACACCTGCGGCACCTGCCATCACCTTCAGCTTCGATGGGATAAATGCAGGCAAGCTGAAGGGAATCAAGGCAGGCATGATGGAATACAGCCTTGATGGAGGAACGGGTTATATAACAGCTGT
>NZ_JBANSP010000065.1:0-842 GCF_037167145.1 Paenibacillus sp. YIM B09110 | reverse complement strand
AGTTCGATATCGGGCAACTAAACGTGCGGGTTGGGTGTTATGGGCGTGAATCGGCCGAATTAGTTTGATGAAATGCAACTAATGAGCATGTAACCGCGTGGCAGATGAAATTAGTTTGATGAAATGCAACTAATGAGCGATACTCCCGTTGGTGATCCCCTCCTTGGCATGATGCGGGTACTCTCCAAAGCTAGCTAATACGCAATAGTGTCATTCTGGGCAACTAATTAGTCTTGTACGAGGAACCCCGCGTGTTTAGTTCGATATCGGGCAACTAAACGGGCGGGTTGGTTGTTTTGGGCGTGAATCGGCGAATTAGTTTGATGAAATGCAACTAATGAGCATGTAACCGCGT
The DNA here is from genome assembly GCF_037167145.1 of Paenibacillus sp. YIM B09110. Taxonomy (NCBI): domain Bacteria; kingdom Bacillati; phylum Bacillota; class Bacilli; order Caryophanales; family Paenibacillaceae; genus Paenibacillus; species Paenibacillus sp. YIM B09110. The sequence goes on along the minus strand of NZ_JBANSP010000065.1, from coordinate 487 downwards.
GTTGGCTGAAATTAGTTCGACGAAACGCAACTAATGAGCAATATACCCGGTTGTGATCACCTCCATGGCATGATGCGGTCCACTCCAAAGTTAGCTATTACGCAATAGTATCATTCTGGGAAACTAATTAGTCTTGTACGAGGCCTCCCGCGTGTTTAGTTCGATATCGGGCAACTAAACGGGCGGTTTGGTTGTTTTGGGCGTGAATCGGCCGAATTAGTTTGATGAAATGCAACTAATGAGCATGTAACCGCGTGTTGGCTGAAATTAGTTTGATGAAATGCAACTAATGAGCGATATACCCGTTGGTGATCCCCTCCTTGGAATGATGCGGTCCTCTCCAAAGCTAGCTAATACGCAATAGTGTCATTCTGGGTAACTAATTAGATTTTTACGAGTCCCCCCGCGTGTTTAGTTCGATATCGGGCAACTAAACGTGCGGGTTGGGTGTTATGGGCGTGAATCGGCCGAATTAGTTTGATGAAAT
>NZ_JBANSP010000064.1:0-971 GCF_037167145.1 Paenibacillus sp. YIM B09110 | reverse complement strand
GGCGGAACGTTAAGCTATCAGTGGTACAGCAACACTAGCAATAGTACGAGTGGCGGCACGCTTGTGAGCGGAGCGAGCAGCGCAAGCTATAACGCACCGACTACAGCGGCGGGAACGAAGTACTACTATGTTGTGGTGACGAACACGAATGCGAGCGTCAATGGGACGAAGACTGCTTCGGTGACGAGCAGTGTCGTGTTGGTGACGGTGAACACCATCGTGAACGCGGCAACGCCAACGATCGGAACGCAGCCGACGGCTAAGACGGTGGATGTCGGCGGAACGGCGACGCTAAGCGTGGCGGCCAGCGTCAGCGACGGAGGAACGCTCAGCTACCAGTGGTACAGCAACACTTCGAACAGTACGTCCGGCGGTACGCTAGTGAGCGGAGCGAGCAGCGCAAGTTATAACACGCCGACGACAGCGCCGGGGACGAAGTACTACTATGTCGTAGTGACGAACACGAATGCGAGCGTGAACGGCACGAAGACCGCGACGGCGACGAGCAACGTCGTGTTGGTGACGGTAAACGCGATTGTAAATGCGGCAACGCCGACGATAGGAACGCAGCCGACGGCTAAGACGGTGGATGTGGGCGGAACGGCGACGCTTAGCGTGGCGGCCAGCGTCAGTGATGGTGGAGTGCTCAGCTACCAATGGTACAGCAACACGACGAATAGTACGTCCGGAGGCACGCTTGTGAGCGGAGCGACGAGCGCGAGCTATAACGCACCGACGACAGCGGCCGGCACGAAGTACTACTATGTCGTGGTAACGAACACGAATGCGAGTGTCAATGGGACGAAGACTGCTTCGGTGACGAGCAACGTTGTTTTGGTGACGGTGAACGCCATCGTGAACGCGGCAACGCCGAGTATCGGAACGCAACCGACGGCTAAGACAGTGAATGTAGGCGGAACAGCGACGCTAAGCGTGGCGGCAAACGTTAGCGATGGCGGAACGTTAAGCTA
>NZ_JBANSP010000063.1:0-1151 GCF_037167145.1 Paenibacillus sp. YIM B09110 | reverse complement strand
TTTAGGATAAGCCCTCGACCGATTAGTATTCGTCAGCTACACACATTGCTGTGCTTCCACCCCGAACCTATCAACCTCGTCGTCTTCAAGGGGTCTTACATACTGGGAAATCTCATCTTGAGGGGGGCTTCACGCTTAGATGCTTTCAGCGCTTATCCCGTCCGTACTTGGCTACCCAGCGGTGCTCCTGGCGGAACAACTGGTACACCAGCGGTACGTCCATCCCGGTCCTCTCGTACTAAGGACAGCTCCTCTCAAATTTCCTGCGCCCGCGACAGATAGGGACCGAACTGTCTCACGACGTTCTGAACCCAGCTCGCGTACCGCTTTAATGGGCGAACAGCCCAACCCTTGGGACCTACTTCAGCCCCAGGATGCGATGAGCCGACATCGAGGTGCCAAACCTCCCCGTCGATGTGGACTCTTGGGGGAGATAAGCCTGTTATCCCCAGGGTAGCTTTTATCCGTTGAGCGATGGCCCTTCCATTCGGTACCACCGGATCACTAAGCCCGACTTTCGTCCCTGCTCGACTTGTAGGTCTCGCAGTCAAGCTCCCTTATGCCTTTGCACTCTTCGAATGATTTCCAACCATTCTGAGGGAACCTTTGGGCGCCTCCGTTACATTTTAGGAGGCGACCGCCCCAGTCAAACTGCCCGCCTGACACGGTCCCTCTACCGGTTTCACGGTAGTAGGTTAGAACTCCGATACGATCAGGGTGGTATCCCAACGTCGCCTCCACACAAGCTGGCGCTCATGCTTCAATGGCTCCCACCTATCCTGTACAGATCGTACCAAAGTCCAATATCAAGCTGCAGTAAAGCTCCATGGGGTCTTTCCGTCTTGTCGCGGGTAACCTGCATCTTCACAGGTATTAAAATTTCACCGGATCTCTCGTTGAGACAGCGCCCAAGTCGTTACGCCATTCNATGCTCTGCTCGCCTACCTGTGTCGGTTTGCGGTACGGGCACCTAGATCTCACTAGAGGCTTTTCTTGACAGCCGGAGTACATGACCTTCGCTACTGTAATTTTCGCTCCCCATCACAGCCCAGCCGTACGATTCGCGGATTTGCCTACGAATCAGCCTCACTGCTTGGACGGACTATTCCATCAGTCCGCGTCACTGCCCTTCTGTGTCACCCCATTGCTCA
>NZ_JBANSP010000062.1:0-1268 GCF_037167145.1 Paenibacillus sp. YIM B09110 | reverse complement strand
TTTGACTTGCTCAAAAACATTTTATTGCTTTAGTTCAGAAGCCGAAGCTTCTTAACTGGCAGTTTCGCTCGTTGTTCAGTTTTCAAAGAACAATCTTTTCTTTCGTGTCCGGCGTGTGTTTCTCTCGGCCAGAAATAGAATATATCATGTTTTCATATATGATTGCAAGTGTTTTTTTGAAAATAATTTTTATATTTTAAAAATTACCGTAAATACTCATAATAAAACGTAATATAACTTAACAAAAGGCACAACATTTTAAGTAATAAATAGAGACTAACCTACTGAGTTTCAATAAGATTAGCCTCTATAATTATTAAATCTAGATCGTAATTGAACCCAACAACATTAACAAAAGAGAGTAACTCGCAATTGATGAAACAATATAGAGCGTACGACGTTCCCTCGTTACCTCGAACAACTCGATCGAAGCTGTTACCGTTAAGATCAGCGTTGATAACAACGTAATTATAAGCACGAATAGCGAAAGCTTGATACTCAGTAGAGCTAATACTGCGGCGATCAGAAATCCAGCTCCAGCCATGTATTGTGCTCCACCAAGCTTAATGATCAAGGTCTTGAAGGAGTGACGATGACTTCCCTTCCAAATACCAACCACCGAAAGTCCAACAAAAAGCGATATGATGGAAAACAAGGACATGAGAAACATTTTTCCTACAATTGCAGTACTAATCTCGCCTGTATCCAGGAAGTCGCCTTAACCGCCAAATCCAAAAATGCTATTGAATAAATTTTGAAGCTTGGCCCCAATGATAAATGACCAAATAAGGAATCCAACTACAGAAGCTAAAATACCAAGTATTCCGTATACTAGATCCTTGTTAGGATTAAGAGTGAGGCTTTGACTCACTGACGTCATTCAATACGTTTCGTGACGCAGCAGAAGCTGCAGCGACAGGAGCAGATTTTGAATCTAGATTCGGATTATCAATGTTACTACTGACTTTCTCTTCTGGTGCTACAGCATTCTTCGACTTTTTCCTGCTTCATACATTGTTCTAAACGTTTCAGCCCACTCTCGAACCAACAGAAAACCACCCTTCGTGGGTGGTTAATTAAACTTTTGTATCTAGCCAGGAAGATCACAATATAATTAAAAATAGTCAATAACAAAAAAAAGCCCTTGCTCAGCAAGAACTTGTTTGTTGAAAATATGGTGCGCGTAGAGGGACTTGAACCCCCACGGTCGCCCGCCAGATCCTAAGTCTGGTGCGTCTGCCAATTCCGCCATACGCGCATGGTAAGTG
>NZ_JBANSP010000061.1:0-1298 GCF_037167145.1 Paenibacillus sp. YIM B09110 | reverse complement strand
CTGGCAGTTTCGCTCGTTGTTCAGTTTTCAAAGAACAATCATTTCTTTCGTGTCCGGCGTGTGTTTCTCTCGGCCGGAATTAGAATATACCATGGTTGTATATATGAATGCAAGCATTTTTTTATAATTATTATATTTATTTTATAAATACATTCATTTATTTAGTAGATCTGAAAATATCACCTTCGCCAAAAACCGTAAATGTAGCTTTCACCGTTAACCCTCCCACTCACATTCTGATGTTTTGGCTGCTTGCTTAGTTCCATCACTTTCTCCACCAGCGTCTACCGACCGAGTATAATTATGATCTATGCGACTCCGTCACTCACACGTTTCCAAGAGTGCCTCCCTTTGTATAGATAGAGTAGAGAAGTTCAATAGCTTGCTATCCTATACCTGCAAATCGTAACCTTCAGTTCTGGCTTCTCTATCAGAGGTCATCAGAAACTCTCCTTAGATATGGAGCAGGTCTGCAAGGAGCACTGAACCGCTGAAAGTCATACGAGCGGGACTAGAGCTTTCCGCTGGACCGGAATTTATTGTATGCTAAACCATATGGGAGGAGATGCATTCATGTACAAACAACTGATCGTCGGCGACGCAGCGCATGAACTGGCCAATACACGCCGTATTCTGGAACGCTTGCCCGAAGAGCATATGACTTGGAAACCCCACGAGAAATCGATGACGCTAGGAGGACTGGCCACACACCTTACCAACCTTCTGAACTGGCAAATCGCGATTCTTCAGTACCCAGAGCTCGATCTTTCGACCCTGCCGCAGCGGCGGGAGCCACTGGAGAAACCCGCTGACGTTCTGGATGAGTTCGACGCGAACGTCAGCAAGGTGGAGAAGCTGCTCGCCGAATGCGACGAGCAGACACTCAACGCGGAATGGATACTGCGCCACGGCAACCATATCATCCGCCGTGAAACGCGGGCAATCGCGCTCCGCACCTTCGGATTAAACCACATGGTTCACCACCGGGCGCAGCTCGGGGTATACTTTCGACTTCTCGATATTCCAGTGCCTGGCTTCTACGGCCCCTCGGCCGACGAGGAAACCCAATGAACTAAGTTACTCACTTCGATGCACGCCAAAAAGTCGCAGGGCACTGGAATGACTGCCGGTACTCTGCGACTGTTTGTATTTATATGATTGCATACAAAAAAGCCATGCATAGCATGGCTTGAGTTTAAAGAGTATGGTGCGCGTAGAGGGACTTGAACCCCCACGGTCGCCCGCCAGATCCTAAGTCTGGTGCGTCTGCCAATTCCGCCATACGCGCATGGTAAGTG
>NZ_JBANSP010000060.1:0-1448 GCF_037167145.1 Paenibacillus sp. YIM B09110 | reverse complement strand
TTGAAAACTGGATAACGAAAGAAAAGAATTGCTGAAACATCCTTTAGCTGGATTTAAAACCATGTTTAAGATGGATGCGTATTTTCTGAAGAAATTCAGGAAGCGAGCCATCGAAAAACGCTAGGTTAAGCTATTAAGAGCGCACGGAGGATGCCTAGGCACCAGGAGCCGAAGAAGGACGTGGCGAACAACGATACCGCCTCGGGGAGCCGTAAGCAGGCTTTGATCCGGGGATTTCCGAATGGGGAAACCCAGCTGGAGTAATGTCCAGTTACTACTAAGTGAATACATAGCTTAGTAAGAGGCATACCGGGGGAACTGAAACATCTAAGTACCCCGAGGAAGAGAAAACAAAAGTGATTCCGTCAGTAGCGGCGAGCGAACGCGGATTAGCCCAAACCAAGGAGCTTGCTTCTTGGGGTTGTAGGACATTTCACATGGAGTTACAAAAGTGTTGGTTAGGCGAAGAGGTCTGGAAAGGCCCGCTAAAAGAGGTAAAAGCCCTGTAACCAAAAGCTAACACTCTCCGAAGTGTATCCTGAGTACGGCGGGACACGTGAAACCCCGTCGGAATCCGGCAGGACCATCTGCCAAGGCTAAATACTCCCTGGTGACCGATAGTGAAGCAGTACCGTGAGGGAAAGGTGAAAAGCACCGCGGAAGCGGAGTGAAAAAGAACCTGAAACCGTGCGCTTACAAGAAGTCAGAGCCCGTTAAATGGGTGATGGCGTGCCTTTTGTAGAATGAACCGGCGAGTTACGATTACGTGCAAGGTTAAGTCGGAAAGACGGAGCCGCAGCGAAAGCGAGTCTGAATAGGGCGACATAGTACGTGGTTGTAGACCCGAAACCGTGTGATCTACCCCTGTCCAGGGTGAAGGTGCGGTAACACGCACTGGAGGCCCGAACCCACGAATGTTGAAAAATTCGGGGATGAGGTGGGGGTAGCGGAGAAATTCCAATCGAACTCGGAGATAGCTGGTTCTCCCCGAAATAGCTTTAGGGCTAGCCTCGGTCATGAGTGTCGTGGAGGTAGAGCACTGATTGGGTGCGGGGCCCGCCAAGGGTTACCAAGTCCAGTCAAACTCCGAATGCCATAGACATGCTTACCGGGAGTCAGACAGTGAGTGCTAAGATCCATTGTCAAGAGGGAAACAGCCCAGATCATCAGCTAAGGTCCCCAAGTGTGTGTTAAGTGGGAAAGGATGTGGAGTTGCAAAGACAACCAGGATGTTGGCTTAGAAGCAGCCACCATTTAAAGAGTGCGTAATAGCTCACTGGTCGAGTGACTCTGCGCCGAAAATGTAACGGGGCTAAACACACCACCGAAGCTATGACATTGCAGCTTGCTGCATTGGGTAGGGGAGCGTTGAATGTACGTTGAAGTCAGACCGTGAGGACTGGTGGAGCGCATTCAAGTGAGAATGCCGGTATGAGTAACGAAAAGAC